>DASSPJ010000094.1:0-30533 GCA_035699665.1 Candidatus Limnocylindria bacterium
CGCCGGCCTCGACCATCATCACCGCGTCGCGCGTCCCGGCGACCACGAGGTCCAGCTCGCTCTCGTCGAGGTCGCTGTTGGTCGGGTTGGTGACGAACTCGCCGTTGATGCGACCGACCCGCACGGCGCCCACCGGGCCCATGAACGGGATGTGGCTGATCGACAGCGCCGCCGAGGCGCCGTTCAGCGCCAGGATGTCGGGATCGTTCTCCATGTCGGTGGAGAGGACGGTCAGCACGACCTGCACGTCGTTGTAGTAGCCCTTCGGGAAGAGCGGGCGGATCGGGCGGTCGGTGAGGCGCATGGCCAGGATGGCCGCCTCGGACGGGCGCGACTCGCGCTTGATGAAGCCGCCCGGGATCTTGCCCGCGGCGTACATCCGCTCCTCGTAGTCGACGGTGAGCGGGAAGAAGTCGGCCCCCTCGCGGGGCTCCTTGGCGGCGACGGCGGTCGCGAGGACCACGGAGTCGCCGTAGCGAACGAGGACCGCCCCGTCCGCCTGCTCGGCGAGCTTGCCCGCCTCGAGCGAGAAGGTCTGGTCGCCGATCGGCGCCTCAACCTTGATGGACAATTGATGCCTCCAACATGATGTGATCCCGACTGGCGATCGCTCGGCCTGTGGCACCGTGAATGGCGCGACTCAGGGGCGCTCGGCGGCAGCGGGCATCGGGGTGAGATGAGATGGGCGTGCGGGCGTCGATGACGCTCGGCCGCCCGGATGCGAACCGACCCAGGCGCGCGGCCCGGGTCGTGGCGGTTCGGGGTGTGTTAACGGCGCAGTCCCAGGCGACCGATCACCGCGCGGTAGCGATCCACGTCGTTGCGAACGAGGTACGCCAGCAGGCGACGTCGCTGCCCGACCAGCTTCAGCAGGCCGCGGCGCGAGTGGTTGTCATTCTGGTAGGTGCGCAGGTGATCCGTCAGCGACTTGATCCGCTCGGTGAGAAGCGCGATCTGCACCTCGGGTGAGCCCGTATCGCCATCGTGCGTGGCGTAGTCGTCGACGATCGCGCTCTTCGCGTCCTTGGCGAGCGGCACATATTCCTCCACATTCGTTTCCGTAACGGTGAAAGTCTAGCAGAGGCGTCCGGTTTCCGCACGGACCATCAGGCCGGCCCGAGCAGGTCCAGCTCGGCCGGGCCGGGCGGCGCACCTGCCACGCGGACCGCTGCGCCGTCGACCCGCAGGCGCACCTCACCGCCACCGCGGCGCTGCGCGACATACGCCCCCGAGGGCGGGAGCGCGGCGACGTAGTCGAGCGCCAGCACCCCGTCGCCGTCGACCGTGCCCGCAAGGTAGGCCGGCGCTCCGACCAGCGCCTCCGCTCCCGCCAGGTCGCCCTGCGCGATGAGCTGCCGCGCCCGGCTCGACGAGACGACGCCGCCAGCCGCCTCGACCAGCGGGTCGAGCAGCAGCAGCTCGAAGCCGGCCTCCCGGGCGTGCGCCGCCATGCTCGCCGCGGTGCCGGCGCGCCGGTACCCGAACGCCGAGTCCGACGTCATCACCAGGACGCGCAGCTCGATCGGCGGCGCCAGGGCCGCCAGGAACGCGTCGGGCGGCAGCATTCGCACGGCCTCGTCGAAGTGGAGCCCGATCGGCACATCGACCCCCGCGCCGGCCAGGCGACGCAGGTTCTCCTCGGGCGTGGCGAGGCGTGCCAGGCGGTGGCCGGGGCGCATCACCTCGACCGGCGGGGGCTCGAACAGGAGCGCCACGCTGGCCAGCCCGCGCTCGGCGGCCGCATGCCGCGTCAGCTCCGTGAGCGCCCGGTGGCCCCGGTGCACGCCGTCGAAGACGCCCATGCACAGCGCAGCCGGCCCGACCGCGGGCAGCTCGCCGATGCTGCGCACGCCGAGCGGCTCGGTCATGCGGAGGGGATCACCTTCTCGGGATGGAGCCGTCCGTCGCGCACGGATCCGATCCCCAGCAGGCCACCGTCACGGTCCACGACCACCCGCCGCCCATCGGGCTCCCCGTCATCGACCGGCGTCGGTGAGCCGTTGCGGAAGGCGGCGCCGTCGATGGCGACGCGCGCGAACGGCAGGAGCCCTTGCACCGGCAGGATCGCCTCCTCGAGGCGCCCCGCGGCGGCCAGTGCCTCGAGTGCGGTCGGCGTGTGGCCGTCGGCGGCCCGCAGCCCGGCGGCCTCGGTGCGTCGCAGGGCGTGCAGGTGCGCCCCGCAGCCGAGCGTTTCGCCCAGGTCGCGGGCGATGGCGCGGATGTACGTCCCGGCTCCGCACACGACGTCCAGCTCGGCGTCGAGCCAGCCCTCGCCGGGCGTGAGACCGACCAGGTCGAGGCGTTCGACGGTCACGGTTCGCGGCGGCAGGTCCAGCGGTGTCCCCGCGCGAGCTGCGCGGTGGGCGGTCTGTCCGCCCTGCTTGCGGGCCGAAAAGGTGGGCGGTCGCTGCTCGAACGTGCCTCGCTGGGTCGCCAGCGCGGCGTCGATGGCACTGCGATCCGGCAGCTGTCCGCCGGCCGGCTCGAGCGGCCCCTCGCCGTCGTCGGTGAGCGAGCGGATCCCGAAGCGCACCGTCGCCGCGTAGCGCTTGCGGCCGCCGGTCAGCTCCTCGCTGAAGCGCGTCGCCGCGCCGACCAGGATCGGGAGCACGCCGCTGGCGAGCGGGTCGAGCGTTCCGGCATGGCCGATGCGCCGCATCCCCGTCAGGCGGCGCAGGAGCCCCACCATGTCGTGGCTCGTGACGCCGACCGGCTTGTCGAGGTTAACGACGCCCAGCATCGACGCGGTCGAGCTCCGCCTCGCAGGCGGACAGGACCTGATCGCGCGCCTCGTCGATCGGCGCGCGCACGGTGCAGCCGGCCGCGCGGGCGTGGCCGCCGCCGCCGAAGCGGGAGGTGATGGCGACCGCGTCGACCGGGTCGACGGTGCGGACGCTGACCCTGACCTCGTCGTCCGACTGCTCCTTGAAGAGCACGTTGACGCGCGCCTCGCGGGTGATGCCCAGCAGGTCGACGAAGCCCTCCGCGGCGGTCGGCGCGGCCCCGGTCTCGCGGAGCATGGCGAGCGTCATCGTGGCGTGGACGATGCGCCCCTCGCGCCGCTCCCCCATCCCCGCCAGGATGCGGCCCCACAGGGCCAGCGTGGCGTATGGCTTGTCGGCGTAGATGGCCCGGTTGGTGGCATGCAGGTCGGCCCCGGCGTCGAGCAGCTCCGCAGCGACGCGCAGCGTCCGGGGCGTGGCGTTGGGATGCACGAACGTGTGGGTGTCCTGGACGATGCCGGCCAGCAGGCAGGTGGCGAGCTCCGTGTCGAGTCCGACGCCCAGCTCGGGGAGCAGCAGCGCGATCATCTCGCAGGTCGCGGCGGCGGTCGGGTCGACCCACGCGTGCCCGGCGGACCCGTCGTTCGAGACGTGATGGTCGATGTTCACCAGCGTGGCCGTGGCGAGCCACGCACCGCAGTCGCGGACCACCGAGCCGGTGCGCTCCAGCGGGCCGTCGACCACGATCGCGACGTCGGCCTCGAGCCCCGGCGCGGTCCGGACCTCGGCGACCCGAGGGAGGAACGCCAGGAAGGGTGGCACCGGGTCCCCGCTCACCACCTCGCCCGCCTTCCCGAGCCGCTCGGCCACCAGGCGCAGCGCCAGCGCCGCCCCCAGCGTGTCGGCGTCGGGGTTCTCGTGGCAGATGGCGGTGACGCGTCGTGCGTCGCGGATGGCGGCGGCCACCTCGGCGGCACCCATCAGGCCTCTCCGCCGGTCTCGCCCGGTGCGGCGTCGTCAGGCTCGGGGGCCGATCCCCGCTCGTTCTCGATCTCCCGCAGCAGCCTGAGGACGCGGTCGCCCGACTCGATCGAGTCGTCGCGTCGCAGGCTGAGCTGCGGGATGGAGCGCATCGTGAGGCGCTCGGCGAGCTTGCGCCGCAGCCACGGCGTGGCGTCGTGGAGCGCTGCCATGGACGCCTCGCGGGCCTCCTCGTCGCCGTAGACGCTCACCCACACGCGGGCGTGCCCGAGGTCCCGGGCGGTCTCGACACGGGTGATGGTGGCGAACCCCAGGCGCGGGTCGCGCATCTCGCGCTGCAGGAGCTGCATCAGCTCCTGCTGGATCTGGCTGTCGAGCCGATCGGTGCGCTGCGTCATCGGTCTTGCGCGTCCGGCCGACGCCGGTTAGAGCGTCTGGGCCTCGGCGATCATCTGGAAGCACTCGATGACGTCGCCCTCGGCGATGTCGTCGACGTCCAGACCGATGCCGCACTCGAACCCGGTCGCCACCTCGCGAACGTCGTCCTTGAAGCGCTTGAGCGACGTGATGCGCGTCTCGGCGAGGAGGGCGCCGGCACGGAAGAGCCGGACCTGGCCGCCGCGCACGATGCGCCCATCGGTCACGTACGACCCGGCGATGTTGCCGGCACGGCCGGCCTTGATCACCATCCGCACCTCGGCGTGCCCCTCGACCTGCTCGACCATCTTCGGGGCGAGCATGCCGGAGAGCGCCTGGGTCACGTCGTCGGTCAGCTTGTAGATGACGTCGTAGATGCGGACGTCAACGCCGGTCGCCTCGGTCGCGCGCTGGGCGCCGGGGTCGAGCTTGGTGTTGAAGCCGATCACCACCGCATCGGAGGCCGATGCCAGGTTGATGTCCGACTCGTTGATGTCGCCCGCGCTCTCACGGATGATGTTGACCCGCACCTCGTCGTTGGTGAGGCGCTCGATCGAGTGGCGGATGGCGCCCAGGGAGCCCTGCACGTCGGTCTTGAGGACCACCCGCAGCTCCTTGACGTCGCTCTGGCTGATCTGGGCGCTGATCTCCTCCAGGGTCGATGCGCGGCCGTCGTTGGCGCCGGCGGCCGCCGTGGCGCGCTCACCGATCTCCCGCGCCGTCTTCTCGTCAGCCACCACGCGCAGGATGTCGCCCGCCTCGGGCAGGTCCTGGAGGCCGATGATCTCGGCCGCGGTGGCCGGCTCCGCCGACTTGATCCGCTTGCCGGCGGCGTTGTTGAGAGCGCGGACACGACCGAACGTGCGGCCCACCGACACGACGTCGCCGACCTTGAGCGTGCCGGTCTGGACGAGCACCGTCGCGACGTTGCCGCGCCCCTTCTCGACCTTCGACTCGATGATCGTGCCCACCGCCGGGCGGGCCGGGTTGGCCTTGAGGTCCTGGAGGTCGGCGACGAGGAGCACCATCTCCATCAGGTCGTCGAGCCCGGTCCGCTGCTTGGCGCTCACCGGGACGGCGATCACGTCGCCGCCGTACTCCTCGATGAGCACGTTGTTGTCGGCCAGCTCCTGCTTCACCCGGTCGGGCTGGGCGTCCGGCTTGTCGATCTTGTTGATCGCCACGATCATCGGCACGCGGGCGGCGCGCACGTGGTCGATCGCCTCCTTGGTCTGCGGCATGACGCCGTCATCGGCGGCCACCACGATGATCGCGATGTCGGTCACCTGCGCGCCGCGGGCGCGCATGGCGGTGAACGCCTCGTGACCGGGCGTGTCGAGGAAGACGATCCGCTTGCCGTTGTGGACCACCTCCGAGGCACCGATGTGCTGGGTGATGCCACCCCGCTCCCCCGCCGCGACCTTCGTGTCGCGCACGGCGTCGAGCAGGCTCGTCTTGCCGTGGTCGACGTGGCCCATGATGGTGACCACCGGGGCGCGGGTCACCAGATCGGCGGCGGCCTCGTCCTCCCAGAGGGCGGGACGGGTGCTCTTCTCCTCCTCGCTGCCGGGCGTGACCAGGTCCTGGGAGGCGGCCTCCTCGGCGGCGGCGCGCTCCGCGACACCGCGCTCGGTCGTCTCGAAGCCCAGCTCGGCGGCGACCAGCGACGCGGTGTCGTAGTCGATGCTCTGGTTGATGGTGGCGAAGATCCCGTTGCGGATCAGCTCCTTGATGATGTCCGCGTGGCTGACGCCGAGGGCATCGGCCAGGTCCTTGACCGAGATCGGATTGGCGATCTCGACCGGCCCGCTGGGTCGCTGCGGGATCGGCGCGTCCATCGTCGCCGCCCCGCCCTGCGGGCCGGTGCGGCGGCGCGCCGGACGCGGTCCGCGGCGCGGAAGGTATCTACGTGGCGGCATGGGTCTCCTCGTCGGCGAGCGCCTCGATCGTCGTCTCGACGCCGAGCGCCCGGCTCACCGCCGCGCGCATTCGCTCCGGCGCGCGGCAGTCTGGCTGGTCACAGATGTACGTGCCCCGCCCGGCAAGCTTGCCGGTGGGGTCGATCGCCACCGATCCGTCGGCGCGGCGCACCAGGCGGGTCAGCGATCGCTTGGGGCGGACCTGGCGGCACGCCGCGCAGGTCCGCATCGGTACGTGGTCAGGTCGTCGCTTCGGCATCGGCCGGCGCCTCCGCGGTCGCGGCCGCGTCATCGGGCTCGTCGCCGGCGGCCGCGGCGGCCACTCCGGCGTCGGAGCGGATGTCGATGCGCCAGCCGGTCAGCTTGGCGGCGAGGCGGGCGTTCTGCCCCTCCTTGCCGATCGCCAGGCTCAGCTGCCGCTCCGGCACCACCACGTTGGCGATCTTGTGCTCCTCGTCGACGCGGACCGAGAGCACCTCGGCGGGGCTCAGCGCCTCGGCCACGAAGCGCGCCGGATCCTCGTCCCACAGCACCACGTCGACCTTCTCGCCGTTGAGCTCGGCGACGATCGCCTGGATCCGCGCCCCGCGCTGGCCGACCGCGGCGCCCTTGGCATCCACCCCCGGCTGGCGGCTTTCGACCGCCACCTTGGAACGGCTGCCCGCCTCGCGGGCGATGCCGCGGATGACGACGGTCCCGTTGTAGATCTCGGGGATCTCCATCTCCATCAGGCGGCGCAGGAAGCCGCGGTGCGTACGGCTGGCGACGATCACCGGGCCGCGGGTCGTGCGGCGCACCTCGAGCACATACGCCTTGAGGTGCTGCCCGATGCGATAGGCCTCGCCGGGCAGCTGCTCGCTCACCGCGAGCACCGCCTCCACGCCCTTGCCCATGTCGAGCACCACCGCCTGGTCGGTGGTGCGGTGGACGACGCCGGTCATGATCTCGCCCTCGCGCGACGCGTACTGCTGGTACACCACGTCGCGCTCCGCCTCGCGGAGCCGCTGGCGGTAGACCTGCCCGGCGGTCTGGGCGGCGATGCGGCCGAGCTGAGCCTGGGTCACGTTCTCGGGGATCCGCACCTTGCCGCCGACGCCGGTCGCGGGGTCATGCTGCTGCGCGTCGGCGACGAGCATCTGGAGCTCGGGGTCCTCGATCTCCTCCTCGGTGGCGACCACCTCGTACTCGCGGTAGACGCTGATCTGCCCGCTCTCGGGGTCGACCACCACCACCACGTTCTCGGGCGCGTCGGCATTGCGCCGGTACGCGGACTCGATCGCCTGCTCGAGGGTATGGATGAGGACGTCCTGCGGGACGCCCTTTTCGGCATTGAGCTGGAGCAGTGCCCCGATGAAGTCTCGATTCACGCGCCACCTCGCAATCCGTTGCGGACGAAAAATAAACGCGGGCTGGCGAACCGACCCACGTTGCGAACTTACGTCGATATCTATTCGGGTCTGAGCACGGTGGCTTGCAACCGCACCGGAGTATAGCAGTCGAGCCACGGATCGGTCCACACCGATGGGCACCCCGACGCGCCCGCTCAGACCCGTGGCGGGCTGCCCACGGCGCCGGCCGGAGCTCAGGTCCCGGCGGGGCGGCTGAGATCCTGGATGCTGATCAGCACCACCAGGGCGATGAGGAACACGAAGCCGGCAGCGTAGATGAAGGCCTCGCTCGCGGCGGGGAGCCGGCGGCGGCGCGCCGCCTCCACCAGGGTCACCGCGATGCGGCCGCCGTCGAGAGGCGGGAAGGGCATCACGTTGAGCACCGCCAGGTTGATCGACAGCAGGGCGACGAAGTACAGCTGCACCACCAGCGGCTGCTGGAGCACCTCGCCGGTGAGCTGCGCGATGCCGATCGGGCCGCGGGCGTCGCCGGTGTTCGGCGCCAGACCGATGAGCCCGGCCACCGTGCGCCCCAGCGCGCCGGGGATCTGCACGGCGGTCGTCCACGACTGGTCGAGCCCGAAGGCGAGCGCTTCGCCCGGGCCGTCGGCGAGCGGCGGGAAGTCGCGCACCTCGGCATCCCAGGCGAAGCCGACCGGTCCCACCCCTGCCTGGCGCTGCTCGTCGGTCAGGATGCGCGGCGTGACCGTGACAAGCCGCTCGCCGCCGCCACGCTCGATCGTCAGCTCCACCTCGGAGCCGGCCCGCGACTGGATGTACGCCAGCAGGTCGGCGGCGCGGTCGTAGGTGCGGCCGTCGGCCGCCACGATCCGGTCGTCGATCGCCAGCACGCCCTCGGCCGGCGAGTCCGGCTGGACCTCGGTGACGGTGATCGGCGCCACGCGATCCGGCTGTGGCTGCGCCGCCGCGATGCCGAGCAGGATGACGGCGAGCAGGAAGTTCATCGCCACCCCGGCCAGCAGGACGGCGAGGCGCAGCGGGATCGGCTTGCGGTTGAAGGCGCCCTCCATGGCCCGGTCGACGGCCGTCTCGGAGAGGCCCTGCTTGCGCATCCGCTCGGCCTCGGCGTCGCCGTCCTCACCGAGCATCTTCACGAAGCCGCCGAGGGGGATCCAGTTGACGCTGTACCGCGTCCCGCGCCAGATCAGCGAGGCGATGCGCGGCGGGAAGCCGATCCCGAACTCCTGGACGGTGATCCCCGACAGCTTGGCCACCACGAAGTGGCCGACCTCGTGAACGAGCACGAGCACGACGATGATCGCCAGGGTCGCCAGGATGGTGGTCAGGATCTCCATCGGTCTCCGCTCAGGAGGACGCCAGCTCGGCGCCGATGGTGCCGCGAACCTCGGCGTCGAGCGCCGTGACCTCGTCCAGCGACGGCTCGTCGTCCGCGCCCCATCGCGCGACCGCGCGCTCGATGGTGGCGGCGATGCCGGGGAACGGCAGGCGCCCGGCGAGGAAGGCCTCGATCGCCACCTCGTCGGCCGCGTTCACCACCGCGCCGCGGTTGCCGCCGGCCGCCGCTGCGGCACGGACGGTGTCATACGCCGGGAAGGCGCCGGGGGTGAGCGCCTCGAAGGTGAGCTCGCCCCAGGTGAGGGGCGAGCCGTGGGACGACGGGGCGGCCAGCCGCTCGGGGTGGGTCAGCGCGTACTGGATCGGGAGGCGCATGTCCGGGAGGCCGAGCTGGGCCTTGTACGAGCCGTCGGTGAACTCGACGAGCGAGTGCACCACGCTCTGGGGGTGGATCACGGCGTCGATGGTAGCGTAGGGCATCCGATACAGCCACCGCGCCTCGATGACCTCGTACGCCTTGTTGACGAGCGTCGCCGAGTCGATGGTGATCTTGGGTCCCATGCGCCACGTGGGGTGCGCGAGCGCCTCCTCGGGGGTCACGTCGTCGAGTGAACGCGGATCGCGGCCGCGGAACGGCCCGCCGCTGGCGGTCAGGACGAGCCGCGCGACCGCGTCCCGCGGCTCCCCCACCAGGCACTGCCAGATCGCCGAGTGCTCGCTGTCGATCGGCCGCAGGCGGTCCAGCGGGTCGCCACCGGCCGCATCCAGGGCCGCCGTGACCAGGTGGCCGCCGGTGACCAGCGTCTCCTTGTTGGCGAGCGCCACGCGACGTCCGGCGGCCAGTGCGGCGAGCACCGCCGGCAATGCCGCCATGCCGGTGGTCGCCACCACCACCAGGTCGGCCGGGGTCTCGGCGGCCAGCTCGACCAGTCCGCCGGCGGCGTGCCGGTCGCTCGCCACCCCGCCCGCCGCGGTCCATGCCCGGGCCCCGGGATACCTCGCCAGCTGTGCGGCGAACGCGTCGGAGGCGTGCGCGCTGGCGAGCCCGGTCACCTCGAACCGCTCGGGATGGGCCGCCACCACCTCGAGCGTCTGCCGCCCGATCGACCCGGTCGAGCCCAGGACCACGATGCGCATCTAGACGACCTGGCCGGCGACCAGGAGCGCGTAGCCGGCCAGCACCGGGCCGGCGAACAGGAACGAGTCGATGCGGTCGAGCATCCCGCCGTGCCCGGGGATCAGGACCCCCGAGTCCTTGCGGCCGGCGGCGCGCTTCAGCATCGACTCGGCGAGGTCGCCCGCCTGCGCCGCCAGCCCGACCACCGGACCGATGAGCAGCGGGTGCCACGGCGCGATGCCGGTCAGCGCGGCGCCGATGCCGGCTGCGATCGTCGCCGCCACGAGGCCGCCGGCGAGCCCCTCGACCGTCTTGGACGGGCTGATGTGGTCGATCAGCCGTCGCCGGCCCAGCCACCGCCCGGTGAGGTAGGCGCCCGTGTCGTAGCCCCACACGACGAGGACGAGCATGAGCACCCACGCCGATCCGGAGCGCAGGCCGAGCAGGCCGACCGCGGTCGATGCCGATCCCCCACCGGGAGCGAGGTGGCCGACCAGGTCGATGAACGGCAGCAGCAGGCCGACGTACGCCACGCCGAACGTCGTCATCGCCCAGGTCTGGAACCCGGCTCGCGGGTCGGAACGGGTGAACGCCACCGCCGCGAGGAGCAGGGTGACGGCCGCGAGCGTGATGCCGACCAGGCCCGGGGGGTCGCTGCCGCGGATCAGGTCGGCCAGCAGGCCACCCACGAAGGCCGCGTTGGCGGCGACCAGCCCGGCCGCGGTGAGCGCCACCCCGGCCACCAGCGCGAGGACCTGGGGTGGCTCGAAGCCGCCCGCGTCGAGCAGCGCGATCACCTCGATGAGCGTCAGGAAGGCGATGATCCCCAGCAGGATGGCGAGCCAGGGCTCACCGGCGAGGGCCACCGCCACGACGACCGGCCCGAGGACGGCGGCGGTCAGGAGGCGCGTGCGCAGCATCGGTCAGGAGCCGAACCGGCGCTCGCGCCCTGCGAACTCGGCGAGCGCGGCGTCGAAGTCGTCGGCGGTGAAATCGGGCCAGTACTTGGCGCAAAAGACCAGCTCGGCGTAGGCGGCCTGCCAGAGCAGGAAGTTGCTCGTGCGCATGTCGCCACCGGTGCGGATCAGGAGATCGACGTCCGGCTGGCCGGACGTGTACAGGTGGTCGGCGAAGTGCGCCTCGTCGACGGCCTCGGCGTTGACACCGGCGGCGATCAGCGCCCGCGCGGCGTCGACGATCTCGGCGCGCCCCGAGTAGTTGAAGCAGATGTTCAGGTCGAGCCGCTCACCGAGACTGGTGCGCTCCTCGGCGCTGCGGATCGACCGTTGGACGTCGGCCGGCGCCTCGTGGAGCCGGCCGATGACGCGCACCCGGACCCCCTCGGCGATCAGCTCATCGGTGTACTGGCGCACGGCGCCATCGATGAGGCCGAAGAGGCCGGTCACCTCATCGTCGGGCCGGGACCAGTTCTCGGTGCTGAACGTGTAGACGCTCAGGGTGTGGACCCCGACGTCGCGCGCGCGGCGCACGATCGGCCGGATGGCCTCGATGCCCTGCACGTGCCCGGCGAGGACCGGCAGGCCGCGCTCGCGGGCCCAGCGGCGGTTGCCGTCGGCGATGATCGCGACGTTCCGCGGCCCGGGCGGGGACGTCGGCGAGGTCAGACCTCCATCACCTCGGCTTCCTTGCGCTCCGTGCGCGCGTCGACCTGCTCGACGTAGCGGTCGGTGAGCTTCTGCAGGGCGTCGAGCTCGCGGCGCTCCTCGTCCTCGGAGAGGTCGCCCTCGCGCATCGCCTTCTTGAGGGCGTCGGCCGCCTCGCGGCGATGATGGCGGATCTCGACCCGCGCCTCCTCGGCACGCTTGCGCACCTGCTTCACCATCTCGCGCCGCCGCTCCTCGGTGAGCGGTGGCACGTTGAGGCGCACCACCGTGCCGTCGACGTTCGGCACCAGGCCGATGTCGCTCTTGGTGATGGCCTTCTCGATCGCCCCCAGCACGGACCGATCCCACGGCTGGATGACGATCAGGTGCGCGTCCGGCGTGCTGATGCCGGCGATCTGGTTGAGCGGCGTCTGGGTCCCGTAGTAGTCGACGGTCAGCCGCTCGACCAGCCCACTCGAGGCGCGTCCGGTTCGGATCCCGCCGAACTCGCGCTCGAGGGCCTCGATGGCGCGCTGCATCTTGGGCTCGATCGCCACCAGTGCCTCGTGCGTCATTCGGTCACCTCACCTGCGATCAGCGTGCCGATCGGCTCGCCACGGACGGCGCGCACGATGTTGCCATCCTGCGTCATGTCGAACACCACGATCGGCATCTCGTTGTCCATCGCCAGGCTCACCGCGGTGGCGTCGAGCGCGTTGAGGCGGTTGGCCAGCAGATCGGTGTAGCCGATCCGCGCGTAGCGCCTGGCGCCTGGGTGCTGCTCGGGATCGGCATCGTACACCCCGTCCACCCGCGTCGCCTTGAGGATCACCTGGGCGTCGATCTCCACGGCTCGCAGGGTGGCGGCGGTGTCGGTGGTGAAGTACGGGTTGCCGGTGCCGGCGACCATGATCACCACGCGCCCCTTCTCGAGGTGACGAACCGCGCGGCGCCGGATGTAGGGCTCGCAGATCTCCGGCATCGCGATCGCCGACAGGACCCGCGTCGGGCAGCCGGCCTGCTCCAGGGCGTCCTGGATGGCGAGGCCGTTCATCACCGTCGCCAGCATGCCCATGTAGTCGCCGGTCGAGCGGTCCATCCCCGACTCGGCGGCCGCGAGGCCGCGGAAGATGTTGCCGCCACCGACCACCAGCGCGATCTCGATGCCCCCTTCCCGCGCCTCGCGCACCTGGTCGGCGATGTCGCGCACGATCTGCGGGTCGATCCCGTACGGGCGCGCCCCCATCAGCGCCTCGCCGGAGAGCTTGAGCAGCACCCGGCGCGGCGGGACCGCCTGGCTGGATCGTCCCGCGTCGGTCACGATCGTCAGGCGACGCCGGCCGGGGTCGCCTCGACGGTGGCCTCGCCGGTCTCCGCGGCGGTCTCGCCGACCGCCATGCGGACGAAGCGCGCGACCTTGATGTTCTCGCCGAGCAGCGCGATCTTCTCGGTGACCAGGTCGCCGATCTTCTGCTCGGTGTCGCGGTACGGCAGCTCGAGCAGGCAGTGCTCGCCGAGCCACTTGTTGAGCTTGCCCTCCACGATCATCTCGATCCGGTCGGCCGGACGGCCCTCCGCCTGGGCGTCGGCGGCGAACTCGGCTCGCTTGCCCTCGAGCACGGCGGCGGGGATGTCGTCGCGGCTGACGTACGTCGGATTGAGCCCGGCGACCTGCATCGCCAGCTCGCGAGCGAGGGACTGGAAGTCGTCGGTGCGCGCCACGAAGTCGGTCTCGCAGTTGAGCTCGAGCAGCACGCCGAGGCGCGCCCCGTGGTGGATGTAGCTGGTCACGACTCCCTCGCGGGCGGCGCGGTCGGCCTTCTTGGCAGCGGCGCTGAGCCCCTTGGCACGGAGCCACTGGGTCGCCTGCTCGACGTCCCCGCCTGCCTCCTCGAGGGCCCGCTTGCAGTCCATGATTCCGGCCCCCGTGGCATCACGGAGGCGCTTGACGTCCTCTGGCTTGATCATCGGTTCGGTGGTGTCCTTCTTGGTGCTGTGCGTCAGGCCGGTGCGTGCGGTCACGCGCCCCGGTCGCGCTCTCGGTGCTCGCGTGCGCGCTCGCGCTCTCGCTCGGTGACCTCGTCGGGGCGCTCCCCCTCCTCGCCGAGCTCGACGGCACGGCGGGCGCGTGCGCGGCGCTCCTCCTCGTCCTCCTCGTCCTCCGGCTCGGGCTCGAAGACCATCGCCTCGCCGCCGGCGAGGGCGGCAGAGTAGTCGGCATCCTCGGCGAGCGCGGTCTCGTCGACCGGCGGCAGCGCCTCGGCCTGCTCGAACTCCTCGTCGAGCTTCGCCTGGCGTTCCTGCTGCGCGCCCATGATCGCCTCGGCGATCTGCGAGCAGATGAGCTTCACCGATCGGATGGCGTCGTCGTTGGCGGGGATGACCCAGTCGATCTTGTCGGGGTCGCAGTTGGTGTCGGTGATCGCGATGATCGGGATCTCGAGGCGGCGTGCCTCGGCGACCGCGATCTCCTCGCGATGTGGATCCACGATGAACACCGCACCGGGCAGGCGTCGCATGCGGCGGATGCCGCCGAGCGCCGAGTTCAGCTTGGTGATCTCGTCGTTGAGCTTCGAGGCCTCCTTCTTGGTGAGGCGTTCGAACTCGCCGGCGTCGCGGCGCGCCTCCAGGGCCTCGAGGCGCTGGATGCGGCGCTTGATCGTCGTGAAGTTGGTGAGCATGCCACCCAGCCAGCGGGTGTTGACCCAGTGCTGGCCGCTGCGCTCGGCCTCGGTGGCGAGCGCCTCCTGGGCCTGCTTCTTGGTGCCGACGAAGAGGATGCTGTCGCCGCGGCGGACGACCTCCTGCACGAAGGCGAGCGCGGCGTCGAGCCGGCTGACCGTCTGGGCCAGGTCGATGATGTGGATCCCGTTGCGCTCCGCGAAGATGAACTCGCGCATCTTCGGGTTCCAGCGCCGGGTCTGATGCCCGAAGTGGACGCCCGCTTCGAGCAGCTGCTTCATGGTCGTGGCAGCCATGGGTAGGGTGAGACCTCCGGTTCGTTCCTCCGCCCGCCGTCGCCTCTCGACGTCGACCGCCGTTTCCGGCGGCACCGCAACTCGAGATCGGGTGGGCGTGTGTGATGGGTAGCCGTCCCTGGCCGCGCACGACGAAGCGCCGAGAGCTCCCGCGGGACGCCGGGAAGTATAGCACGGGCGTGGTCGCCCCCCTCCCGACCCCGGAGGACACCCGACCGCGCCCTCCGGTACCGAAGTACTCCCGACCGCACCGCTTCGTACCTTTGACCCTCGCCCGGTCGGACCTAGCCTGACCTCGCTTCCGACGGGCACTCGGTGTCCGACGGCGGCGCCCGAGCCGATCAAGGCCGTCGCACCCCGTGGTCGACGGCGACACCGCAGACACGCGCGGAGGACCGATGCGTACCCGATCGATCTCCCTCCTGGCGGGAGGCGCGCTCAGCACGCTTCTCGCCCTGACCACCGTCACGTCGAGCGCCCTGGCGACCGACGAGGTCATCGTCGCCAGCGGCGACACGCTGTCCCAGATCGCGCTCGAGCATGGGCTCACGGTGGCGCAGCTGGCCGCCATGAACGGCCTCAGCGACCCGAACCGGATCTACGTCGGTCAGCGGCTGTCCCTCGAGCCGGCGCCCGCGCCGGCCGCCGCCGCCCCACCGGCCGCACCGGCCGCCGTGGCGCTGACGCATCGCGTCGCGCCGGGCGAGAACCTGACCACCATCGCGCGACGCTACGGCACCACCATCGCCGCGATCGTGGCGGCCAACGCGATCAGCAACCCGTCGTTCATCCGCGCCGGGACGCTCCTCACCGTCGGCACCGCGCCCGCAGCCGGACCCGCGTCCGCGCCGGCCGCCCCAACCGCCGTCGCCCGGGAGCACGTCGTCGCCAGTGGCGAGACGCTCACCGCGATTGCGCGACGCTACGGCACCACCATCGCCGCCATCGTGGCGGCCAACGCGATCAGCAACCCGTCGTTCATCCGTGCCGGGACGCGCCTCGCCATTCCTGGCGCGTCGCCGGCGGCCCGCCCCGCTCCGGCGACCGCGACCACCGGTGCCGGCATGCCCACCTCCATGGCGACGCTCGTCGCGCGCCGGGCCGAGATCGGCACGATCATCGCCCAGGAGGCCCAGCGCCACGGGGTACCGATCGCCTTCGCCCAGGCCGTCGCCTGGCAGGAGTCCGGCTGGCAGCAGGGCGTGACCAGCCGGGTCGGCGCGATGGGCGTCATGCAGCTCATGCCCGACACGGTGACCTGGGTCGGGGAAGCGATGCTCGGCGCGCCGGTGAACCCGCACGACGCCCGCCAGAACATCAGCGCCGGCGTCCGGCTGCTGCGGCACTACCTGGATCGGTACGACGGCGACAAGGCGCTCGTGCTGGCCGCCTACTACCAGGGCCAGCGTGCCGTGGACACGTACGGCATCTACGCCGTCAGCCGCCCGTACATCGCGTCGATTCTCGTCCTCGAGAGGATCTTCGCGGGCGGCTGACGCCACTACCACGCGTCGATCGCCGGGAGCCGGGTGGCGCACCAGCGCCGCCCGGCTTCGTCGTGTGCCGGCTCGACCGTGACGAGGTCGAGGCGCAGGCCGCGGTGGGGCGGGGCGCCGGCCGCGACGTAGCGGACCAGTGCCGCTCGCCGCCGCGCCACGTGGCGTCGGTCGAGCGATGCGGCTGCCCCACCGGTCCGCGTGGTCCGGCGGGCGCGCACCTCGACGCCCACCAGGACCGCATCGGGATCGAGCGCCACCAGGTCCAGCTCGCCCTCCGGCACCTTCCAGCGGCGGGCGAGGATCTGCCACCCCGCAGCGGCGAGCCAGCCGGCGACCGCCTCCTCGGCGGCCAGTCCCAGCACGTGGCGGGGGTCACCCATCGGTGGTGCGTGCCCTCCTCGGGCGGCGAAGGCGAGCGTGGCGGACGTTTCAGCCGGTGAGCACCACCTCGTCGAGGTCGTCGATGGCGATCGCCTCGCGATCCGCCTCCTCGGCCAGCAGTGCCAGCGCCGCGTCCTCGTCGAGGTCCGCTTCCTCGGCGATGGGGATGGCCAGGTCGAACGACAGCTGGCGGCCGAGGACGAGCGTGCGGACCGGCGCGAACGAGCGACGGTGCCAGTCGCATGGTCCCGCCTCGTTGAGGGCATGCAGGTGCAGTGGCGTCCCGTAGCCCTTGTTGCGACGGAACCCGTAGGCGGGGTAGCGCGCGTCGATCTCGTCGCAGATGCGGTCGCGGGTCACCTTGGCGACCACGCTGGCAGCGGCAATCGAGGCACTGATGGCGTCGCCGTTGATGATCGCGCGCTGCGGCAGCGGGACGACGGGCAGGCGCAGCGCGTCGATCAGGAGGTGGTCGGGTGGCAGGGGCAGCCGCTCGATCGCCTGTCGCATGGCGAGCTTGGTGGCCTGCAGGATGTTGATGCGGTCGATGGTGTCGACCTCCACGCAGCCGACGCCCACCGCCTCGGCCCGGTCGAGGATGAGCTCGTAGAGCGCCTCGCGCCGCGCGCGCGGGAGGACCTTGCTGTCGCGCAGCCCCTTGAGGCGGGGGCGTTCGGGGAGCACGACCGCGGCCGCCACCACCGGGCCGGCCAGGCAGCCGCGCCCCACCTCGTCGATCCCCGCCACGCGGCGGTAGCCGGCAAGCCGCAGCTCGCGCTCGTGGCGCAGGTGCGCGTCGCGCACGGCGGGACGCCGGCGGCGGGCATGTGGGGTACGGCGCGCGGGCATCGCGGCGGGTGGCCGCCGGGTCGCGTCAGCTGGTGCGGCGCTCGCGGAGCGTGGCCGACTTGCCGACGCGCTTGCGCAGGAAGTACAGCTGGGCGCGACGGGCGACGCCATGGCGGACCACCTCGATCTTCTCGACGCGGGGGGCATGCACCAGGAAGGTGCGCTCCACGCCGACGCCCGACGAGATGCGGCGAACGGTGATCGACTTGTTCAGCCCGCCGTTGCGCATGCGCATGACGGTGCCCTCGAACACCTGGATCCGCTCACGGTTGCCCTCGACCACCTTGACCGAGACGCGCACCGTGTCGCCCGGGGCGATCTCGGGTACATCGGTCCGGAGCTGCTCGCGCTCGAGCTCCTTGATGGCGTTCATCCTGGGGCGACCTCGTTACCGCGGCGTTAGCCGCCGCTTATCGAATGGCTCAATCGGTTCGAACATGCGAACGCGACCGCGAGAGCGGCCGCGACGCCGGGGAGTATAGCAGCGCCCCGCGCGGGCCGGCAAGGTGCCTAGCCGGCCTCATCGCCATGGCGCAGCTCGTCGAGCCACGCCCGGTCGGCGTCGCTGAGCGGCGCCGCGTCGAGCAGATCGGGACGGCGCTCGAGGGTCCGGCGCAGCGACTCGCGCCGCCGCCAGCGCTCGACCTCGGCGTGGTGGCCGGAGAGCAGGATCGGCGGCACCTCCATCCCGCGGAACGCCTCGGGGCGGGTGTACTGCGGGTGCTCGAGGAGGCCGGTTGCGAACGAGTCGCCCGCCTGGGAGGCATCGTCGATCACGCCGGGGACGAGGCGCGCCACGGCGTCGATCACCACCAGCGCGGGCAGCTCCCCGCCGGTCAGCACGTAGTCGCCGATGCTGACCTCCCGGTCGGCCAGGCGTCGCGCGCGCTCGTCGATGCCCTCGTAGCGACCGCAGACGAGCGCCAGGCGGTCGTGGGTTGCCAGCTCGCGCGCCAGCGCATCGGTCAGGCGCTCGCCTGCCGGATCGAGCAGGATCACGTGGGCGCCGGCGCCGCGCAGGGGCTCGACCGCCGCATACAGCGGCTCGGGTCGCATGACCATCCCCGCGCCCCCGCCGTACGGCTGGTCGTCGACCGACCGATGGCGGCCCAGGCCGTGCGCACGCAGGTCGTGGATCGCGAACTCCAGCAGCCCGCGCTCGGCGGCTCGACCGATGATCGAGGTGCGCAGCGGCAGCTCGAAGAGGTCGGGGAAGAGGGTCACGACGTCGAATCGCACCGCGGTCAGCGAACCTCCTCGGTGCGATAGTCGACGACCATCCGGCCGCCCGCCAGGTCGATCTCGCGAACCACGTCGCGCACCGCCGGGACGAGCAGCTCGCCTCCGGGACCCTCGATGCGGTACACCTCGGCCTCGCCGGCGCGGAACACCTCCACCAGGATGCCCAGCTCCGCGCCGGTGGGGTCGACGATCCGCAGCCCCTCGAGCTGGTGCCAGTAGTAGGTGCCCTCGGGCAGGGGCGCGGCCGGCGCCTCGAGGTAGCGTCCCACGAGGGCCTCGGCCGCCTCGCGGGAGGTCACGTCGCTCAGGGTGATCGCTGGATGTCGGCCCCCAGACTCGAGCCGGACGACGGTCCGCGGCTCGGCCTCGCCCTCCAGGAAGAGCGAGGCGCCGACGTCGACGTGCTCGGGCCAGTCGGTCAGCAGCTCGACGCGCACGGCGCCGCGGAGCCCCTTGACCCCGCTGACGCGGGCGACCGCGAGCCGCTCGGAGGCGTCAGTCTTCGTCGCCGACGATCTCCAGCTCGACGTGCCGGCCATCACGCGACGCCATCACGCGGAGCAGGCTCCGAATGGCATTCGCGATGCGGCCGTCACGCCCGATCACCCGGCCCATGTCGCGCTCGTCGACACCGAGGACCAGGACGATCTCGTCGTCGTCCTCCTCCTCGACCTCGACGCTCACCGCGTCGGGATGCTCGACCAGGCCGCGGGCGATGTACTCGAGCAGCTCCTTCACTCGGCGGCCTTCGTCTCGTCATCGGCCTGGGGCGTGGTGTCCGCATCTGCAGCGGTGGCCGCCTCGGCCGGGGCCTCGGGCGCGGCGGCCTCGGCGGCGGGCGCAGCCTTTGCCCTGGCCTTGGCCTTGGCTGGGGCCCGCTTCTTCGGCGCGGCCACCGGGAGCGCCGGGACGCCGCCGATGCCCGCCTGACGCATGAGCTTGACGACCGTCTCGGACGGCGAGGCTCCCTTGTCCATCCAGGCCTTCAGCCTGTCCGCGTCGATCTGGACCGTCGCCGGGTCGGTCAGCGGGTCGTAGAAGCCGAGAATCTCCAGCGCGCGCCCATCCCGCGGGCGGCGCTGGTCGATGGCGACGACGCGGTAGCTGGGGCGCTTGGTGGCCCCCACGCGCGTCAGTCGGATCCGTACTGCCAAGGGTGTCGTTCCTCTCTGTGAGTGTCGATATGTCGTCGCTGCGCCGCTTCGAAGGCTAGCGGATCGTCAGCGTGGCGTGGAATTCGAAGCGATCGGGTCGCGTCGGCGTCGTGAGGCCGAACGATTCCAGGTGCTCCAGGATGCCGGCCATCTCGGCTGGCATCCCCTCCCCCGCCTGCTCGATGGCGAGTGGAATGAAGGGGTTGAGATCAACGAACAGCTCGGTGCCGCGGCGCTCGGCGCCCCCGAAGGTGGACCGATACAGCTCGCCGGTGCCGAGGGTGTCGCCGCCCTGCGCCTCGAGGACGGCGCCCACGTCGTCGGCGGTCAGGCCGAGAACGACCAGCTCGTCGGCGACGGCCCAGCTGACGCTGCCGACCTGGGGCACCTCGACGGTCACCACCTCGACGCCGGCAACCTGGGCGCGATCGGCGGCGGATCCGCGTGACTCGAGGGCACCGACCACGCGGTCGAGGGCCTCCGCCGCGGCTGCCGGGTCGGTGGGGCGCAGGAGCAGCGCGCCGGCGGGGGTGCCGGATGCGACGCCACGCAGGGCAACCCCCACCTCGCCATCCAGGAGCGGCAGGAGGTCGGAGTCGACGTCGATGCCGAGGCCGAAGGCGGCCAGGGCGCGCAGCTGGTCGATCGTGGCCGCCGCGTCGGGGCTCTGGTCGTCGAGCTCGGCCTCGGTGCGCTCGAGCGCGGCCCGGAGGTTGAACAGGACGAGCGAGATCTCCGTGTCGCGGGGCATGTTGTCCGGGAGCCGGGCGGCCTGCGCTCCCGCGGTCAGCGCCTCGCGAACGGCGTCGCCCATCGTCTCGGGGTCGACGGGCAGCTGCCCGACCAGCCGGAACCCGGCCTCCTCGGCGAGGAGCGCCATCGAGAGGGTGCTGAGTCCCGCCATGTCGGTGGGCTCCTCGGTCCCCACGGCCGTGGCGCTCACCGCCTGCAGGTCGAACCACGCGCTCGCGAGGTGGTCCTGGGGCAGCTGCGACATGGCGGCCGTGAACGCCGGCAGGTCGGCGAGCGCCTCACCGCGCCCCTGCGCCACGTCGATCGCGGCGTGCACCACGTCGGTGGTCTCGGCGGCGACCAGCATCCCGTCCACGATCGCGTACGTCGTGTCGCCGGCGGTGCGCACGGTCAGCCCCTGGTACGTCTCCTCGGTCGGGGCGCCGGCGTCCGGGACGATGCTGGCGATCGCCTGCCCGGCGAGCGCCTCGTCCTTGACCGCCGCGATGACCACCATCTCGCTGGGGTTGCCGGCCTCGTCGAGCGTCCCGCTGCCGGCGACCGCAATCTGGTTGCCGAGCCATGGCTTGACGCTGGCGCGGTAGTCGACACCGGCTTGGCTGAACAGGTTCTGCGCCAGCTCGTCGACCTTGGTGTCGATCGCGGCGGTGTCCTCGAACCCCGGCAGGCGCGCGAGCACGGAGGCCAGCTGCTGCTGCTGCCCGGCCGACGGCTGGAGATAGACATTCACATAGAAGGCGCTGCTCGCCGGGGCCAGCGCCGCGGCCCGGTCGACGGCCGCACCGCCCAGGAACAGGTAGATGCCGACCACCGCCACGCCGACCAGGGCGATGAGCGAGGTGAGGGCGATGACCAGGCGGTGCATGGGCGGGCGGCTAGCGCCCGAAGATCCCCCGCATGCCGCCCGGCACGCCGGGCATGCCCGGGAAGCGCCCCGATCCGAGGGACTTCATCAGCTTCTGCATCTCGGCGAACTGCTTGAGGAGCCGATTGACGTCGGCCGGCTGGGTGCCGCTGCCGAGCGCGATCCGTCGGCGCCGGCTGGCCTTGATCACCTCGGGGTTGCGGCGCTCGTGAGGCGTCATGGAGTCGATGATCGCCTCGATCCGCTTGAGCTGGCCGTCGTCGACCGCCTGCTGCGCTGCACCCGCCATCTGGCCGGCACCCGGGATCAGCGACAGCACCTGGCCGATCGGTCCCATCTTCTTGATCTGGGTGAGCTGGCTGCGGAAGTCCTCCAGGGTGAAGCGCTGCTGCAGCATGCGCTGCGCGACCCGCTCCGCCTCATCGGTGTCGACCGTCTCCTGGACGCGCTCGACGAGCGACAGGATGTCACCCATGCCGAGGATCCGCTGCGCCAGCCGATCCGGGTGGAAGGGCTCGAGGCCGTCGGTGCGCTCGCCGGTACCGATGAACGCGACCGGCAGGCCCGTGACGCTGCGGATGCCGAGCGCTGCGCCACCCCTCGCGTCGCCGTCCATCTTGGTCAGCACCAGTGCGGTGAGCGGCAGCCGAGCGTGGAACGCCTCAGCGACCTTCACGGCCTCCTGGCCGGTCATGGCATCGACCACGAGGAGCGTCTCCGACGGGGTGACGGCGCCGCTGATGCGCACCAGCTCGTCCATCATCGGTTCGTCGACGTGCAGGCGGCCGGCGGTGTCCAGGATGACCACGTCGCAGCGCTTCTGGCGCGCGCGCTCCAGGCCCGACCGTGCCACCTCCAGGGCGGGGGTGCCCACCGGCCGGCTGTGCACCTCCACGCCGACCTGGTCGCCGAGCTGGACGATCTGGTCGACCGCCGCGGGGCGGTAGACGTCGGCAGCCACCAGGAGCGGCTTGCGGCCCTCCCTGCGCAGGCGCACGGCCAGCTTGGCGGCGGTGGTCGTCTTTCCCGACCCCTGCAGGCCCACCAGCATCAGGACCGATGGGCGGCCGGCCAGCTGGAGCTGGTGGCGCTCCCCACCGAGCGTCGCGACGAGCTCGTCGTGCACGACCTTGACCACCTGCTGGCCGGCATTCAGGCCGCTGAGCACCTCGAGGCCGAGCGCCCGCTCGCGGACGCGGCCGACGAACTCCTTGACGACCTTGAAGTTGACGTCCGCCTCCAGCAGCGCAAGGCGGATCTCGCGCAGGGCGACGTCGAGGTCGGCCTCGGTGATGCGGGCCTTGCCGCGCAGGCGCTCGGTGACCGCCTGCAGGCGTGCGGAGAGGGACTCGAACATGAATGGACCGATGCGGGTCGCGCGCTCGCTCTGGGGGCGGCGCGTCAGACGGCTGCCCATTCTAGCGCACGGTCACGCCGCGAACAGCCACTCCACATAGGCGGCCGCGTCGAACGGGGCGAGGGCGTCGACCTCCTCCCCCACTCCGGCGAACACGATGGGCACCCCCAGTCGGTCGGCCACGGCCACCGCCACGCCGCCCTTGGCCGACCCGTCGAGCTTGGTGAGCACGATGCCGGTCACTCCGGCCTCCCGGCTGAACGCCTCGGCCTGGACGAGCCCGTTCTGACCGGTCGTGGCGTCGAGCACGAGCAGGACGTGGCGCGGCTGGCCCTCCAGCCGACGCGCGATGACGGTGCGGATCTTCGAGAGCTCGGCCATCAGCTGCGTCTTGTTGTGGAGGCGCCCCGCGGTGTCGACCAGGACCGCGTCAAGGCCCCGCGACTCGGCCGCCGCGACGGCGTCGAAGGCGACTGCGCCGGGGTCCGCGCCGGCGCGCTGCGCGATCACCGGCACGCCCACCTGCTCGCCCCAGATGCGCAGCTGCTCGATCGCCGCCGCGCGGAACGTGTCCGCCGCCGCCAGGGCGATCTGTCGCCCTTCGCCCACCAGCCGGTGCGCCAGCTTCCCGATGGTCGTCGTCTTGCCAGTGCCGTTGACGCCCACGAACAGGATGATCGCCGGTGCCGGGCCGAGCTCCCAGCTGCCGGAGCCGGCCGCCTCGAGGCGCCGGCGCACCTCGTCGGCGAGGAGCCGTCGCACGTCGTCCCCGCTGCGGCCACCCTCGCGGCCGAACCGCTCCCGCGCGGCGTCCACCAGCGCGAGGGTCGTGTCCGCGCCGACGTCGGCCCCGATGAGCGCCTCCTCGACCTCGTCCCACGTCGCGTCGGTGGCCGGGCTGCCCGCGCCGAGGATCGATCGCAGCCGCGCGCCGAGGCCCGAGGGGCGGGCGCGCAACCCCATGCCCGCCATGCCGGTCGCCGCGCGCACGGGGCGCGCCATGGTGGTCGGCGCGGCAGGCTGCTCGGCCGTCGGTTCCGCGGCGGGCTCCTCGTCCCGCGGACGCCGGAACATCACGCGCTCACCTCGGCCGGCACGTCGGACAGGCGCAGCGACAGGACGCGCGAGACGGCGGCATCGGTCATGGTCACGCCGTAGATCGTGTCGGCGACCTCGATGGTGGCGCGGTTATGGGTGATGACCACGAAGTCGATCGCCTCGCTCAGCTTGCGCAGGGCATCCGCGAAGCGACCGATGTTGGCCTCGTCGAGGGCCGCGTCCACCTCGTCAAGGATGCAGAACGGCACCGGGTTGACGCTGAGCATCGCGAACAGCAGCGCCACGCCGGTCAGCGCGCGCTCGCCGCCGGACAGCATCGCCAGGCGCTGGAGGCGCTTGCCCGGTGGGCGCACCACGATCTCGATGCCGCCCGGCGCCTCCCCCTCCTCGCCGTCTCCCAGCTGGAGGGATCCCGACCCGCCGGCAAAGAGGAGCTGGCAGAACTCGTCGAAGCGGGTCGCGATCTGCGCGAAGGCGGTGTTGAAGCGCTCGGTGATCTCGCCGTCGAGGGTCGCGATGAGCTCCTCGGTCGACCCGATGGCGGCACGCAGGTCGTCCTCCTGGCTGGTCAGGCCGTCGAGCCGCTCGGCCAGCTCGCGATGCTCCTCGATGGCGAACGGGTTGACCGATCCGATCTGTCCGAGGGTCCGCCGCACCCGTCGCAGCTCGACCTCGATCGCCTCGTCGTCGAGCGCGTCGAGCGGCTCGCCGTCCGCGGCGCCGCCGCCCTCGTCGGGGATCCCCTCGAGGGCCAGCTCCCGCTCGCGTGCCGCGGCCGCGAGCGCGTCCTCCGCACGCTGCGCCTCGATGGCGGTCGTCTGCGCGGCGCGCTCCAGCTCGGCCAGGCCGCCGGCGGCGGCGCCGCTGTCGCGCTCCAGCTCCAGGAGCATGCGGCGGCGGGCCTCGCGCTCGGCGTCGGCGTTGCGCTGGGCCTCGGCGGCCGTGCCGTCGTCGGCGCGGGCGAGCTCCACGGCGGCGGCGGCCGCGTCGCGCTCGGCCTCGAGCTGAGCGGCGATGGCAGCCATGTCGGGGAGCGACGCCTCGAGCGCCGCGATCCTGCCTTCGAGCAACGCTCGCTCGCCACGCCGCCCGGCGCTGCGGGCCTCGGCGGCCTCGGCAGCGCCGCGCGCCATCTGCCATCCCTCACGGGCGCGGTCGCGCTCGGCGGCCGCCGCATCGCGATGCTGCCGCGCCTCTGTCGCCGCCTGTGCCAGGACCGCGGTCGCATCCGCGTCCTCGCCACCGACGGCAAGCCCCGGAAGCCGGGCCGCGGCCTCGCGGGCGGCGCTCAGCGCCTCGTCGAGGCGTCGCACCTCCGCCTCCAGCCGGCCCGCCTCCGCTTCGGCACCGGCGCGCGCGGACTCGGCGCGTCGCTCATCCCGCTCCGCCGCCTCGAGGGCGTCACGCGCCCGCTCGCGCGCCCCGGCGGCGGCAGCCAACCTCGTCTGCGCATCGGTCACGGCGGCGAGCGCTCGGTCCCGCGCATCGCGCAGCGTCGCGACCTCGTCGGTCACCTCGCGACGCCGGGCGTGCAGGCGCGCCGCCTCGCCCGCGTGGGGGTCGTCGCGACCACGCACCGTCACCAGGCCGCGTCCGTCGGCCAGGTCCCCCGCCGCGGTCACCGCCAGCCAGCCGGGTGGCAGGTCCGCCCAGCCGGCGAGGAGCCGCTCCAGGGACGGGGCCACGGCCACACGGGCCAGGAGACGCGGCACCTCCGCGGTGGAAAGCCAGTCGGCCAGCGTGCGTTCCGCGCCGACCGCCGCCAGTGCGGCGGCACGGCCATCGTCGGCTGGCGCACCCCCGGACGCGACGAGGCGCGCGGTGCCACCCGCGTCGGCCGCGGCGGCCGCGGGATCGCCCCCGTCCCACAGGACCGCCTCGTCGAGGGCGCCGCCGAGCGCGGCCTCCACCGCGGCCCAGGCATCGCGGGGCGGGTCGATCGCGTCCAGCAGCGCCCGCCAGCCACCGGCCACCAGGCGCGGCGCGAGCCGCTCACCGTGGGCCGCGCGCTCGTCGAGCACCTGCAGCTCGGCCTCGAGGCTCCCCAGCCGCTGCTCGACCTCACCCAGGCGGCGCCGCGCGGCCTCGGCGGCGCTGCTGGCCTCGCCGTGTGCGGCCTCGGCCCCGGTCGCGGCGTCGCGTGCGGCACCCACGGCGTCGCGCCGCGCCGCTGCGTCCCGGGTCGCCGTCGCCGCGCGATCGGTCACCCGCGCGGCGTGCTCGCGAGCGGCGCTCAGCTCGCGCTCCAGGCGCGTCACCCGTTCCTCCAGCCCGGCTCGCCGCTCGGCGGCGCGTGCCGTGGCGGCGATGCGGTCCGCGTCGGCGGCCCGAGCGCGGGCCAGGCGCTCCTCGGCCTCCATGAGGGTGGCGTCCGCGGCGGCCAATCGGTCGATCGCCGCTCGCCAGGCCGCCTCGGCGGAGCGCGCCGCCTCCAGCGCCGGGGCGATGGAGGCCTCGAGGCCGTCGGGGTCGCCGACCTGGGCGAGCGCCGCGCGCGCCTCCTCGAGTGAGCGCCGGCCCTCGTCGACGGAGGCCCGCGACTCGGTCGCGCGGGCGGTGACCGCCTCCAGCCGGCCCTCGGCGCGCACCAGCGCCTCGCGGGCGGCGGCCCGCGACTCCCCCGCCGCTCGTGCCGCGGCCTCCGCCTCCCAGTACGCCGCTTCGGCCGCGCGCACGGCGGCGCGCCCGGCCTCCTGCTCGGCGCGGTGCGCCTCCAGCGCCGCCTCGGCTCCGGCAGCGGCCCGGCGGGCGTCACCGAGCATCGCGCGCAGGGAACGCTCACGACGCCGATGGGCCTCGGTCACCAGCGCACGCGCCCGCCGCCCGAGCGACGCATGCTCCTGCTGGTGCTCGGCCTGCAGGGCGAGCCGCCGGACCTGCGGCTTGAGCTCGGCGACCAGGTCGGCCACGCGGGTCAGGTTGTCGGTCGCCCGGGCCAGCCGGCTGAGCGCCTCGTTCTTGCGGACCTGGAGCGTCTTGACGCCGGCCGCCTCCTCGAACAGCTGGCGGCGCTCCTCGGGGCGCAGCGAGAGCGCCGCGTCGACGGTCCCCTGGCCGACCACCACCAGCGCGTTCGCCCCCAGCTGCCCCTCGCCGAGCAGGTCGACGATGTCGCGCAACCGCGCCCGTGCCCCGTTGATGAGGTACTCGCTCTCGCCGGACCGATAGGCGCGACGGCCGATCGACACCTCCGCGAACTCGATCGGCAGGCTGCCGTCGGCGTTGTCGAGCGTCATGACCGCCTCGGCCATGCCCTGCGGACGCCGCGACTCGGAGCCGGCGAAGATGACGTCCTCCGCGCGGCGCGTGCGCAGGTAGCGGTTCGACTGCTCGCCGAGGACCCAGCGCACCGCGTCGGCCATGTTGCTCTTGCCCGAGCCGTTCGGTCCGATGACCGCGTTCACGCCCGGCTCGAACACGAACCGGGTCGGATCGGCGAAGGACTTGAAGCCGTGGAGCCGGAGCTCCTTGAGACGGCTCACGGTGCCACGTCGTCCAGCAGGAGCAGGGCGGCGGCGGCGGCGTGCTCCTCGGCACGCTGGCGGCTGGATCCCTCCCCCACCGCCAGCTGCTCGCCGTCGAGCACCGCGGCGACGGTGAACAGCTGATCGTGCGGCGGCCCGACCGTGCCGAGCAGCTGGTAGTGCGGGCGCGCGTGCCGGTGCCGCTGGCTCCACTCCTGGAGACGGCTCTTGGCCGATTTCGGGGGGTCGTCGTCGTCGCCCCGCAGGTCGAGGCGCTCCCCGAACAGCGCCTGCAGCCAGGCGCGGGTGGGCTCGAGGCCCTCCGCCAGGAAGACGGCCCCGGCGAGCGCCTCGAAGGTCGCGGCCAGGAGCGACGGGCGCGTCGCGCCGCCGGCTTCGGCCTCGCCCCGGCCCAGGAGCAGGTAGCGGTCCAGGCCCAGCTGGATCGACAGCCCGGCGAGGGCGTCGCGGTTGACCAGCGCGGCGCGACGGGCGGTCAGGAAGCCCTCGTCCTCGTCTGGGTAGCGGTCGTAGAGCAGGTGGGACACCACGAGGCCCACCACGGCATCGCCCAGGAACTCTAGGCGCTCGTTGTGACCGGCGACGCTGGTGGGGTTCTCGTTGAAGTAGGAGCTGTGGACGAATGCCTGGCGGATGGCCTCCGGGTCGGTCAGCTCGATCCCGAGCGTGGCGCCGAGCTGGTCCAGGCCCGGCGGCGAGGTGCTGGCCATCGCGCCTCCGGCGTGGCTAGGACTGGTGCTCCTCGATGAACTCGACCGCGTCGGAGACCTTCTGGATCTTCTCCGCGTCCTCGTCCGAGATCTCCATCCCGAACTCCTCCTCGAGGCTCATGATGAGCTCGACCAGGTCGAGCGAGTCGGCATTGAGATCCTCGACGAACGAGGCCTGCAGCGTGACCTCCTCCTCGTCGACGCCGAGCTGCTCGACGATGATCTTCTTGAGTCGCTCGAAGGTGGTTCCGTCGGTCACGCTGTTCTATCTCCTGCACCGGCTGATCTCGAGACGCTGCCCAGGACACCGTTCACGAGCCGTCGCGCCGCGTCTCCGGCATAGATCTTGGCAAGGGAAACCGCGTCATGGATGGTCTCCCCGACCGGGGTCGCGGCGGAGTATAGCACCTCCCAAAGCGCGCTCCGGAGGATCGCGCGCTCCACATTTCCGAGCTCGGCGACGGGGATCGCAGGCGCCAGCCGGGCGATCTCGGCGTCTAGCGCGGGGCGCTCGGCGAGCACGCCGGCGACGATCTGCTCGGCATGGGCGTGGACCGCGGCGCTGGCTCCCCGCTCGCGAGCGAGTCGCTCCAGCGCCTCGACGGCGGTCGAGGCACGGAACTCGGCCTCGAAGAGCGCCATCAGCGCCAGGCGACGGGCGCGCATCCCGGGGCGGTCGGCCGCGGCGCGGGTCCGGCGCGGTACGCCGGTCATCACTCGAGCCCGGGCCCGGCGGCCAGCGGCGACGCCGCATCGAGCTCCTCGCCCACCGGCGCGGCGGGGCGTTCCGGCCCGCGCAGCGCGGGATGCGAGCGCGTCCACTCGGCGATCACCTCGGGGATGCGCGCCGTCGCCGCCTCCGAGGCGACGCGGATGGCGTGCTCGACCATGCGCGCCTTGGCGCGCCCGTGGGTCACGATGCTCACCCCCCGCACGCCGAGCAGCGGCGCCCCGCCGTACTGCTCGTAGTCGAAGCGGTGGCGGATGCGGTCGAAGCCGGGCTTGAGCGCCAGCAGCGCCAGCGGTGCCACGGGGCCCTGCTGGAGATCGGCGCGCAGCGACCGGAAGATGTAGCCGGTCAGCCCCTCGAAGAGCTTGATCACCACGTTGCCGACGAACCCGTCGCACACGACCACGTCGGCGCGGTGCGCGATCATCTCGTGCGCCTCGACGTTGCCGACGAAGTTGAGGTCGGCGGCGGCCAGCCGCTCGTGCGCCTCGCGCGACAGGGCATCGCCCTTCTCGACCTCCTCCCCGATGTTGAGCAGGCCGATGCGCGGCCGGGCAACGTGCAGCACGCGCTCGGCGAAGATGGCCCCCATGGCCGCGAACTGGACGAGGTTCTCGGGCGCCGAGTCGACGTTGGCGCCGACGTCGAGCAGCATGATCGGCCCGCTGGCGGTCACCATGTGCGCGGGCAGGGCCGGGCGATCGATCCCCTCGATGCGGCCGAGGCGGAAGACGGCGGCGGCCATCGTGGCGCCGGTCGACCCGGCGCTCACCACGGCATCGGCCTGGCCATCGCGGACCAGGTCGGTGGCCACGCGGATCGAGGAGCGCTTCTTGGCACGCAGGGCGGCCGCGGGATGCTCCCCCATCTCGATCACCTCGGGCGCGTCGACGAAGCTGACGCTCGCCGGCCGGCCGTGGCCGTGGTCGGCGATCTCGCGCTCGATGCGGGGCAGGTCGCCGACGAGGATCACCTCGTCGGCGTGCGCGGCGGCGTAGTTGATCGCCCCGCGCACGATCTCGCGCGGTGCGTGGTCGCCACCCATCGCGTCGACCGCGATGCGCATGGCGCTCACCGACCGACGCGGCTCATGGTCGTGGCTAACGCTGCCCCTCGGCGGCCGACGGCTGCTCGATGGCGACCGCCTCGCGGCCGTCGTAGTAGCCGCAGGTCGGGCAGACGTGGTGCGCGCGCTTCAGCTCGTGGCAGTGATCGCACTCCACGAGGGCCGGCGCGCTGATCGCCAGGTGAGCGCGCCGCTCGCCCTGGCGGGCCTTCGATACCTTTCGCTTGGGAACGCCCACGCGTGACTCCTGATCTGACGGAAGGGGGAACCGGGGAACGCCGCAGTATAGCCGCGCCCCGGCAGCGGTGACCAACGAGCGGTCAGGCGTCGCGCTCGAGGAGGCGGGCCAGGCCCGCCAGGCGCGGGTCGATCTCGTCGTCGCCGTGATCGTGCGGGCCGTCCGCCAGCGACCGACCGCACACGCTGCACAGCCCCGGACAGTCCGGGCGGCAGAGCGGGTGCATCGGCTCGGTGAGCGCCAGCTCGTCGCGGAGCACGGGCCGCAGGTCGATCTCGTGGTGCGCGTCGATGTGCTGGGCCTCCTCGTCGCCAGGCTCGGTCGCCACCGCGGTCCCGCTGGACGGGTCGACGCTCGGCAGGAACTCCTCGTCCAACCCGACCTCGACCTCCTCGACGAACGGGTCGAGGCAGCGCGCGCAGGTGCGACGCAGCGGCGCTCGGGCACGCCCACGCACCAGGATCCCGCGGTTCGTCCGCTGAAGGCGGAGCTCGGCGTCCATCGGTCCGGCAAGCTCCACGTCAGGCCCGAGGGTGATGTAGTGGTCGCGCAGGCGGGCTTCGCGCGTCGCACCGGGCGACTCGGCGAGCAGCCCCGCGACATGGAAGGAGGTCATGCCCGCGGGGTCGATCCCGCCTCTTCGACCTCTCCCTCGGCGCCGGCGGCCGTCGCGGCATCGGCGCGGGCCGGGCGATACCGAT
>DASSPJ010000095.1:0-28020 GCA_035699665.1 Candidatus Limnocylindria bacterium
CCGACGCCGATGCCGACACCGGTGGCCACTCCGGTCTCGACACCGCCGCCACCGCCGGCGCAGCAGCCGGGAGGCGGGCAGAGCGGCATCATCAACGCGCCGGCCCCGCCGCCACCACCACCGCCGGACCCGGAGCCGATCGTCGTGACGGCGGCCGATCCGCAGGTGGCCGCCCTCGACAAGCCGTCGGCACAGCCGGCGACGCGGACGTGGGAGCGCACCGGCCTGGCCGCCACGCGGGCCTTGCGCTGGGACGAGCGCTGGCATCGCGTCGGCTTCGCATGGTCGGCGTCGGCGCCGGTGGTGCCGCGATCCCTGGCCGCGACCGATCCACGGCTGGTCACGTTCCACGTCCTCGTCGACGACCTGGCCGCCGAGCTCGTGCGGGCCATCGCCGGCGAGGTCGGTGTCGCTCCGATGGTCGCCCTGCTCGCTTCGGACTGAGGACGGGGCCCCGCGTCAGCCCAGCAGGCGCCGGGCGGCGATCTCGGCGGCTGCGACGTCCTGGATCGCCAGGCCCACGGACTTGAAGACGGTGATCGCCTCCGGGTCGCGGCGCGCCGCCCAGTCGCGCCCGATCCGACCGATCTCGACCAGGTCGGCCTCCCCGACGTGCTGCCCTTCGACTGCGGCGAGCAGGTCGCCCGCCTCGGCGAGCGCGGCGGTCCGCGAGTCGACCGCCACCGTTCCGGCGCGGCCGAAGAGCTCCGGCGGCAGCTCGACCATCCCGGGCCGGTAGGCGCCGATGCCGTTGACGTGGCATCCCGCGGAGACCCATGCGGCATCGAAGACCGGGGTCGTCGACGTGGTGGCCGCGCAGACCACGTCCGCCCCGCGCACCGCGGACTCGGGATCGGGGACCGCCCGGACCTCGAGCGGGACGCCGAGGTCATCCAGGGCGGCCACGAACGCATCTCGGCGGCGCGCGTCGCGGGCGAAGACCCGCACCTCCTCGATGGGTCGCACCGCGACCACCGCGCGCACCTGCCAGGCGGCCTGCACGCCGGCTCCCACGAGCCCCAGCACGCGAGCGTCGGGACGGGCCATGAGTCGCGTCGCCACGCCGGACGCGGCCCCGGTCCGCATCGCGGTGATGGTGGGGCCGTCGAAGATGGCGCGTGGCTCGCCGGTCGCGGCATCGATCCAGGCGACCAGGGCGTGGATGGTCGGCAGCCCCCGCTCGGCATTCGCCGGGGTGATGGTCACCAGCTTGACGGTGCTGCCGGTCCCGCCGTCGCGCACCCCGGGCATGAGCAGCAGATCGCCGCCGGCGAGCGCGACATGGGTCCGCAGCGGCGAGCGGTCGCGACCGGCGGCGACGTCGCGGTATGCCTCCTGGACCGCGTCGAGCAGCTCCCCGATGGGGATGGCGGCACGAGTGGCGGCGGCGTCGAAGACCTGCATGCGGGCGAGTCTACGACGGGCGGGCTTCTCGTCCGCGCCGCCGGGGCGTACGCTGGCCCGGCACGTCGCTTGCTTCGGTGAGGACTTCGATGACCACCAACATTCGACGCGGCGTCAGCGACCGCGCCCAGACCGTCGGCAACGAGCTCGGAGCGCTCGGTTGGCTCCTGCGCACCGCCGTCCTGGCGGCGATCGCCGGAGCCGTCTACAGCGAGCTGCGCAAGCCCGCCGCGGAGCGGACGTGGCACGGCAAGCTGCTCGGTGTCGTCCCGTACGACTTCCGGATCCCCAGGCTGGACGACCTCCGGCGTGCCTACTGGAACCCGAACTCGCCGAAGCTGTTCACCGATCGCCCCCTCGGCGTGGGCTGGGCGGTCAACATCCCGACGGCGCTCCGTCGGATCGGCATCACCGGCGTCGGGCGCCGCCGGCGCAGCACCACGAAGGCGTCCGGCTGACGGTGCGCTAGGATCGGGCCGGCATGAGCTGGTTCCCGGTCCTCCTGGTCGCGCACATCGCGCTGGCCGTTTCGCTGCTGCTGCCGAGCGTCCTGCTCCCGTTCCTGCTGCGCCGCGGCGCGCGACCCGACGAGCAGCCGCTCCTGCGCCTCCTGGTGGCAATGCAGGGGACCGGCAGCATCGTCATCGCCATCGGCCTGGCCATCACCGGGATCGGCCTGCTGGCCGTGCTCGGGGTCGAGCTGCTGAGCCGCCCGCTCCTCCTCCTGGCGCTGGCGATCTACGCCGCCATGCTCCTCGTCGCCGCCTTCGTGAGCCGGCCCAACCTGCGGCGCCTGGTCGGCATCGACGCCGGTGACGAGGCGACGTGGCAGCGACGCGCGCGGGCGCAGCGCTGGGTCGCCTACGGGATGGCGGCCGCGGTCGGGGTCATCGGGCTGCTCATGATGAACCAGCGCGCGCTGTAGCACGCGCCAGGGGTCAGAACCGCGGCAACGGCAGCGGGCGACCCTGGATCCAGAAGATGGCGAAGACGATGAGCAGCAGGGCGAGGAGGAAGAACAGGAACCAGCGCAGGACTTCCATGGGCTGATGAACTCCTCGGGGTGCGGCAGCGAGCGCCCAACGTCAGGCTGGGCCGATTCTACCCCGGGCTGTCCAGCACTCTAGAATCCAGAGCGTGACCCTCCGGCTCTTCGATGCCCGCCGCGGCGTGGCCGTCCCGTTCGCCCACCCGGCCGACCGTACCGTCGGGCTGTACGTGTGCGGGGTGACCCCCTATGACACCGGTCACCTCGGCCACGCCTTCACCTACCTGAGCTTCGACGTCCTGCATCGGTACCTCGAGTACCTAGGGCATGACGTGCGGTACGTCCAGAACCTGACCGATGTCGACGACGACATGCTGCGCAAGGCGCGCGAGACCGGCGAGGACTACCTCGCGCTCGGCAACCGATGGGTCACCACCTTCCTAACCGAGATGGCCGCGCTGAACTGGTTGCCGCCCGACGTCTACCCGCGCGCCACGCAGCACATCGGCCCGATGCTGACCATGATCGAGGCGCTCCTCGCGCGCGGGCACGCGTACGCCGCGGAGGGGAACGTGTACTTCAGCGTCGACAGCTGGCCGACCTACGGTGAGCTGTCCGGCCTGCCGCGCGCGGCGATGCTGCCGCTCGCCAACGAGCGCGGCAACCGGCCGGAGATGCCCGGCAAGCGCGACCCGCTCGACTTCGTCCTGTGGCAGGCATCGCTCCCGGACGAACCGTCCTGGGATGCCCCGTGGGGCGCCGGCCGGCCGGGCTGGCACATCGAGTGCTCGGCCATGTCGACCACCTACCTCGGCAACCGCTTCGCCATTCACGGCGGTGGCGGCGATCTCGCCTTCCCGCACCACGAGTCCGAGATCGCGCAATCCGAGGGAGCCACCGGGGAGCGACCGTTCGTCGAGTTCTGGATGCACGCCGGCATGCTGCGCCACGAGGGCGAGAAGATGAGCAAGTCGCTCGGCAACCTGGTCCTGGTGCGTGACCTGCTGCGCTCCTACCCCGGCGACGCCATCCGCCACTACCTCATCAGCCACCACTACCGGCACGAGGTGGACTTCGACGCCGCCCAGCTCGAGGCGTCGGCGCTCGCCGCGGCGCGCCTCCGTCACGCGTGCCGCCGCGCGGAGGAGCTCGAGCCGCTGGCCCCGGCGCTCGCCGATCCGCGGTCGCTGCTCCCGATCGTGGCGGACCACCGCGCGCGGTTCATGGCCGCCATGGACGACGACCTCGACACGCCCGCTGCGCTGCCGGAGCTCCAGGCCCTCGCGGTCATCGGCGCCGATGCCGAGGACCCGCGCCTGGCGGCGCAGGCCGGCTGGATGGTGCGGGAGCTGGGCGGCCGCGTGCTGGGCCTCCGGCTGAGCGGGGTCGGCGCCGTGGCATCGGAGCCGGTCACCGCGGCATGAGCGACCGGCGACCCGGCAGCGAGCCGCACGCGGACGACGACGTCGTCCCGGCCAGCGTCCGGCTCGGGAACGTCGTGCCGCCCGAGGACCCCGAGGACTGGCGCCGCCCGCTCACCTGGGTCGCCGCCGCCGGGATGCTCGGTGCCCCGCTCGTCACCTTCGGCTGGTTCGTGGCCGCCCCACCCGGCGCGGTGAGCGGCGACGTCGTGCCGACCTCCGTCGTGGCCGCCGTGTTGGCGGCCGGCGCCGCGGCCACCGGTGCCACGCAGCAGGGGGTGCTGCGGGCCTGGACCGCAACCCTGGGCAGCGCCCTGTTCGCCGCGCTGGCGGTGATCATCCTCGGCGTCGTGATGGCCGGCGAGCGCCAGGTCGGATCCGCATCGCCGACCCTGGCACACGCGTTCGCGGCGGCCGTGGCGGGGCTGGGCGGTGCGGCGGCTGCGGCACTGGTCGCCGCCGCGGTGGCGCGCCTCCGCTCGCGCGCGGTGCGCTTCGCGCCGGCGCTGGCCGCGGGCCTGGTCGTGGCGGTCGCCGTGGTGGGCGTGCTCCTCGACGCTCGGTGACCCGCTACGGGCGGATCGGGGTCTTCCGCGAGAGCCGCTCGGCGAGCCCGCCGACCGTCAGCGCCATCCCCAGCGCGATGATCCCGACCGCCGCGACCAACCGGAACGCCTCGCCGCCGAACGCGGTCGCGAAGGCCAGGTAGGCGACCACGCCGCCGGCGGCCACGGCCGCGCCGATCCATTTGAACGCCGGGGCGTCGGCGATCCAGCCCGCGGCGTACATCCCCAGGCCCAAGCTGAATGGGAAGACGCTCCACAGGTACGACCAGGCATCCCACCGGTCCGCCAGGGAGGTGTAGAGCAGCGCCGCTCCCATGGCGGCCAGCACCGCACCCGGGATCACCATCCCGGCGCGAAGGCGCCGGTGCTGCTCCCCGAACACCGCCGGGGCGAGAAAGAAGAGGGACAGCGCGACGAGCGCCGCCGGCCACCACGCCCACAGCTCGGGCGTGACGCCGAGCTCGACGAGGAAAGTGCGTATCCACTCGCCGGTGAGGACGAGGACACCCACCGCCAACAGCAGGATGCCGGCGAACAGCTCGATGGTGCGACTCATGGGCGCCGCCGAGTATAGCGACGCCGCGCCGATGAACCCGCGGCGCGCCTGGACGGTAGTGGTTGACAGCACAGGAAAGATGAGCCTGCCATGCGTACCCGCCACTCGCTCAGCGCGGCAACGGCGCCCCGTCGGCTGCTGATCGTCGCGCTCGTGGCAACCGGGGTGGGGGCCGGCGTGCTGCTCGTCGCGGCCGCGGTGGAGGTCGTCAACGGCCAGCCGGGCATGTCGCTCGCCGACGGCTACTGGGTCGGCCGGCTGCCGTGGACGCCGATCGGGGTCGGGTTGGTCCTGTATGGCGCCAGCACAACGGTCGTCGTGGCAGCCGCCGCAGCCTGGCTCGGGCCGCGCTGGGGCGCCCGCGTGCTGAGCGCGCCGGCGCTGCTGAGCTCCGCCTTCTGGTGGGGAACCGCGTCGCTCACCGGGATGAGCGGAGCGTGCTGCTCCCCGCCACCACGATACGACCCGATCACGGTCGCCTACTCGGCGCCGATCGAGGCGCTCCTGTTCCTCGTGGTGCCGGCCCTCGTGATGGGACTCGCGGTCCGTCCGCGGCGCCAGGTCGTCCGGCTGGCGGGCCCGGCTGCCGACCAGTACCGCACCGTAAGCGGCGCCTGATCAGGGGAGTCGGCCGGGATCCGCGCCACATGCTCGACTGGTGGGCCCAGGAACGGCAACCCACGGTGGGCGGGCGTCTCGCCGCGCTCGTGCGCACCGTCATCGAGTGCCGTCGGCGCGTGACGCGATGCATGTGTCCGGTATCGGTCTACCTACGTCGTCCTCATGCTTCACCAGGACGCACATCCGTCATGTGTGGTTGCGGCGCGTGAGGGCGCCGCGCGCTACATCTCGCCTTCGAACGGCGGCTGCGGCATGCGCAGCGGACGGTCCTTGCGGTAGCCCAGGACGTAATCGGCCTGCATGAGGGTGTGGATCTGGCTGGTTCCCTCGTAGATCACCGAGCCCTTGGAGTTACGCAGATAGCGCTCGACCGGGTACTCGTTGCTGTAGCCGTAGGCGCCGTGGATCTGGATCGCATCCAGCGCCGAGGCGACTGCGTGGTCGGTGCAGAACCACTTCGCCAGGCCGGTCTCGCGGGTGTTGCGCTGGCCCGCGTTCTTCTTCCACCCGGCCTTGAAGACGAGGAGGCGCCCGGCCTCGATGCCCGCGTACATCTTCGAGATCATCTGCTTGACGAGCTGATGCTCGCCGATCTCCGAGCCGAATGTCCTGCGCTCGTGCGCGTACTTGACCGATGCGTCGAGGCACGCCTGCGCCAGGCCGACCGACCCGGCGGCGACCGTGTAGCGACCCTGGTCGATGGCGCTCATGGCGATGGTGAATCCCTCGCCCTCCTCGCCGACCCGGTTGGACGCCGGCACCTCGCAGTCGTCGAAGGTGAGGATGCCGGTGTTCCCGGCGCGGACGCCGAGCTTGCCGTGCAGCGACTCCGAGCTGAAGCCGGGGAACGAGCGCTCGACGATGAAGGCGGTGATGCCCTTGTGCCCCTTGCTCCGGTCGACGGTGGCGAAGACCAGGAAGTGATCGGCGGTGTCGCCCAGGCTGATCCAGATCTTGCTGCCGTTGAGGATGTAGCGATCGCCGTCGCGGCGCGCCGTGGTCGCCAGGTTGGCGGCGTCGGAGCCGACGCCCGGCTCGGTCAGGCCGAACGTGGCGAGCTTCTCGCCACGGGCCTGTGGCACGAGGTACTGCTGCTTCTGCTCCTCGCTCCCCCACTGGAGCAGGGTCAGGGAGTTGAGGCCGGTGTGGACGCTGAGGATCACGCGGAACGCGGTATCGGCCCGCTCCATCTCCTCGCACAGCAGGGCGAAGGCGATGTAATCCATCCCCGCGCCGCCGTACTGCTCAGGGATCGGCAGACCGAGGAGGCCGGCGGCGCCCATCTTCTCGTAGATGGATCGGTCGTACGTCGCGGTGGCATCGAGCTCGCCGATCCGCGGCAGGATCTCGCGCTCCGCGAAGGCGCGCGCCGTGCGCTGGACCTCGCGCTGCGCATCGGTCAGGGAGAAGTCGATCATTCGGGCTCCGTGTCAGTGGAAGGACCGATGCGCTCGTGGGCATCGGTCCGCAGCGTCGATTCTAGCCCCGATCGACAGGGCGCCGCGCAATCCCGACCATTCCGTCGGTGATTCGGGTTGACGAACGAATGTCGTCAGGGTAGCCTAACGTCCGTTTCATGGCCGTACGCGGACGGACCGCGTGGTCGCGCCACCCACCCCACGGAGACCTGCATTGAACCCTGGATTCCTCACCGCCGGCCTGCTGACCGGCCTCCGCGAAGGCGTCGAGGCCGCCCTGATCGTCAGCATCATCCTCGCCTACCTCGCGCGGACCGGGAACGCCCGCCACTTCGGCAAGATCTGGCTCGGAGCGGGGGCCGCGGCAGGGCTCAGCCTCCTGATCGGCATCGTGCTGTCGATCACGATCGGCGGGCTCACCGAGCCGGCCGAGCAGATCTTCGAGGGCATCGCCATGGTGCTCGCGGCGGCGGTCGTCACCTGGATGCTGTTCTGGATGCGGCGTCAGGCGGCCGGGGTCCGCAACGAGCTGCATGCCTCGGTGGACCGCGTCCTCACCGAGGGCAGCGTGTGGGGCCTGGCGATCCTGGCCTTCACCGCGGTCATCCGCGAGGGGATCGAGACGGCCCTCTTCCTGCTCGCCCAGACGGAGGCCGCCGCCCGCGCCGATGGCAGTGCCACGAGCACCCTGCTCGGCGCGCTCATCGGTCTCGTGATCGCCGCGGCCATCGGCTATGGCTTCTACCGCGGGGCGCGGGTGCTCAACCTGCGGACCTTCTTCCAGTGGACCGGGGTGGCCCTGATCTTCATCGCCGCCGGCCTGCTGAGCCACGCCGTCCACGAGTTCATCGAGGTCGCGGAGTTCTACGGCACCGAGCTTCCGCTCACCGCCACCGCCTTCGACATCAGCGGCGTGCTGCCCCACCAGGGCAACCTGCTCGGCGAGATGCTGCGTGCCATCTTCGGCTACACATCGACGCCCGAGTGGCTCACCTTCCTGACCTGGGCCGGGTACCTCGCCGTCGTCCTGACCGCCTACCTCCGCCCGCTGCCCAGGGTCGAGGCGGCGCGCCCGATCGAGGAGCGACCGGCCGGCGCCTAGGGATCGTCGACGGTCGGCAGCCGGCCCCAGCCGATGACCGGGCCCGCGTCGGTGCCCTGGACCCAGACCAGGAGGTCGCCGGCCACCTCGGCGCGGAACGCGCCGCCGATCGGGCTGTCCGGTGCCAGCTGGAAGATCGGCACCATCTCGTCGCGCAGGATGTCGTACACGTAGAACTCGGTGTCGTCGATGCCCCAGAAGGCGACGTACCGGTTCCCGACCGACGGCGTCTTGAGACCGCCCTGGGGGGTGGTGACGATCGAACGGGTCTCGCCCGAGGCGAGCGAGTGGAGGGTCAGCGTTCCCCAGGCGAAGACGTTGTCGGCCTCCTTCCAGGCCACGACATCGCCCGCGATGGCGGGCTCGGTGGCTCGGCCACTCGTATCCAGCCGCACCGGCTCGGCGTCCGGGTCGGACAGGTCGAGCAGCATCGCGTAGAGCTCGGCGGGACGCGATGGCGAGCTGGCGTCACCATGGACGTAGTCCACTTCGGTGTACACCAGCCGGTCACCGTCGAGCGCCGGATCCCACCACTGGTAGCGCTCGGGGTCGTCGGCTCGCAGCACCCGACGAGCCATGCTGCGCAGCTCCAGGTGGACGAGCGTCGCGCGCGACCCCGCCTCCGCCACGGTGATGGCCTGCCACACCACGTGGCGCTCGTTCAGGGCGACGAGCGGGTATGGCCCGCCGGTGTCGGCCGCGCGGCGATCGAGCTCGATGGGCTCGCTTGCTCCCGGAGGCAAGAGCCACAGGATCCACGCGCCATCGCCGAGCTGGGCCTCGTTGTCCTCGGCAAACGCCACCCAGCCTGCGTCTGCGGCGATCGGCAGCAGGTCGGAGTCCTGACGGGGGTTCTCGTACACGAGGGCCGGCGCGTTGCCGGGCTCCGCCCGGTACAGGTTCGGGCCGTGAACCGCATCGGGCAGCTCGGGGTGCGCGCCGGAGAAGACGATGTCGTCCCCGTCGGTCGTCACGTAGAGGGCGTTGTTCGACGCCGGCACCAGCCCATGCCTGGTCAGCGTCGCCGGATCGAGCGGCGTCCCGGGCTCGAGGGGATCGGTCGGGGACGCCGTTGCCACGCTGTCGACGAGCCCCGTCGACGCCGGCGGCCGAGGCAGCACCGGTGGCGGGCTGGCGCAGCCGACGAGGGTGCTCGCCGAGACGAGGAGGGCGGCCGCCCCGCGGATTGCCGCGAGGGGCCGCCGGCGATCACCAGACAATCCACTTGCCCTGCCGGTGAACCGCGTTCGTCTTGATGAGGGTCTGGTAGACGTCGAAGCTCGGGTCGTAGAAGCGACCAGTCGAGCCGCCGAGTCCGCCGGACGAGTCGGTGTAGTAGACGAGCGGGTTACGGGTGCCATCCCACTTGCCGTAGTAGCCCCGCATGACGATCCAGTGGCCGGTGTTGACCGGCTTGAAGTTGGCCCAGCTCGAGAGGAAGAAGTCGAAGCCGATGTCGTGGGGGGCGACGGCCGCCGTGAGCGGCATGTTCCAGCCGGTGACGTCGGTGATGATCTTCGAATGCCAATCGGCGCCGCTGACGACCTGGTACTCGTAGTAGGTGAAGCCAGCCGGGAGCCGGGAGCCGGCATTCATGCCGACGCGCTCCATGTACGGCGAGGTCCCACCGTACAGGTCGGTCTTGAGCCACCAGTCAGAGATCTGCTGCTGGGTGAAGCTGTTGATGCTGTTGTTGGTGGTGAACAGGCCGCGGGTGTAGTTGATCACCTGCTGGACGGTCGCGGGACCGCAGTAGTAGGCCTTCACCTGCTGCCGCGCGTAGATGGAGACGAAGTCGCTCACGCAGCTGCCGGAGCCCGCGGCTGCCTGGATGCGCGACTCGACGGTGGTCGACCGGGCATCCAGCGTGGCGAACGTGGCACTGCCGGCGTCGCTGTTGAGGCGGGAGGCGGTCGTCGCGGTGGTCGGGCAGAGCGCCGTTGTGACGCTTCCGTCCGAGGCGGTCGGTGAGCTGGCAGCGATACGCGCGGCCTGGCGTTCGCGAACGGCGACCGAGCGCAGCTCGCTGGGTGAGAGCGGAATGGCGGTGGTCGTCCCGGTGGCGGGTCCGGGCAGGACCTCGACGGTCGGGTCGGCGGCAGCGGCCGCCGGGGGATGCAGGGCGGCGGTCACGAGGGCGGCCGCCAGCATGAGGGTACGGGTGCGAAGCATCGCAGCCTCCGGTGCGCACGAAAGGGTCGGGATCGATCGGTTTGCGACACGAAGGCGGCGGCACCTCCCCGGTGGCTGGACCCGACCGGCGGCCGGGCTGTCGCCATCGTGGCGTTCGCGGCCTTATCGGCCCGTTATCGGCCCGTTATCGACCCGCTCCGGGAGGTCGGCTCAGGCGATCCCCACCGCGTACCACGTGCCGGCCGCCAGGCCCGCGGCCACGACCAGGTACGCGGCCGCGCGCGCCGCGGCGGAGGGGCCTGCCTCCAGCGGCGTGCCGTCGGCGCGGCGGAACATGGTGCTCATGGTCGGGACGTGGGCCGGCGCCACCAGGAAGCCGATGGCCACCCCGACGAGGAGCCCCCCGACATGGCCCGTCCAGCTGATCCCGGGAATGAGGAACGTGAAGACGAGGTTGACGGCCAGCAGGCTGCCCGCCTGGCTGAGGATCGCCCGCGCCTCGCGCGTGGTGGCCACCCGGTGACGGCGCGGAACGACGAACGCGAGGCCGAACAGCCCGAAGATGGCACCCGATGCCCCGGCGGCCGACTGCAGCGGCTCGAGGACGATGGTGAGCACGCTGCCGCCCGCGGCGCACAGGAGATAGATGACGAGGTACTCCAGCCGCCCGTACATCTGCTCCAGGACGCCTCCGAACAGGTTGAGGGCGATCATGTTGAACGCCAGGTGGCCGAACCCGAGGTGGATGAAGGCGCTGGTGATCAGGCGGTAGTACTCGCCCGCGGCGACGTACGGGCCGTGGATCAGCGCCGCCTCGCCGATCGGTCCGGTACCGCCGAAGAACTGCAGCGTGGCACCCTGGGTCAGCGCCGCGTCCAGGAGGTAGAGCGCGGTACAGAGCGCCATGATCGCCCACGTCACATAGGCGGGGTAGGTGGCATAGCTGCCGCGGGCGCGGTTGAACTGGCGACGCGCCGCGAAGTCGTGTCCGGTCTCCTTGAGCAGCCACGCGATCCGGTTGGCGATCGCGCCGCGCTCGTGCTCGGGGGCCCGCCGGTCGGCCTCCCGATACGAGGTGATCGCCGCGTCCAGCTCGCCGTCCCGCACCTGCTGCTCGGCCACGCTGCGCCAGCCGATCCATGCGCCACGGAAGTCGGTGTCGGCGGCATGCTGCCAGGCCAGCAGCGCTCCGGCCTCGTCATCGGTCCGGTACAGGGCGGTGCCCAGCGCCAGGGCGGCAGGTCCGGCGACGTCGGGATCGGTCGACCGGCTTGCCTCACGAAGGGGACCGACCGAGGCGTCGGGCTCGCCGGCGTCGAGGAGCCGCTGGCCCTCGGCGAGCAGCTGGCGGCGTCGGTCGTCGTCGGTCATCGGGCGGCCATTATGCCGTCACACAACGACGACCGCCGAGACGGGCACCTCGGCGGTCGTCGGCCGCCCCCTGGCGGGAACGGAGCCCTTCCGGCGTGGGGACCGGAAGTGCGTCTAATCGGCGGCGATTACTTGCTGCGGCGCAGGAACTCGAGCACGTCGTCGTAGCGGAACCGGCGATCGCCGCGCTTGCAGACCCGGAAGAACGGGAGCTCGCCACGATCACCGAGGCGCTTCACGGTGTTCACGTGCAGATGCAGCATCTCGGCGACTTCCGACGCCGTGAGCAGCCTGCCGACCTCGTTGCTGATCATTGTGTAGGGTGTCCTCCACCGGGCACGAGTGGGTGGCTTCGGATCGAGCGCCCACCCGCGGTGCGGTCGGTGCGGCTCGTGTCCGGATAGTACGGTTGAGGTGCCTTCCGGCCACCCGGTACGTTCGGGGCACCACGGGGAGTACTTCCGCAGCGCATGACCGTCTACCAGCGACACTGCTTCGTCTGCACCAGTGGTGACTGGTGCGCCGCGATCGACGGTGACGGCCTCGGCGTGCAGGCACGTCTCAAGGCGCTGGTCAGGGAGCGCGGGCTCGCCGACCGCATCCGGATCAACCGGTCGGGCTGCTTCTCCCAGTGCGGCAACGGACCGATGGTGGTCGTGTACCCCGAGGGAGTGTGGTACGCGGCGGTCACGCCCGATGATGCGGACGAGATCGTCGAGCGCCACCTCATCGGCGGGGAGCCGGTCGAGCGACTGCGCTACCGGCCACCGTCCGGTGGGCCGAACAAGCTCCAGCGCGACGCCGATGGCCGGCCGATCGGGCGCGCCGCACCCTGGCCGAGCTCCGGCCGCCCGCCGGATGGCGAGGGCCTGTGAGCGAGCGCGTGCCCGGGGAGGTACGCCGCCTCGTCGATGAGCGCGCCGCGGCGCGCGAGGCACGGGACTTCGCGCGTGCCGACGCGCTGCGCGATGAGATCGCGGCGCTCGGCTGGGAGGTCCAGGATGCGCCCCCCGGCTCGACGGTGCGGCCGATGCTGCCGCCGGCGCCCGGCGACACCGGCTACGCGGACCCCTCCACCCTCGCCAGCCGGCTCGACGAGCCCCCCACGGTGCGCCTCACGGTCGTCGTGGTGGCCGACGAGCATCCCGACGACCTGGTGCGCGCGACCGACTCCCTGGCCGCCCATCCGCCGGCCGAGACGTGGGAGCTGGTGGTCGTGGCCAACGCGCCAGCGGCGCCCGTCGAGCCGGCCGTCGGGGCCGCCGGGCTGGCCGAACGGTCGACGATCCTCGAGGTCCGGGAGCGCCTCGGCTACGGCGATGCGGTGAACCTGGGGATGCGCCGCGCGAGGGGCGAGATCATCCTGCTCCTCGACACGAGCCTCGAGGCGACCGGCGACTGGGCGACGCCGCTCCTCGCGCCGTTCGGCGACACCGGCGTGGGGGTGGCCGGCGGATGGGGAGTCCGCAGCCGCAACGCGCGCCAGTTCGATGACGCGCCGCCCGGCGAGGTGGACGCGGTCGAGGGCTACTGCCTGGCGGTGCGCCGCGAGGTCCTGCGGGAGGCGGGGACGTTCGATCGGCGGTTCCGCTGGTACCGCCATGCGGACCTGGACTTCAGCTTCCAGGCGCGGGCCGCCGGCTGGCGCGCGGTGCGAACCGCACCGCTCCCCTTCGAGCGGCACGAGCACCGCGCCTACGCGGCCCTTGATCCCGCGGAACGCGACCGGCAGTCGAAGCGCAACTTCTACCGCTTCCTGCGGCGCTGGGGCGACCGCCGCGACCTCCTGCTGGAGCCGGACCGGGAGGATCACCACCACCACGGGCACGACGCGTGACCGGGCGCGGCGCGCCCATCCGCCACCGCGTGCATGTCGTGCCGTGGCTGAAGCGGCCGGGCTCGCTCATGCTGCGGGACTGGCTGGCGATCACGGTCGGACGCGACATCTGGACCTGGCGGCCGCTCGAGGCGCGGGAGCTCCGCCACGAGCTCGAGCACGTCCGCCAGTGGCGCCGCCACGGCCCGCTGTTCGCCATCGCCTACCTGCTGGCGTCCTACCGCACCTGGCGCCGCGGCGGTGCGTGGTACCGCGACAACCCGTACGAGGTGGCCGCGCGTGTCGCCGAGGGGGCCGACTAGCGGCCCCGTCCCTCCAGGCAGGTCACGCCCTCCGGACCGACCTCCGCCGCGTGGCGCGTGCCGGCTGGAAGCACGAAGCCGTCCCCGGGCGACAGCACCAGCCGCTCGTCATCCAGGACGAAGGTGATCGAGCCCGCCGCGCACATGAGCACCTTCACGTACCCATGCTCGTGCGCTGCATACCGATCGCCCGGGCCGTTCGACCAGGCGTGGGCGCGGACTCCCAGCGCCTCGAGATGGGTCCGGACCGATGCCTCATCCGGAGCGCCCGCCGCAGCCGGCAGGCGCAGCCGCTCGACGCCCGATCCCGTCACCGCAGGACGAGGTCCACCCGCGAGATCACGATCCCGTCGACGAGCCTCGTCGCCGAGACCACGTGGTCGAGCGGCTCGAGGTTGGCAAGCATCATCCCGGCCTCGAACCCGGCGTCGGCCCCCATCGCGGCACGCACCGCCTCCAGGATGCCGGCCAGGTCGAGCCATGCGGTGGCGTCGGTGGCCGTCCCGCCGATCGCCGACACGGCACCGCCGAACCGGGCGTCGCCGCCCAGCGAGGTCGTGGCATCGACCGCCGCGAGGCGCGCCGCCTCGCCCCCGCCGACGGTCAGCGTCACCGCGTCGTCACCCACCGCGATCTCGACCGGCGGCATCCCGTCGCCGACGATGCGGGTAACGGCCCCGTCGCGCTCGATCGTGACCTGGCTGCCGGAGGCCGCGTCCTCGAGGGCGTCGACGAGCGCACGTACCTGCGCCTCGGCCGCGGCCGCGTCGGAGGTCAGCAGGATCATGCCGCCGACCGGCTCCCCGCCCTCCCAGTCGGCGTACACCGCCGCGTCGTCAGCCCACGCGAGCAGGTCGCGCACGGCCACGCCGGTCGTCGACTCGAACTCGGCGAGCCACTCGGTGGCCATCGGTCCGGTGAACTCGTCGGCGGCGATCGTGGCAAGCACCATGTCGATCGCCATGCCGGTCGCATCGCCGACCTCCGCGCCGGAGGCAAAGAACAGCGAGCCCGCCGGGATGCGCTCGGCGAGCGCCTCCGACAGGGGCCGCACGGCCATCGGTCCGCTGGCATTGGCGGCGGCCCCGGTCATCACCACGCGGTCCGCGTCGACCGAGAGACCGGCGACGGTGAGCGGCGGGAGCTCGTCGACGTAGGTGCGCAGCGCCTCCGCCAGGTCGGGCTGGCGCTCGGCGACCGCGTCGATGGCGGCCTGCATCGAGCCCCGGGTGTCCATGACGGCGACCCCGATCCGCTCCGCCGGGAGCGCCGCCAGCAGCCGTCCCGCCTCGGCGTTCGACGCGATGGTCGCCCCGCCGGCACGCGTGTCGAGGCGGCGCTGGACCTCGTCGGCCCCGGTGGCCAGGATCACCGCGCCATCGGTGACCGCGTAGGCGAACTCGGCATTGGCGACCTGGTCGCCGACGGACGCGTCGGCCGCGAGGGACCAGATCGTGACGCCGGCATGCTCGCTCGAGGTGAAGCTCGTTCCCGACTCGTCCTCGGCCAGCGCGCGCAGGCGATCGGCGAATGCCGCGGCCGCCGCGTCGTCGCGGCTGCCGACCAGCAGCGCGCCCTCGGGGAGCGCCCCCATCATCGGCTCGTCGCCCGCCGGCATGGCGGGCCACTCGCTCAGCACCATGCCGAACCTGCCGGAGAGCCACGGCGCGAGGTCGGATGAGTAGGAGATCGGCGCATCGCCCTGGGCGAGCAGGTCGTCGACCCAGCCGGCGAACTCGTCACCGAGCACCAGGTCGGGGTTGATAGCCGACCAGTGGTCGAGGAGGGCAGCGACCTCGGCGCGCTGCGCGCCCGGCAGCGACAGGTCCACCTCGGCGTACATCGCGGCATCCTGCGGGGCCCACGTCGCCAGCGCGCCGAACCCGGCGGAGCGCCCGGTGACGAGGTACGCCCCGACCACGCCGCCGATGGCCAGGGTGAGCACCGCCACGGCAGCCAGCGCAGAGGTGGTCCAGGGTGAGCGAGCCCGCGGCGGGGCAGCCTGCAGCTCGTGGGTCTCGACGATCATGCTGAAGAATCCCCGCTCCCGTGCTCGGATGGCGGCCCGGGACGGCCGCGCGGAGCGAGCATACGTCCTCCCTGACGCCTGCCGCCACCCCCCCCGATCGTGCCATCAGCGGCCGGCGTCGCCCCCGATCCGCTGCGCCAGGTAGACCGGGATCGCCGAGAAGAGGATCAGGACGAAGGCGACCACGTTGACCACCGGCAGCTCGCTCGGCCGCTGGATGGCGGTGAAGATCCAGATCGGGATGGTGCGCGTGCCCGGACCGGCCGTGAAGTTGGTGACGATGATCTCGTCGAACGAGAGCGCGAAGGCGAGCAGCCCACCCGACAGGAGCGCGGTGCCCATGCCAGGCAGCGTCACCCGCCGGAACGTCGTCCAGGTGTCGGCGCCGAGATCGGCGGACGCCTCCTCGGGCGAGCGCGGCAACCGCCGCAGGCGAGCCACGACATTGTTGTAGGCGATCACCACGCAGAAGGTGGCGTGGCCGATGATGATCGTCATCAACCCCAGATCCACGCCGACCGTCTGGAAGGTCGTGCGCAGCGCGATGCCGGTCACGACGCCGGGGAGGGCGATCGGCAGCACGAAGAGGAACGACACCGTGTCGCGCCCGAAGAACGCGAAGCGGTGGACCGCCAGCGCGGCGAGCGTGCCCAGCACGAGGGCGATCGCCGTGGCGCCGGCGCCGGCGAGCAGCGAGTTGAGCAGCGCGCCCCGGATGGCCGGGTTGGCCGCCGCCTCGCCGAACCAGTGGAGCGTGAAGCCGGCCGGAGGCCACGTCTGGATGCGGCTCGGGTTGAAGGCGTAGATGGTGACGATGAGCAGGGGCAGGTAGAGGAAGGCGAGCACGCCGAACGAGACCGCGCGCAGACCGATGCGCACCCACCGCGATTCGGTCACGTCACCTGCCTCACAGCGACTCGAAGGCGCCGAGCCGGCGCGCCACGAGGAGGTAGCCGATCATGATCAGGATCGGCAGCAGCGAGTAGGCGGCCGCCAGCGGCACGTTGCCCAGGCTGGAGTTGTCGTAGATGACGTTGCCGATGAACTTCGCATCGGAGACCAGGTCCGGGGTGATGTAGTCGCCGAGGGTGAGCGAGAAGGTGAAGATCGAGCCGGCCACCGCGGCGGGAACCATGAGCGGCAGCACGACCCGCCGGAAGGTGATGCCCGCCCGGCCCCCGAGGTCGGCGGACGCCTCGAGCAGCGACGGGGGGATGCGCTCGAATCCCGCGTAGATGGGCAGGATCATGTACGGCAGCCACAGGTAGCTGAGCACGATCCAGCTGTTGGCGATCTCGCCGAGCCCCGGGGCCTGAATGCCGAACGGGGTGAGGATCCATTCGAAGAAGCCGTTCTCCTGGAGGATGGTGCGCCACGCGTAGACCTTCACCAGGTACGCGGCCCAGAGCGGCATCACGACGGCGATGACCATGAAGCGCCGCACGCGCGGACCGGCGACGCGAGCCATGTAGTACGCGATCGGGAAGGCGAGCAGGAGGTCGGTCAGGGTGACCAGCGCCGCGACGGCGACGGTGCGCACCGCGATGGTGCGGTACACGTCGTTGGTGAGGATCTGGCCGAAGGCATCGAGCGACCAGCGGAATGGCTGGACCTGCCCGCTGAAGCTGTCGGTGGCCCAGAAGGCGTTGAGCAGCAGGATCGAAAGCGAGCCGAAGTAGGCGAGCAGCATCCAGCCGACCGGACCCGACAGCAGCAGTCCCAGCTGGACGCGCGGCCGGCGGTGCAGCCAGGTGGCGAATCGGTGGGCCCGACTCGACGGGAGGGAGAGGGGGGCGGTCATGGCGGCTGGGTGCGGCTCATGGTGGGGCGGCGGTGACGAATGATGCTCCCCGGAAGCGGACTTCCGGGGAGCATCGGTCCATTCCGGAAGGGCGGATCAGCTGGCGCCGCGGATGGTCGTCCACGCCTCGACCCAGTCGTCCTGGGTCACGCACGTGGTGTTCGCATCCTCGTCCGCACAATCCTCCTCGGGCGTGCTCCAGTACCAGATCTTGTCGTAGTACGTCTCATCGGTCGCATGGGTGAGGTCGCAGTGGCCCGCCGAGATGCCATCGGCGACCTCGCAGGCCTGCGCGCTGGTCGGCGCCTCGCCGAACCAGACGGTCGCCTGGGCGTTCGCCTCGGCCGACATCATGTGATCCATCCACAGCAGCATGCAGTTGGGATGCTCGGCGTCCTTGTGGATCATCCAGGTGTCCGACCAGCCGGTGGAGCCCTCGTCGGGGAGCACCGCCTCGATCGGCGGGGCGTTCTCATCGGCCTGGAGGAGGTTGACCTGGAACTGCCAGGTCGTCCCGGCCACCACCTCGCCGGAGGCGAAGGAGGCGACCTGGTCGGCGTAGGTGCCCCAGTAGAGCGGGTCGTTGGCGGCCTGCTCCTCGAGCAACGTGACGGCGGCGTCGAACTGCGCCTGCGTCAGCTGGTACGGGTTGGTGATGCCGAGATCGGGCTGGTTGGTCATCAGGTGCAGGGCCGCGTCGGCGATGTAGATCGACGAGTCGTAGACGCTGATGCGCCCCGCGTACTCGTCGCTGAACATGATGTCCCAGCTCGTCGGGGCCTCGCTCACCTCGTCGGTGTTGTAGGCCAGCAGGTTCGGCCCGCGGCCGTGGGGGATGCCGTAGTTGAGCCCGCCGACCGTGTTGTGGGGCAGGTTCTTGAGCCCTTCGAACACGTTCGCGTAGTTCTCGAAGATGGACGTGTCGACGGGGGCGACGAGCCCGCTGGCGATGAGCCGCGTGGTCGCGTCACCGGACGCCGAGATGCCGTCGTACTCGCCCGACTGCATCAGCGAGACACCGTTGTTCGAGTCGGTCATCTCCTGCACGTTGACCATGCACCCGGTCTCCTCCTCGAAGGGGGTGACCCAGTCAAACGCGGGATCGACCTCGCCCCGCTCGGCGTAGCCGGCCCAGATGATCAGGTTGAGCGCGTCCTCAGGCTCGCCGATCTCGCTGATCGGCGTGACGCTGGGGGTCGCCGCTCCGCCGCCGGTGCACGCGGCGAGCACGGCGATGACGGTGACCAGGGTTGGAATCCGCAGGTGCCTCATGGGCCTCCCTCTCCGTTCGATGCCCCCTCAGGCTGCTGGGTGGATGCCAGGCGCAGGACGTGACGGCGCTTCCAGATGAGCCGGACCGGCTCGCCCTTGGCCTCAAGCGCCTCCATGGACGAGGTCTCGAGGTTCTGGCGGGTGACGACCAGCTCGCCCCCCACCTCGAGGGCCACGATGTACCGGGTATCCGGACCGATGTAGATCACCTCCCGGATGACGCCGGGTGCCGACGCCTCGTCATCCGCGGCCGCGTCGTCGCGACGCGCGATGCGGAGCTTCTCCGGCCGGATGGTGAAGATGCCGTCCTCCCCGATGACGGCCCGCGCGGCCGCTCCCTGGAGGAGGTTCGACGTGCCGACGAAGCCCGCCACGAACGTCGTCGACGGATGCTCGTAGACATCGGCCGGCGTCCCGACCTGCTCGATCCGGCCCTCGTGGAACACGGCCAGGCGGTCGCTCATGGTGAGCGCCTCCTCCTGGTCGTGGGTCACATAGACGAAGGTGATGCCGACCTGCTGCTGGATCGCCTTGAGCTCGATCTGCATCTCCTCGCGCAGCTTCAGGTCGAGCGCGCCGAGCGGCTCGTCGAGGAGCAGGACCCGCGGCCGATTGACAAGGGCGCGGGCAAGGGCCACGCGCTGTCGCTGCCCGCCGGAGAGCTGCGAGGGCCGGCGGCGGTCGTGATCGGTGAGGCGCACCATGCGCAGCGCGTCGGCGACGCGACGCCGTCGCTCCGCGGCCGGGACGCGACGCACGACCAGCCCGTAGGCCACGTTCTCCCCGACCGACATGTGCGGGAAGAGGGCGTAGTCCTGGAAGACGGTGTTGACGTCACGGTCGAACGGCGGCAGATCGGTCACGTCGCGGCCGTCGAGCAGCACCCGGCCCTGGGTCGGCCGCTCGAAGCCGGCGATCATGCGCAGGGTGGTGGTCTTGCCGGACCCGGAGGGTCCGAGCATGCTGAAGAACTCGCCGGCGCCGATGTCGAGCGTCACGCCGGCCACGGCCTCCACGTCGCCGTATGACTTGCGTACCTCTTCGAGGCGCACCGCAGCGGCCGCGGCGGTCTGGGGAGCCTCCAGCGCGGGGATCGTCTCGGCGGCCACGCGTCCCTTTCGACGTCTCTGAGCGGGCGGCGGGATCGCTCCGACGCTCGGGAGCCCGCTCGGAGGGATGGGGCGCACTGTGCGGACCGAGGCCGCCGGTTGTCAAGCCGATTTCTGCACGGTTCCGCACCGACGAGCGGCGCGGGCTGCGAGATCGGTCGACTGGACCGGCCGATGTGACCGAATCCGCCAACGCCACCCGTCTGCTAGCCTCGCGGACCCATGCCGACCGCCCTCTTCGGAATCCTCGCCGGCCTGGCCGCCGCCACGAGCTTCGGGGCGGGCGACCTCGCCGGCGGCCTGGCCGCGCGCCGCGCCGGCGGGCTGGCCGCGGCCGCCGGGGCGCAGGCGGTCGGGCTGCTGCTGCTGGTCGCGGCGCTGGCCGCCCTGCGCCCCTCGCTCCCCGATGCCTCGTCCCTGCTCATCGGGCTGGCCGCCGGCGTGGCCGGCGGGCTCGGCCTGGCCTCGCTGTACGCGGCCCTGGCGATCGGCGCGATGGGCCTGGTGGCGGCGCTCTCGGCCCTCGGGTCGGTGCTCATCCCGGTGCTCGTCGGCTCGCTCACCGGGACGCTCCTCTCACCGCTCCAGCTCGGCGGCGTCGCGATGGCGGCCGTGGCGGCGGCGACCGCCGGCGGGGCGCTGCGCGAGGGAGTGAGCCGCGCCGCGCTGCTGCTCGCCGCCGTCGCGGCGGTGGCGTTCGGCTCGTGGTACGTGCTGCTCGACGTCGCCGCCGACGCCGGCGATCCGCTGTGGGCGCTGGTCGCCAGCCGCAGCATGTCGACGGTGCTGCTCGGCGGGCTGGTGGCCGCGCAGCGGACCGGCGGCGGCCTGCCTGGCGTGCTCGGGGCGGTCGTCCTCGCCGGCGTGCTGGACGTGGGCGGCAACGTCCTCTTCGTCACCTCTCGCGGCGCGATCCCGGTGGGGCTGGCCGCCGCGCTGACCGGGCTCCATCCCCTGGTCACGATGCTCCTGGCGCGGGCGCTGCTCGGTGAGCGGCTGCCGCGCCTGGGCATGGCGGCGGTGGTGCTGGCGATCATCGCGGTGGCGCTCATCTCGCTCGGCTGACGAGCGGCCGGTGAGACACCGGTTCGAGCCGGGGCCGCCTCGTGATAAGCCGGCGATAAGCGGCGCGTAAGGGCGGTTGCGCTCTCCTTGGACATTCCGGCCGAACCGAGCCGGACCGCACGAGGAGACAGACCGATGCCCTCCGCCCACCTCGCCCGCTGGCTCGCGCGGCTCCCGATCGCCGTGCTGGTCGCCTTCCTGGCGTGCACCACCGGCGGCGGCTTCCCCCGCTGAGGGACGCGGGCCGCACTGCCACCACGATGGGTATCATGCGAGCCACGCCCCCGCCCGCCCGGGCCCCGCCGTGGAGCACCGCCGACCCGCATGACCTTCGATCGCGTCCCGATCGTCGAGGCCGCTCTGGATGCCGCCCTCGCCGCTCTGCCGGCCGCACCCCGCCCACTTCGACCGGAGGCGCCCGTGCGCGAGCGCAGCACGCTCACGGCCGCCGCCGCCGTGGCGCTGTTCGAGGACGCCGTGCTGAGCCGCGCGCTGGACGTGGCGGCGCGGGAGCTGAAGAAGACGAACCGCAGCTTCTACACCATCGGGTCGGCCGGACACGAGATCAACGTGGTGCTCGGTGCGCAGCTGCGGATCACCGACCCGGCGTTCCTCCACTACCGCTCCGGGGCGCTGATGATGGCCCGGGCGCGCCAGCTGCCCGGGAGCACGCCCGCGTTCGACACGCTGCTCGGGATCGTGGCCTCCTCGGAGGACCCGATCGCCCAGGGCCGGCACAAGGTGTGGGGCAGCCGCGCCCTCTGGGTGCCGCCCCAGACCTCGACGATCGCGAGCCATCTCCCCAAGGCCACGGGGCTGGCGTTCAGCCTCGCGCGGGCGCGCCGCATGGGCATCGCGCCCGAGCTGCCGGCGGACGCGATCGTCCTCGCCTCGTTCGGTGACGCGAGCGCGAACCACGCCACGGCACTGGCCGGCATCAACACGGCGCGCTACGCGGCGCGCCTCGGCCTGCCCTGCCCGATCCTCTTCGTCTGCGAGGACAACGGGACCGGCATCAGCGTCCCCACGCCGTCGGGCTGGATCGCCGAGACGTTCGGCTCGCTCCCCCACCTGCGCTACGTGGCCGCCGAGGGCGAGGTCGATGAGGTGTGGGAGGCCGTGGCCACGGTCATCGATGAGGTTCGGCGCCTGCGCACCCCGGCCTTCCTGCACCTCCCCACCATCCGGCTGTGGGGCCATGCCGGGTCCGATGCCGAGCACACCTACCGCGCCGCCGCCGAGATCGCGGCGACCGAGGCGCGCGACCCGCTGATCCGCATCGCACGCCGGCTCACCGAGCTCGGCGCGGCCGATCCCGAGGACCTGCGGGCGATCGTCCGCGACACGCGGGAGCGCGTCGGCCGGGCAGCCGAGGAAGCGGCCACGCGCCCGCGACTGGCCACCACCGCGGAGGTGGTCGCTCCCATGGCTCCCAACCATCCCGAACGGGTCGAGCAGCGCGCCGTCGCCGGCGAGGAGGTCGACCGGCACGCCCTCTTCGGCGGGACGCTTCCCGAGGAGGCGAGCGGCCCGAACGCCCGCACCCTGGCCGGGTGCCTCAACGCCGCCCTGACCGATGAGATGGCCCGCCGCCCCGAGCTGCTGCTGTTCGGCGAGGATGTCGCGCGCAAGGGTGGTGTCTACAACGTCACCAACGGCCTCCAGCGGCGCTTCGGGGCGGCGCGCGTCTTCGACACGCTCCTCGACGAGACGTCGATCCTCGGCATCGCCCAGGGAGCCGCGCACCTCGGCCTGCTGCCGCTCCCCGAGATCCAGTACCTCGCCTACCTGCACAACGCGCTGGACCAGCTGCGCGGCGAGGCGGCCAGCCTCCAGTTCTTCAGCTCGGGACAGTTCCGCAACCCGATGGTGGTGCGCGTTGCCGGGCTGGCCTACCAGAAGGGCTTCGGCGGCCACTTCCACAACGACAACAGCATCGGTGCGCTGCGCGACATTCCCGGGCTGGTGCTCGCGGTCCCGGCGCGCGGCGACGACGCGGCGCGCATGCTGCGGGGAGCGGTGGCGATGGCGATCGAGGACGGTCGGGTGGTCGTCTTCCTGGAGCCGATCGCGCTCTACCACGAGAAGGACCTGCACGCCGACGGCGACGGCGGCTGGCTGACGACCTATCCCGCGCCGCCCGAGGCGCTGCTCCCCGGCGAGGTCGGCGTCCACGAGCCCGATGCCAGCGACCTGCTCATCGTCAGCTACGCCAACGGGCTGCGACTGAGCCTCCAGGCCGCACGTCGGCTGCGCGAGGAGCACGACATCGCGGCCCGCGTCCTCGACCTGCGGTGGCTCAACCCGCTCCCCACCGAGGCGCTGCGCGAGCATGCGGCCAGCTGCGGCGCGGTGCTCGTCGTCGACGAGTGCCGCGCGACCGGGGGCGGCATCGCCGACGCGGTGATCGCCGACCTCGTCGAGCACGGTGGCCGCACGACCGGCCTGCGCTCGGTCCGCGCGGTCGACAGCTTCGTGCCGCTCGGCAGCTCGACGAGCGCCGTCCTGGTGGGCACCGACCAGATCGTCGCCGCGGCCGTGGCATCGGTCCGCAGCGGCGCGGTCACCCGCGCATGACGAGGGCGGAGCGCGGCATCCTGGTCCTCCCCGGGCGCGGCGCGTACACCGCCGCGAGCCTCGGCTCGCTCGACCTCGCGCACCCGTGGACGCGGCGCGCCGACGAGCTGCGCGAGGCCGCGGGCCTGCCGAAGCTCACCGAGCTTGACGGTGCCGCGCGCTTCGACCCGACGCTCCACCTCCAGCCCGTGCATGCCTCGCCGCTCATCTGGCTGGCCAGCCTCCTCGACGCCGAGCGCGCGGCCGCCGACCACCGCATCGCGGCGGTGATCGGCAACAGCCTGGGCTGGTACACCGCGCTCACCGCTGCCGGGGTCCTCTCGTTCGACGACGGCTTCGCGCTGGTCTCGGAGCTCGGGCGGCTCCAGCAGGAGCCGCTCCCCGACGGCGGCCGCGGCGGGCAGGTCATCTACCCCCTGACCGATGCGAGCTGGCAACCCGACGAGGCGTTGCGGGCCACGGTGAGCAGCGCCGTCGCCGCCCCCTCGGGCAACGGGCATGGTCGAGCCTTCGCGAGCATCGAGCTCGGCGGCTTCACCGTCCTGGCCGGGGACGACGCCGGCGTCGAGCGCCTCCTGCGGCACCTGGCGCCGGTGCGCGTCGGCGAGCGGCTCTACCCGCTGCGCCTCGCCCTCCACGGGCCGTACCACACGCCCCTCGTCGCGCACGTCGCCGCGGCGGCACGCGAGCTGCTCGCGCACCTGGCCTGGAGCCAGCCGCAGGTCACCCTCATCGACGGGCGCGGCGCACGCTGGACACCATGGTCGACCGATCCGGCCGCCCTGCGCGACTACACGCTGGGCGACCAGGTCACGACCCCGTATCGGTTCGCGACCAGTCTGCGCGTCGCGCTGCGCGAGGAGGCACCGGACCGACTCGTGCTCACCGGACCGGGCAACTCCCTGGGCGGGATCTGTGGCCAGGCGCTGGTCGCCGAGGGCTACCACGGCATCCACGGCCGCGCCGACTTCGACGCCGTGCAGGCGACCGACCCGATCGTCCTCTCGATGCGCCGCTGACGACGCGGCCGTACCGCCACCGACCGATGCCCCCCGCGCCCGCTCGACGCACGCGGCCCCACCTTCCGCGCGCGGAGGCGCCTGATGAGATGCGCACGATCCGGCTGACGGTCGCGCTCGACCTGCCGCGTACCCTGGCGCCGATCGCCCACGGCCACGGCGATCCGACGATGCGCATCGCCGCCGACGAGGCGTGGCGCGCGACGCGCACGCCCGACGGCCCGGCCACGCTCCAGCTCATCCTTCGTGGCGGCGAGGTCGAGGCGCGCGGCTGGGGCCCCGGCGCCGCGTGGGCGCTCGACCAGGCGCCGGCGATGATCGGCCTCCTGGACGACCCTGACGCATTCGCGCCGGCGGGAGAGCCACTCGCCGGCCTGGTTCGCCGCTTCCCGGGATTGCGGCTGCCGCGCACCGGTCGCGTCATGGAGGCCCTCGTCCCGGCGATCCTCGAGCAGCGAATCACCGGCATCGAGGCGCGGCGCGTGTGGCGGGCGTTGCTGCGCGACCACGGCGACCCCGCACCCGGTCCCGCCGGCGACGCCGGCATGCGGGTCATCCCCGAACCGGAGCGGCTGCGCGCCATCCCCTCGTTCGAGTGGCATCGGCTTGGGCTGGAGCGGCGACGCGCCGAGCTCATCGCGCGGGTCGCCGCCGATGCGACGCGCCTGGAAGCCGACCCTCACGCGGCACGTCGCCGCCTGGCGGCGACGCCCGGCATCGGTCCATGGACGATCGCGGAGGTGGCGCGCGTCGCGTGGGGCGACCCGGACGCGGTCAGCATCGGCGACTACCACATCCCGTCGCTGGTCGCCTGGGCGCTCGCCGGCGAGCCGCGCGCCGACGACGCGCGCATGCTCGAGCTGCTGGAGCCGTACGTCGGGCAGCGCGGCCGCGTGCAGCGGCTGCTCGAGGCGAGCGGCACGCGCATGCCACGCTACGGGCCGCGCATGGCCCCCGGCGACATCCGCGGGATCTGAAGGAGGCATTCGCGCCGATGCGCATCGCCCTCGCCACCGTCGGCACCGCAGGCGACGCCCGCCCGTTCGCCGCCCTGGCCCGCGCCCTGGCCGAGGCCGGGCACGACGTCACGGCGATCGCCTGGAACCTGCATGCGCCGACGTTCGCGGAGAGCGGCGCGACATTCGTCGCCGCAGGTCCGTCGACCACCGAGGAGGACGTGCGGCGCACCGCCGCCGCGGCCGCGGCCGCCCGCTCGCCCCTCGACCAGGTCGGCGTGCTGCGCGACCTGCACCTGCGCGACGGCGCGGCCCATCACGCCCAGCTCCGCGAGGTCCTGCGCGGCCACGAGGCGGCAGTGATCCACGGCATCCACGCCTTGGCCGTGGCGGCGGCACGCGACGAGGGTCTGCGCCACGCGACGGTCACCTTCGACCCGGTGCTCCTCCCCACGCGAACGGCCCCGCCCGCCGGGATGCCGAGCCTCGGGCCGCTCAACGGCCTCGCCTGGTGGATGCTCGACCGCGCGCTGGCCCCGCACGACCGGGCCCTCGCCGGGCTCCTCGCCGCCGCCGGGTCCACGTCGACCGGGCAGCATCTGTTCCGCGACCGTTCACCCCTGCTGCACCTCGTGGCCGTCTCCCCGGCGATCGCGCCACCGGCTCCCGACCTCCCCTCGAGCGTCGCCGTCACCGGCGCCTGGACCGATGCCGGCCCGCCGCGTCCGCTCCCGCGGCCACTCAAAGCCTTCCTGGCCGCCGGGCCACCCCCGGTGGTGGTCAGCTTCGGCTCGATGGCGCTCGGCGATGGCGCCGCGCTGGCAGAGAAGGTTCGCGACGCGATCGCGGCGGCGGGCATGCGCGGCGTGGTGCAGGCAGGGGCCAGCGGGCTGCATGGCACCTCGGACGATCGCGTGCTGTTCATCGGCGAGGCCGACCATCGCGCCCTCCTTCCCCGGGCGGGGGTGGTGATCCACCACGGCGGCTCGGGGACGAGTCACGCCGCGGCGCGCGCCGGGGTGCCACAGGTGGTGGTGCCGCACGTCGGCGACCAGCGCTTCTGGGCGGCGCGCCTGCACGCCCTGGGCGTGGCTCCGGCGCCGCTGCCGGCCACCAGGCTGACCGGCGCGCTCCTCGCCGAGCGGCTGCGAGAGGCCGGCGCCGACGCCGTCGGCCGCGCCGCGACCGCCCTGGCCGCGCGGATCGCCACCGAGAACGGAACGGCGACCGCGATGCGCCTCATCGCCGAGCGCCTCGCCCTGCGTTGAGCGGACGGCATCGGTCCGTCGTGGGTCAGGCCGCCTCGAGCGGCGGCAGCCCCATCGCGCTCGCCAGCTCGGCCGCGTCGACCCCCACGCCGAACAGCGTCGCCGAGCCCTGGTTGACCAGCCACAGCGAGCCGATGAAGTACAGGCCCGGCAGCTCGGCCACGCCGCGGCGCTGGCGCGGGAACCCGAGCTCGTCGGTCACCGGGGCGTCGATCCACCCGTAGTCCCGCCGGTAGCCCGTCGTCCACAGCACCGTGCCGATCCCCTCGCGCGCCAGGTCGAGGGTGCGCAGGACCTCGGGATCGTGGGCGAACGGCTCGCGATCGTCCGCCGGGACGTCGAGATCGGCCCGCTCGATGAAGGCCTCGATGAGCGGCTGGAAGCGTTCGGGGAAGAACGCGTCGGCGAAGGCCAGCCTGGCCGGCAGGTCGTCGGCCAGCGTCACGCGCTCGCCGGAGACCGACTCCATCCGTCCGACCAGGGTCATGCGTCCCTCGGCGGCGAAGCGGCGCAGGTTGGTCTCATGGCCGCCGCCGTGTCCCGAGAGGTGCGGGTTGCCGGCACTGCGCATCCGGGGGTCGGGCAGCGTGTCGACGCTCGGCAGCGTCACGCCCCGCGCGGGTCCCTCGGTCACCAGGGCGTGGAGCCAGCGGAAGATGTCGCGACCCCGATAGCGCCGCGGCACACGCCCGGCCGATCCGACCGACAGGAACACCGATCGACCGGCTTCGGCCAGCTCCTCGGCGATCTGGACGCCGGACTGCCCACTGCCGACCACCAGCACCGCGCCGGGCGGCAGGTCGGCCTCGCGACGATAGGCGTGCGAGTGAAGCTGGGTGATGCGACGTGGCAGCTGGCTGCCGATCGCCGGAATCGACGGCACGTGGAAGCCGCCGGTGGCCACCACGACGTTCCGTGCCCGGATCGGCGTGTCGTTGGTCTCGACCGTGAACCCCCCATCGCGGGGGACGAGGCGCCGGACCTCCGTCTCGAGGGCCACCGGCGCGCCCGAGCGCTCGGCGTAGCCCGCGACGCGCGCCGCCACCTCGTCGCGTGGCATGAAGCCGTCCGGATCGGTGCCGTCGTACGGGTCGCCGGCGAACGAGGTGGTCCAGTTCGGGGAGACGAGGCGGAACGCGTCCCATCGGTCCTGCCATCCCCCGCCGAGCCGCGGCCGGCGCTCCAGGACGACGTGGTCGCGAGCG
>DASSPJ010000096.1:0-17655 GCA_035699665.1 Candidatus Limnocylindria bacterium
GCCGACCGGGCGGCGGACATCTTCCTCCGCTGGCGCATCTTCCGGAACGCGCCCGTCGACGTGGTCAGCGTGGCGCCCCATCGTCGCTCGACGGCGGAGACGCTGGTCACGCCGTGGTCGGTGAGCGGCGACCTGCGGGACGTTCCCGCCTGGGACTCGACCGGCGACCACCGGGCGTTCGCCGAGCAGCTCGCCGCGCACCTGCGCGGCGTGGGGCTCACCGCCCAGGCAAGCGTCCGGGCGGGTGATGCGGCAACCGAGATCACGGCGGCCGCCGCCGAACTCGGCGACGACCTCGTCGTCACCGGTTCGCGCGGCCTGGGTGACATCCGCCGCCTCCTCGTCGGCAGCGTCGCCCACGACGTGCTGCTCCACGCCCGGACGAGCGTGCTGGTCATGCGCGGTGTCGTGCACGCGACATCTCCCGAGGTCGCACCGGCCGCCCTGCACGCCGCCGGCGTGGCCTGATCGAATCACGAGCCCGGCGGCCGGTGCGGCCGGGCCAAGGAGGACCCATGAACACCTTCGTCGTCTACGGATCCCGCTCCGGCAACACGGGGCTGGTGGCCGAGGCCATCGCCGACGCGCTGCGGCCGCGGGGCTCGACCCAGGCCTCCGCCGCCGAGACGGCGGGCCGCGTGCCCGCCGGCACGGACCTGCTGCTGATCGGCGGCTCCACCGAGGGCCACGGCGTCCATCCGGCGGTCACCGCGTGGCTCGACGGGCTCGGCCCGGACGACCTGCGTGGCCGGCTCGTGGCGACGTTCGACACGCGCCTCCGCTGGCCGCACTGGCTTTCCGGTTCGGGGGCAACCACCGTCGCCCGCCGGGTCGCCGAGATGGGCGCGCGGCTCATCGGTGAGCCGGGATCGTTCCACGTCACCATGGAGCCCAGGCTCGTCGACGGCGAGCTCGAGCGCGCGGCCGCGTGGGCCGTCCAGATCGCGACCGTGGCGGAGCGCGAGGTCGGCGTCTCGGCCGCCTGACCGCCACGACGGACATGGCAAGGGCGGCGCCCTCCGGGGAGAGCGCCGCCCTTCGCTGTTGGGTCAGATCGGTCGCGGATGGCGGGTGTACGAGCCCTCGGTCAGGTACCGAAGGATCGCGTCGACCACGCTGCCGAAGATCAGCGCGCCGATGACGGCCGGAAGCAGGTAGAGCCCGTCAAAGACCGGGCCCCAGGTGCTGGCGGCGTTGAACCCCTCACTGCCGATGTAGGCGCCGAAGATGGCGGCGACCGACGTCGCGGCCCAGTCCCAGCCGACGCGGACCTCGCCGATCGACTGGAACAAGATCCCGATCATCAGTCCGCCCAGGACGACGAGCGAGAGCGCGGCTGCGCCCATCCCGACATCCCATCCGAACAGATCAAGCACAGCAGTCCTTCCTTTCCGCTACGCGTCACGCGGACCTGCGCTGCATCGAGCGTCGGACGGCGCGCCGCGATCGACCAGAGCCACCCGTCGCATCCGACCGATGCCATCCGGCCCGTTTCTGCTTCGCGCCTCACCGATGGAGCGGCATAGGGTGTTCCCGTGCCACCGTCGAGGCCGCTGCCGGCTCGCCGACCTCCTCGCCGGCCGGCTCGAAGGCGCTGTCGTCGATCTCCCAGTCGAGGTCGCTCTGGACCTCGACGACACCGTCCACCACGCCGATCAGGCGCTCGATGATCCCCGCCGTCGAGCGCCGGTCGACCGTGCCAGCGATGCGCACGATCCCCTCCCGCGAGACGATGTCGAAGTCGCCCGGGTCGAGCCACATCGTGTGGCGCAGGACCTCGGTCCGCACCGCACCCACGATCGCCTCGTCGAGGCGCAGATAGGCCCGCACCAGGTCGGCACGGGTCACGATCCCGACCAGGCGCCCCTCGTCGACCACCGGCAGCCGGTTCACCTCCCCATCGACCATGATCGCGGCGGCGTCCCTGATCGGCCGGTCGGCGCCGATCGTCACCGGCGGCTCGCTCATCGCCTCCCCGGCGGTGGTGGCCGCCCGCCGTCGCACCTCGTCGGGATCGTGGAGATCGCCGAAGATCCACTCCACCGCCGTTCGGCGCCGGTGGTGCTTCCCCACCTGCTTGACCAGGATGTCGGCCTCCGAGACCACGCCCAGGCAGCGGCCCTCGCCGTCGACGACCGGGACGCCGCTGATCCCGTGGTCGCTCAGCAGCTGGGCGACCTCGCGCAGGCTCATATCGGGGGCGGCGCAGATCACGCGCCGGGTCATCACGTCACGAACGCGCATCGGTCGTTCCTTCCTGAATCAGACCCGTCCCTTGGGGACGGTGTGCCAGTAGGTCTTGTTGAAGACGAGCTTGCCGAGGTGCCACAGCCGGTTCGGCTTCGGCGGCCGCGGGGGATGGTCGTAGTCGAACTGGAGGAGCGTCCCCTTCCCGTCGCCGACCTCGAAGAAGCACATCACCTTGCCGGTGTAGGTTCCCGCCTGCGGATCGGGCGAGCGCCCCTCTACGCCGGCCACGATGCGCTCCACGACCACCGGCGCCTCGAAGTGCGCGGTCGAGCCGGCCTTCGAGAGCGGCAGGTCGGTGGCGTCGCCGAGGGCGAAGATCCGCTCGGCGCCCTTGACCTCGAGGGTATGCGGGTCGGTCGGGATCCAGCCCGACCGCGGCGCGAGCCCCGAGTCGATGACGACCTGCGCGCCGCGGTGCGGCGGCACGAGGATCAGCAGGTCGTACGGCAGCTCCTCACCCTCGAGGCTCTGCACCACGCGCCGCGCCGGATCGATCGACTCGACGTTGAAGAACGTGTGCAGCTCGATGCCCTTCTCGGCCAGGATCGGGGTCGCCATTTCGGAGACGCTCTCGATGGTGAAGGCGCGCCCGATCGGCGAGCAGAAGTGGAGCTCGGATCGATCGCGCAGGCCGCGCTGGCGCAGCTCGGCCTCGATGAGGAAGCTGACCTCCAGCGGCGCCGGAGGGCACTTGTACGGCATTCCCGCCACGCCGATGACGATGCGGCCGCCGGTGAACGCGTCGAGCGCCGCGCGCAGGCGCGCGGCGGCATCGGCCCCATAGAAGTGATGCGCCTCATCGACGAGGTGTGGCAGCTCCTCGGGCAGGATGCGCGCCCCGGTGGCGACCACGAGCCAGTCGTAGGGGAGCGGCTCGCCCGCCTCCAGCTCCACGCGGCGTCCGCCGGTGTCGATCCGCGTGGCGCGCGCGACGACGAGCCGGACGCGGCGGTCGAGCAGCGTCCGCTCCGGGCGGCGCAGCCGCTCGGCACGCTCACCGCCCATGGCGATGTACATGAAGCCGGGCTGGTAGACGTGCTGGCCCCCTTCGTCGACGAGGGTGACGCCAACCTCGCCGGCCTGGATGCGGCGCCGCAGGCGCCGCGCCAGCAGGTTCGCCGTCAGCGTGCCGCCGACGCCACCCCCGAGGACCACGATGCGGTCCATGGCATCACCTCAGCTGCTCGACGATGATCTCGTCGTATCCGTCGCGGGCCTCGATGCCGACGAGCCGATGGCCCGCCTTCTCGACCCACTTGGGGATGTCGAGGCGCGACCCGGCATCGGTCGACCAGACCGATATGACGGTGCCGGCCGACCCTTCGCGGATCGCGCGGATGAGCTCCATGAGTGGGCCCGGGCAGTAGCTGCCGCGGGCGTCGACGGTCCGGTCGACGGGGACCTCGATGACCATCATCGGTCGCATCCTTTCGTCTTAGATGAACAGCGCCGGGACGCCGCTGGCGATCTTCTCGAGCACGGTGGCGGCACCGGCCGGCTCGTCGAGCCCGTCGATGAGGTCCTCGCGGCTCAGGCCGAACATGTCCATCGTCATCTGGCACGGGATGAGGCGGACGCCCATCGCCCGGGCGATGTCGAGCAGCTCCCCGGGCAGGGCGACGCCCTGCTGCCTGGCGAGGTGGCGTGCCATCCAGGGCCCCATGCCGAGGAAGTTGAGGCGGCTCATCCGCAGGTGGTCGATGCCCGGCCGGTTCATCACCGACAGCATCTTCTGCATCCAGTTGTGGCCGGTGATGCGGACCCCGGGCCTGACGAGCGGATAGAAGCCCCAGAAGGTCAGGAAGATCGAGACCTTCAGCCCCGACGCGGCGGCGCTGGTCGCCAGGATCAGCGTTCCCCAGGTGCGCTCGAGGTCGCCGCTCTCCAGGATGATGAGCAACTCGTCAGCACGCGTCGGTGCCTCGACGGCGGGCGTCGCTGCGGGCTCGGGGAGCGGCGGGGTGATAGGCGGAGCGGGCGTTACGACACTCACCTGGGAACCTCACTTCCTGCGGAGGACGAAGCGATACACGCCGTCCTCCACGCTCTGCTCGACGAGCTGGTGGCCGGTCGTGCGCGACCAGGCGACGAAGTCCTTCGTCGAGCCGGCGTCGGTGGCGAGCACCTCGAGGAGCTCGCCGGACGGAATGCTGGTGATCGCCTGGGCGGTGCGCACGATCGGCATCGGGCAGGCGAGACCGCGCGCATCCACGCGGTGCATGGTCTGGAGGGTCATGGGTATCTCCTCAGATGAAGAGGACCTGGGCGTCCTCGGCGGTGACCCAGAAGGCGGCGACCCCCTCGACCCCGTCGACCAGCGGATCGAGATCCGCCTGTGAGATGTCGAGCAGGTCCATCGAGAGCGAGCAGGCCTCGATGTCGACGTCACCGATCTCCTTGGCGCCGCGAAGGGTCTCGACCCAGCTCGCCCCGCCGAGACGGCGGAGGCGGCGGACCGCGTTCTGGCCCTCGACGCCGGCCTCCGGCGCGAGACCGTGCTCGGCCTCGATCCGATCGGCGCGGAAGGCATCGAGCGCCCAGTACTGGAGGAACACGTGGACCGGGCGGCCGAGGGCGGCCGCGCCGGCGACCAGGACCGCGGCGGCGTTGAGCCGGTCGTCGGTCCCGGAGAAGAGGCTGATGGCGAGTGGCTGGGTCACGGGATGACCTCGATGTGGGGGACAAGGTTGTCGAGACCACGCTGCGCCGAGCGCGCGCCCGTTCCCTAGTGCCAACCGGCCCCGTCGTGCGGGCCATGTCGCCCGGTGCCGGGCCGCCGGAGGGGCCATGCGTCCCCATCGATGGGCCGTTTGGCCCTGTTGGTCCCACCGGCTGCCCGGCGCTAATGGTGCCCGCCGAACCGAGGCCTGCTCGGCGGCCCCGCAGACGGACCAACGGAGACGACCGATCACATGCGCCGCGCCTTTGCCCTCTTTGCCGCCTTCACCGGCATGGGAACCCTGTTCCTGGTCACCATCCTGATCACCGCGCTGGTGATGAACGCCCTGGCGCCGCGTGCCACGGCGACCGGCGCATCGGCCAGCCCATCGGCCTCCGGCGCGGCCGGGCCCGTCGGCGAGATCGAGATCACCGCCTTCGACCTCGGCTTCGAGCCGGCGATGGTGATGGTCGACCAGCCGGGCACCTACACCGTGCGACTCGTCAACGACGGCGGGATCCTCCACGACCTCACGTTCGACGATGGCACGAAGATCGAGGCCGAGGGTCACGCCACGGCGACCGGCCAGGTCAGCATCCCGGCCGGCGGGCTCGGCTTCATCTGCTCGGTCCCGGGGCATGCGGATGGCGGCATGCGCGGCGAGGTGATGCTGACCACGGCCCATGGGTCGGGCCAGCCCAGCGCCGCGCCCTCGGGCTCCATGACCGCCGAGCAGATGCGCGACGTCGACGCGGCGGTGACGGCGCAGTTCCCGGCGGAGACCGAGGGCCGCGGCAACCAGCTGCTCGAGCCGGAGATCCAGCCCGACGGGACCCTGCAATGGGAGCTCACCGCATCGGTCATCCAGTGGGAGACCGAGCCGGGCAAGGTGCAGGAGGCCTACGCCTACAACGGCACCGTGCCCGGCCCGCAGCTGCGCGCCGAGGTGGGGGACCGGATCCGCATCATCCTTCACAACGAGCTGCCTGAGCCGACCACCATCCACTCCCACGGCCTGCTCGTGCCGCCCGACATGGACGGTGTCCCGGTGATCAGCCAGCCGGCGGTCATGCCGGGCGAGACGTTCACCTACGAGTACACCGTCCGCAACGCCGGCTCGCACATGTACCACAGCCACTTCATGGCCGAGCACCAGGTGCCGATGGGCCTGCTGGGCGCCTTCGTGATCACCGATCCGGACGCGCCCGACGAGCCGGTCGACATCGACCTGCCGATGATCCTCAACGATGGCCCGCTCGGCTTCACGATCAACGGCAAGGGCTTCCCCGCCACGTCACCGATCGTCGCCGCCGAGGGCCAGCGGATCCGCATCCGGTACATGAACGAGGGGCTCCAGATCCACCCGATGCACCTGCACGGGATCCCGCAGCTGGTCGTCGCCAAGGACGGCTACCCGCTCCCCGAGCCGCACTGGGAGGACACGGTCCTCGTCGCGCCCGGCGAGCGGATCGACGTGCTGGTTGAGGCGTCGGAGGTCGGCACCTGGGCCTATCACTGCCACATCCTCACCCATGCCGAGAGTCCCGACGGGATGTTCGGCATGGTGACGGCGCTCGTGGTCACCGAGTAGGTCGCGTGATCCAGGCCGACACGGTCGAGGAGCCGGGCGGGTTCGTCCGCCTGGCCGCCTCGAACCCGCTCAGCGCCGAGCCGGCCACGGTGGCCGGGCTCCTGGCGCGCGGCGGCGACGCGTGGTCCGGCGAGCCGGTGGACGGGGCGCCCGACGGGATGCGGCGCTACTCGATCGACCTGCGGCTGCGGGTCGGCGGCGAGCGAGGCGGGCTGACGACGTTCCGCAAGGCGGCGCTGCTGGACATCGGGGTGCCGCGCCAGGCCGGCGACGGCTGGGTGATCGACGTCGGGTGGCGCGCCGCCACGGTCGCTCCCCTCTTCCCGGTCTTCGCCGGCCGGCTGATCGTGACGCCCGGCCAGCTGCGCCTTGACGGCGTGTATGCCCCGCCGGGCGGGATCGTGGGGCGTGTCGCGGACCGCGTGCTGCTGCACGTCGCTGCGAACGGCACGGCGCGCTGGCTGCTCGGAGAGCTGGCGCGCGCCGCGGAGGCGCCGACCGTCTAGTTGCCCGAGTGGTCGCCCAGGTGGTGCTTGGCCACGAACGCCGCGGCCTGCGTGCGGCGCTGCAGGTTGAGCTTCGAGAGGATGCTGCTGACGTAGTTCTTCACTGTCTTGTCCGACAGGAAGACCTCGCCCGCGATCTCCTTGTTCGTCTTGCCCTCGGCGACCAGCAGCAGGATCTTGCGCTCCTGCGCGGTCAGGTCGGCCAGCTCGTCACTGGCGCCCCCGGCGGCGGCGGCGCGCACTCGCTGGAGGACCTTCTCGGTCACGGCCGGGTCGAGCAGCGAGTCGCCGCGGGCGACCGACTCGAGCGCCGTCACGAGGTCGCGGCCGCGGACCTGCTTGAGCAGATAGCCGCTGGCGCCGGCGATGATCGCGGACAGCACCGCCTCCTCGTCGGGGTAGCTGGTCAGCATCACGACCCGCGTCTCAGGCCGCTCGGCACGGATGTCGCGGCACGCCTCGATCCCCGAGCCGTCGGGGAGCCGGACGTCCATCACCACCAGGTCCGGCTGGAAGCGACGCGCCTCGGCGATCGCCTCGGCCACGGTGCCCGCCTGCGCGACGACCTCGAACCCGTCGCGCCGATCGAGGAGCGCGACGAGACCCTGCCGCACGACCTCGTGGTCATCGACGACCAGGACGCGCAGGGCTCGCTTGGCGGCGGGATCGTCGGTCATCGGTCCTCTTTCTCGGTTCGGCTGCCGGCTGGGAGCGTGACGATGATACGGGTGCCCCGCCCCGGCGTGCTGCGCACCTCCAGCCCGGCACCCAGCGCGCGGCTGCGGGCGCGCATGTTGCCGAGCCCATGGTGACCGTGCTCGGTGCCCTCGGCGCCGGCAAAGCCGCGGCCGTCGTCCTCGATCTCCAGCCGCAACAGGCCCTGCTCGACCCCGACCGCCACCCGCGCCTTCGTGGCGGACGCGTGGCGCGCGATGTTGCTGAGCGCCTCGCGGGTGATGGCCAGCAGCTCGACGGTCGTCTCGATCGGCAGCACCTCCAGCGTCCCGCCCGCCTCGTCGACGTCCACCTGCACCGTCACCCCACCGTTGCGGTGCAGCTCGGTGGCGAGCTGGCGCAGGCCGGTGGCGAAGGTCCCGGCCTCGAGCAGCACCGGGCGCAGGCCGAAGATGAAGTTGCGGATGTCGCGAATCACCGCGTGCAGGGCATCGATCGCCTCGTCGACCCGGCGGCTCGCTTCAGCCGGATCCTCGGCGACGAGGTCCGGCACGTCGTCGAGCGCCAGGGTCTGGGCGTAGATGGCCTGGATGACGCTGTCGTGGAGGTCGCGGCTGATCCGATCCCGCTCGTCGACGATGGCCAGCCGCCCCACCCGGTCGTAGAGGCGCGCGTTCTCGATCGCGATCCCCGCGTGGAGCGCGAACATCTCGACCAGTCGCGCGTCCTCCTCGGAGAACTCGGCGGCGCCGACCTTGTTGGTGAGGTAGAGACGGCCGACCACCTCGTCGCGCGCGCGGATCGGCATGCCCAGGAAGCTGTGCATCTGTGGGTGGTGCGGGGGAAAGCCGTAGCGCTGCGGATGGGTGGCGATATCGGGAACGCGATACGTCCGGTTCTCGCGGATGATCAGGCCCAGGAGGCCATGTCCGCGCGGAAGGTCGCCGATGCGCGCGCGCCCCTCCGCGCTGATGCCACTGGTGATGAACCGCTCGATGGTGCCCTCGCGATCGACGATGCCGATGGCCGCGTACTGGGCGCCGACGAGCTCGCGGACGCGGTCGGCGATGAGCTGCAGGACGCGGTCGACGTCGAGCACGCCGCTGATGCCGCGCACCGCCTGGTCGAGGGCGGCCAGCTGTCGCTCGGCCCGCGAGGCGCGCAGCCGCGCCGACGCGTCGCCGAACAGGAGCTCCAGGCCGACGGTCAGCTCGCCGATCGCATCGGCGTCGCCCGCCGCGCGCAGCCAGCCGATCGGCTGGCTGCCGCCGGGCTGTCGCAGGATCGTCTCGAGGCCCTCCACGTCCGCGAACGACAGCTCCAGGTCGGCCAGGGGGGGCGCGTTCACCCGCAGCTCACCGAGCCGCACGCCGACGGCGTCGGCGAGATCCGCGATCGCCGCGTGCAGGTCGGCCCGGCCCGCATCGGGATCAGCGAGCCAGGCGTCCAGTGCCGCATAGACCGGTGGCAGCAGGAGATGCCGCGGCGACGGTGACACCGCGACAGGCTAGCGCGTGACGTCCGCGAGCGACACCGCTGCGAGCGCGTCGAAGGTCGCCTGCTGAGCGCGGTAGAACGCGTCGTGCACATCGCATGCGCCGTCACGCCGGCAGGGACCCCCACGCAGGACGCACGTCCGGCGCCGTCCGTCGCCCTCGACCGCCTCGACGATCGCGAGCAGGTGAATCTGGTCCGGGGACCGCGCCACGCGATAGCCGCCGTGCCGACCCCGTCGGTTGGCCACCAGCCCGGCGCGCACGAGGTCGCCCATCACCTGGGGAACGTAGCTCGGCGGGATGCCGGTGTCGGCGGCGAGCTCCGCGGCGGTGCGCTGGGACGCGGCGTGTCGGGCAAGCACGAGCATCGCCCGCACCGCGTAGTCGCCCCGGCGTGTCAGCTCCAGGCGCATCCGTGTCGCTCGGTGACTCGGTCCGATTGGCCTGCCAGAGACGGTGCGAATGGCACGTCCGCCCCTCCTGCTAAATCCTTATCAATGCACTACACATTATACCGATCGCCACCGGAGGCCAAGCCGTGACCGTCCCGCGCCCGCTCGTCCTGTTCCTCGCGTTCTGCGGTGGCGCCGCGATCTTCGCCACGCCGCTGCTTCTCGGCGCGCTCGCCTTCGGGGGCGGCGCCCCTGCCGCGTCGGCGAGTGGCTCGCCGCTGGCGGCGCCCAGCGGGTCGCCGGCGCCGCCGAGCGACGCCATCCTGGGTGAGCTCGAGTTCCGCGCCTTCGACCTCGGCTTCGAGCCGGCGAGCGTGGAGGTCGACGCCCCCGGGCGCTACACGGTCTCCCTGCTGAACGACGGCGCGCTCCTCCACGACATCACCTTTGCCGATGGCACCACGCTGGTCGCGGAGGCCGGGGAGACGGTGTCGGGCGAGGTGGTGGTCCCGGCCGAGGGGCTGGGCTACATCTGCTCGATCCCGGGCCATGCTGACGGTGGCATGCGAGGGTCGATCACCGTAGCCGGCGCCAACCCCGACGAGGTGCCGCACAGCGGTTCGGGTGGGGCGCCCGCGGCAGGGGCCTCCATCGAGCCCGATCCCGATGCGCCCGAATACACGCTGCACGATCCGATCGCCCCGCCGCGCGCCGAGGGATCGGTGCACGACATCGAGCTCGTCATCAGTGAGCGGGAGATGACCGTCGCCCCGGGGATCGTCCAGACGGTCTGGACCTTCGGCGACACCGTGCCGGGGCCGGTCCTGCGCGTGAAGGTCGGCGACACGGTGCGGGTCACCCTCAAGAACCCTGACACCAACAAGCTGCCGCATTCGATCGACTTCCACGCCTCGCTGGTCGCCTGGAACGACGAGATGCGCTCGATCGATCCGGGTGAGGAGCTCGTCTACGAGTACGAGGCCAAGTACGCGGGCGTGTACATGTATCACTGCGGCACCACCCCGGCCCTCCACCACATCGCCAGCGGGATGTTCGGGATGATCATCGTCGAGCCGGCCGAGGGCCTGCCGCCCGTCGAGCACGAGTTCGCCCTGGTGCAGAACGAGTGGTACATGGTCGAGCAGGCCGGCTTCATCAGCCTCGAGGAGGCGTCGGCAGCCGCCCCCGCGCCCGATGCGGTGGTGTGGAACGGCGTGGTCAACCAGTACGCCGACAACCCGATCCAGGTCCCGGTCGGGGAGGAGATCCGGGTCTTCGTCCTCAACGCCGGGCCGAGCATCGACAGCTCGTTCCACGTGGTCGGCACCATCTTCCACGAGGTCATCAAGGAGGGGGTCCACCTGCGGGAGGGCAACGATGGCAACTGGGGCAGCCAGGCGGTCGACCTGTCGCCGGCGCAGGGCGCGATCGTCGAGATGCGTTTCGACGAGGCAGGGCTCTACCCGATCGTGACCCACGCCTTCAACTTCGTGGGCAAGGGAGCGCTGGGCCTCTTCATGGCCGGTGACGGGGGGCCGGCCGCGGGCGGGAGCCATTGATCGAGAAGGGGCCGATGGCGGCGGAGCGACAGCTCGCCGCCGTCACCGGCCTCACCGAGCGCGACGTCCTGGCATTCGGTCTCGCGCTGGCGGGCACGTTCGTCGCCGTTGCGGTCGGGGCCGCTGCTTGGTCGCTCGCCACCGGTGGCAGCCCGTGGGCGGCGATTCATCTGGCGCTGGCCGGGGCGGCGGTGGTCGCGATTGGGGCGTTCATGCCGCACTTCGCGGTCACGCTGGCCGGAACACATCGTGCCGCCTCGAACCAGCGCGCGGTGGCCCTGGCGCTACTGGCGGGCGGCGCGTCGGCCGTGGTGGTCGGCACGCTCGCCGGGGCGGGGTGGGTCGCCGGCCCCGCATCGCTGGCCGTCCTCGGCGGGCTCGGGCTGGTGGCCACGCACACCTTCGCGCCGCTGCGCGAACCGCTGGCCCGCCGCCACCCAGTCGTGACGCTCGTGTACGCGATGGCGCTGGTCGAGCTGGCGGTCGGGGTCACGCTGGGCGGTCTGGCGGCGGCTGGCGTGCCTGCCATCGTCGCCGCGTGGGCCACGCTGCGGCCGGCACACGCCTGGCTGAACCTGCTCGGCGCCGTCTCGCTGACAATCTTCGGAACGCTCGTCTACCTCGCCCCGACGGTGCTGGGCGCGCGCATCCGGGCCGGCGCGGGGCTTGCGGTCGGCGCGACGGGGATGCTCATCGGTCCACCGCTGGCGGTCGCCGGATTCGCCGTCGAGTCGCGGCCGCTCCTCGTCGCCGGGATGGCGCTGACCAGCCTCGGTGGGCTCGGCCAGCTCGCGTACCTGGTCGACGCCTACCGCCGTCGGGGCCGCTTCAGCAGCGAGCACGACTGGCGGGCCGTCTCGACCGGCCACCTGTTCGGCGGCGCAGCCTGGTTCCTCGCGGCGGTCGTCGCCGCGACCGCCGAGGTCGCGATCGGGCGCCCAATTGCCGGTTGGTCGATCGGAGCGCTGGCGGTCCCGCTCATCGCCGGCTGGATGCTCCAGGAGCTGGTCGGCTCGTGGACCTACCTGGTCCCGTCGGTCTCTCCCGGCGACGCCGCCCGGCACGCGCTACAGAGGAGGATCCTTGCCGCCGCCGCCCGATCCCGGGCCGTGGCCTGGAATGCCGGCGTCGCGCTGGCGTGGGCCGGCGGGCAGCTCGTGATCCCCTGGCTGGTCCTGCCCGGTGCCCTGCTGGTGGGTGTCGCCGCGCTCGCATCGGTCCTGCTCCTGGGGAGGGCGTTGGCGACCGACGCGGTATGACGCCGCGCGGTTGACGACAGCGTCGATTGGCCAACACGAAGCCGGGGCCACTGGCCCCGGCTTCATTGCTGCGTGACCGATCACGAGGGCGTCACTGGCCGGCGCGTGAGAAGCGCCCGGGGAACTGGGCGATGACGCCGTCGCTGAGCATGTCGGCCATGTGGAGGATCTGGTGGTGGATCTGGTCGTAGGCGGCGACGTCATCCGCCCAGCGTCCCTCCAGGCGGGCCAGTGCCTCGGCGAGGGTCAGGTCGAGATGCTCGTGCATCATGGCCGTCATCTCGGCGAGCGGCCAGGCCCGCGGATTGGCGGCGGCCAGGAAGGCGGCGATCGCGTCAGCGTTCGCGTACCACGCGGCTGAGGCGTCCTCCACGCCCGTTGCATCTCCAGCCTTGGCGGCGGTCAGCAGCACGGCGGCGCCGCTGATGTGCTCGCGCAGCAGCGCTGACAGCGCGTCGCCGGCGGCCTGGCCGTAATAGGGCGCGATCGCGCCGCCGATGTCGTCCTGGTTGCCCATCAGGCGCGCGATCCCGGCATCCGCGTCGGGAAGGTCGGCGACCACGCTGACGATGACCATCCGGGTCCAGACCACGTGGTCCTCCCACAGCTGACGCATCGTGTCGTGGAACGTGGTGCGGTCCAAGCGGGAGGCGGCCGAGGCCGCGTCCTCCGGCCGGCTGAAGGGGGCGAGCAGGAGGCTCGCGGCGAGCAGCGCCGCAGCGAGTGCGGCGACGAGGACCGCACGAGCGGTCGACGGCTGAGAGAGGGTGCGGAACATTGGTGGGTCCTCCGGGGCGCGGGTCAGCGCTCGCTGACGACGACGACGCCGCTCATGTCGTTGGGGTGGAAGGAGCAGTCGTACCGGTGCGCTCCGGGACCGGTGAAGGTGAAGCTGACGGATCCCCCCGGCGGGAGCTGAAGGAGCTGCCCACCGTCGTCGAGCAGTCGTACGTTGTGGGTGAAGGAGTCGTTGTTCGTCCACGTCACCGTCGTGCCGTCCGGCACGCTGATGGCTGGCGGGTCGAAGCGATACGAGGGCGGCAGGTTGACCTGGTTCGTCGCCACCGGCGAGGCAGTGGCGTCGCCTCCCACCGCACAGGCGGCGAGCGTGGCAGCCAGCAGGCTCGCCAGGCCCGCGGCACGCAGGGCACGCACCGGCATCAGCTGGCCTGCCCGCGGAGCGCAGATGCGCCGCTTCGCAGGGCGCCGACGAAGATGAGCGCCACCGCCGCCAGGTTGAGGACCTCGCTGATCGTGTGCGCGAACAGGAACACGGTCCAATCGAGGTGATAGGTCATGTAGACCAGCTCGCCGAAGGCATAGAGGGCGAACCCCCATCCCAGGAGCGGCGCATCGGCGCCGAAGCTGCGCGAGGCGAACCAGGCTCCGATTGCGAACGCGGTCAGGTGGATGAGGAGGAAGACCGGAGCCGGGATGGCGTTGACGAAGTCACCGATGGGCATGGCGTGAACCTCCGCTGGTGGCGCCGGTACGGCGCCGCGATGAGCGCTGCCGGCGGACGCCGTCGACGACGACTCCCAGCAGCGCAAGGGTCATGGCGACGAGACCTGCGAGGTGGGCGAAATGCTCCTCGGGTCGGAATCCATCGCCGTGGTGATGGGGCGTTGGCAGCACGTGCACCAGCCCGTCCACGACCAGCGCCGCGAACGCGAGGGCCAGGCCGATACGGGTCAGGAACGGCAGCCTCGCGAACTCGCGACGAGCTCGTTCGACGGCTTCTATCACCAACACAAACTAGTGATACAGCGCCTGCGGCCCGCTGTCAAGTCTTTTGCTAGTAAATCACTGTGATAGAGTGAACCGATGCCCGACGAACGAGACCTGACCGCGCTGGCACTCCTCGACGAGCCCGCACGCCGCGCCCTCTACGACTGGGTGGTCGCGCAGCATCGGCCGGTCGGCCGCGAGGAGGCTGCCGCGGCGCTTGGCCTGTCGCGTTCCCTGGCGACGTTCCACCTGGACCGTCTTGCCACCGCCGGCTTGCTCGACACCGCTTACCAGCGTCTCAATGATCGGCGCGGCCCGGGTGCAGGGCGTCCGGCGCGCGTGTACTGGCGCGCCGACCGCGAACTGGCGATCAGCTTGCCGGAGCGCCGCTACGAGCTTGCCGCACGCACGCTCGCCGAGGCTCTCGAGCAGGAGGGGGATGACGCAGCGACCGCGGCGCGTGCGGCGGGGTTCGCTGCCGGGAAGCGCCTCGCCGCATCGATCCAGGGGCAGACCGGGCGTCGCTCACCCGCCTCGGTATTGCGTCGGGCGCTGAGCGCGCAGGGCTACGAGCCGGCGCCGCCCGACGAGACGCGGGTCATCCGTCTCCTGAACTGTCCGTTCCATGCGCTGGTCCAGGAGCACCGGCCGCTGGTGTGCGGGATGAACCTGGCCATGGCTGAGGGGCTGGTCGATGCCATCGGGCCGCGCCTGCCGTATCGGCCCGTACTCGATCCGCAGGCGGGGACGTGCTGCGTGGCATTCGTCCCACGCGACAGGCCCCGGGCCCGCTGACCGAGGGCCCTCAGGCGGTCGGGGAGGGGGCGTACTCCTCAGCGTGCTCGGCGCGGTCCCTGGCGACCGTCCGATCGATGATCTCGAGCGTCTCGGCGACCGATCGGCCGTTCTCGTCGGCCGCCGCCTTGACGTCCTCGTAGCGGATGTTGTGCTCGCCCATCTCGAGATGGGCATCCATGCAGCCACACGTCAGACACATGCCCACGCCTCGTGCAGAACCGATGCCATCGGTCGTGCCGGGCACCACGGAGCCGGGGCCCGCAGGCCCCGGCTCCATCGGTCTTTGCGTGCGTCAGCTCAGCGGATGATCGTCCGTCCGACCTGCGCCGTAGTCCGGGCCGGCCGGTCGATCGACCGTCCCGCCGCCGTAGTAGGTCCCGAGGTGGGTCCGATAGTCGGCCTCGCGATAGTGCTGCTCGTCGAACTCGGGACCGTTCTTGATCTGGTCCTTCGTCAGGGTCACGAAGACCTTGCGCTCCTCGGTGTCGACCGAGGCGATGACGCCGGCCGGCAGGAGCACCTTCTTGCCGAAGATCCACGGCCCGGTGTCGATCACGAGGTAGCTGTCGCCAGCCTCGTTGCTCGACTCGTCGATGCTCCCGATGCTGCCATCGGTCGCCTCGACGCCGAACCCGGTGAGGTCGATCCCCGACCACGACGTGTCGGCGTAGTCCCAGACGCGGTCCAGGGTGTTGACGTTCGTGCGATCCATGATGTGTACCCGTGCTGCGTGTCTGCACATCAGGGCGTGCAGGGCACGTGCCGCGACGCCGGCGACCCCATGTCCGGGCGCTCGCTCGCTCGCCTCGCGCCACGCTCGGCAATTACGCGCAGGTTCGCGGAAGCGAATACGGCCACCTTGAAAAGATGAGCGCGCGCCTTCTCGCCGAAGCGCGTCGTGTCGCACCCGAACTGATCATCTGGGTTGCGTGATCGGGGAGCCGCGACACGGCCTGCGGTCGCGATAAGGAGCCCCGATAGCCGGCCCGCCTGAGTCGGGTGTGGTAGTCGGGACGACCACTACCCTTCGTCCCACGGATCTCCAGGCGCTAGCATCGGCCCATGAGTGAGAAGCGAACGACAGCTCGGGCGTTCCACGACGCCATCGGAGTCGAGGACTGGCGGATCCTCTTCTCTGGCGCCCACGCCTACTTCCACGTCAGATCCTTCGCGGAAGCAGCAAGGTTTGTGGCCGCGATCGCGGCGGTTGCGGAGGTCGTGGGCCATTTCCCCGACGTGGACGTGCGGCCCGAGGGAGTCACTGTCCGGACCGCCTCAGGGGAGTACGGAGCTCTGAGCCATCGTGATGTCGAACTGGCCCGCCAGATTTCGGCAGAGGCCCGGAAATTACGGATCGAGCCGGACCCCTCCCAGGTCCAGGTGGTGGGCATTGCGGTGGCGCAGGATGCAGGCAGCGACGTAGGCCCGTTTTGGGCCGCGGCCCTCGGGTACAGGAGCCTTGGACCGAAAGACGACGTCGTGGATCGACACCGACGTAACCCGCACGTGTCGTTCCAAAGCCTCCGCCCTCCCAAGCCGGGGCGTGGCCGAACGCACATCGACGTCAGCGTGCCGGCCGATCAGGCCGAAGCAAGAGTCGCGGCAGCACTCGAAGCCGGCGGACGCCTGGCAGACGGTACGCATGTGCCCCATTGGTGGACGCTCGCGTCGCCCGACAACCACGGTGTCGACATCGCGGCTTGGCCGGACTTCGAGGACGACGAGGACTGAGCCATGGCAGCACCCGGGCCCTGTCGCTGGCGGTAGTGCTTGGTGCACCCGAGGGCTTGTGTCATGGCTCGCGAGCGGCTCCGGGAATTCAGATAAGCCCGAAGTACGTCGCCACAGCAGGGCGTCGAGCGCGTCGCTGACACCGGGGCCGCGCGCATGTGCGGGTTCACGCGCTGGGCCTGCATGGACGAGTAAGGTTGTGGGAGATGCCCGTTCGCACCGTCATCCAGCACGGCCCGAAGCGAAAGCGGGTCGCCGCCTTCGCCATCGACTGGCCCGGCTGGGGCCGTGGCGCGAAGACGCCCGACGAGGCAGTGGAGCTGCTGGAGGCCTACCGCGACCGCTACCGCCGGGTCGCCCGCTACGCCGGCCTCGAATCAGAGTTCGCGACGGCGGGTGCGCTTGAGATCGTGGAGGATCACGTCGGCGTCGGGTCAACCGATTTCTGGGGCATCTCATTCGCGCCGTCCTCGTTCGAGCAGGGACCGATGCCCGAGGACGAGCTGGAGCGCAAGCTGGGATTGCTCCAGGCGGCGTGGCGCTTCTTTGACGAGGTTGCCGAACGCGTTTCACCCGAGATGCTCAAGGGGCCGCGAGGCGGCGGTCGCAATCGCGACGAGATCGTCCGCCATGTCCTCGCCAACGAGCAAGGGGACCTTGTGGGGCGGGTCGGCGTGGTCACTCCTCCGGGCGAAGACCGCACCCCTGACAGCCTGCGTGCCCACCGCGGGGATTACCTCGCTGCCCTACGTGACTACAACGCACAGGGAAAGATGGCGAGGGGCCGCAACTGGACGATTGCCTTGCTCTTGCGGCACACCGCCTACCATGCGCTCGACCACGCCTGGGAGATGGAGGACAAGGACCTCTCGTAGACGGCTGGCATTACGAGCAGCCAGCTGAAGCCGAGGTGACGCACGCGCCGAGATCAGCGTTTCGCCCGCCGCTTCCTGTCACGCCGTGGCAGGTATCGGCCCGATGATGGTCGGCCGATACACTGACCGATGCCGT
>DASSPJ010000097.1:0-10687 GCA_035699665.1 Candidatus Limnocylindria bacterium
CCGGCGACCAAGGCAGCGGCGACCCGGCCCGCCGTGGCGAAGGCGGCTGCGAAGCCCGCCCCGTCCCCCGCACCGAAGGGCGCGGCGACGAGGAAGCCGGCAGCCAGGGCCGCGAACGGGACCGGCAACGCGGCGTTCGACCGCCTGCTGAAGATCGGCCGTTCCGACGGCTTCATCACCCACGACCAGATCCTCGAGGCGGTGCCGCAGCCGGAGGAGAACCTCGCCGCGGTCGAGGAGCTCTACGCGGCGGCAACCGATGCCGGCGTCGAGGTGCTCGACGCCCAGAACAACCCGACGCTCCTGGCGGAAGAGGAGCCGCAGACCGCCGAGGTCGCCAAGGAGGAGAAGGAGGAGGAGGACCTCGAGGCCCTTGCGGCCGACCTGATCGGTATCGACGACCCGGTCCGCATGTACCTCAAGGAGATCGGCAAGGTCGCGCTCCTCACCGCCGAGGAGGAGGTCGTGCTGGCCAAGGCGATCGAGCTCGGCGAGCTCGCCGTCGAGGACCCGGCCCGCGCGCTGGTCAACCTCTTCACCTGGGTGACCGTCGGCTCCGAGCCGAAGGCGCGCGCGATGGCCGCGATGCGCGCCTTCGACCTGCCGAAGGAGTCGACGCGCGTCACGTCGGAGGCGATCGACTGGTGGGTCGCGCGCGGCAACGAGATCCCGGCGCCATCGGTCAGGCTGACCAAGGCCCGCAAGGCGGCGGACCTCGACGACGACGCGCGCGAGCGGATCATGAAGGCCGAGTCGCTCATCAAGTCCTTCGCCGATGACCCGGTCGGGGTGCTCAAGGAGACGCTCCTGTTCGGGCACACCTATCGCTTCAAGGCGCTCGACCATGCCGGCGCGCCGGAGCTGTACGAGCTCGAGGCGTGGGCCCGCGAGACGGCCGAGATGATCGTCGGCGCCTACATCGCCGACGGGCAGGACGCCGGCTACCTCAAGGAGCTCGGCCACGACCCGGCGATCCCGATCGAGGTGCCGCTGGAGCGGCGCACGGGGCGCCTGGTCGAACAGTCGACCGATGCGCGCAAGCGCCTCACCGAGGCCAACCTGCGCCTGGTGGTGAGCATCGCCAAGAAGTACATCGGCCGGGGCATGAGCTTCCTGGACCTCATCCAGGAGGGCAACATCGGGCTCATCCGGGCGGTCGAGAAGTTCGAGTACGCCAAGGGCTTCAAGTTCAGCACCTACGCGACGTGGTGGATCCGGCAGGCGATCACCCGCGCCATCGCCGACCAGGCGCGCACGATCCGCATCCCGGTCCACATGGTCGAGACCATCAACCGCCTCATCCGCGTCAGCCGCACCCTGCTCCAGGAGCTGGGACGCGAGCCGACGGTGGAGGAGATCGCGCGGCGCATGAGCCGCGACGAGATCGTGCGCGAGCTGCGGGACAAGCTCCAGCGCGAACCGACCGAGGAGGAGGTCGACGTGCGCGAGGAGGCCGGCCCGCAGACGGTCAGCGCCGAGAAGGTGCGCGAGATCATGAAGGTCTCCCAGGAGCCGGTGAGCCTCGAGACCCCGATCGGCGAGGAGGAGGACAGCCACCTGGGCGACTTCATCCCGGACCTCGCCACGCAGGCCCCCGCCGACGCGGCCAGCGCGCAGCTGCTCAAGGAGCAGGTGGAGGGCGTGCTCGACTCGCTCACCCCGCGCGAGCGGCGCGTGCTCCAGCTCCGCTTCGGCCTCGAGGACGGGCGCTCCCGCACGCTCGAGGAGGTGGGTCGCGACTTCAACGTGACCCGCGAGCGGATCCGCCAGATCGAGGCCAAGGCGCTGCGCAAGCTGCGCCACCCGAGCCGCAGTCGCAAGCTCAAGGACTACCTCGAGTAGGCGAGCCCGTCTCGACCGGACCGATACGAACGCCCGCCCACCCGGCGGGCGTTCTGCCGTCCCGCGCTGCCCGTACCGGCGGTCGGTGATGCGGCGCGCGCGGTCGCGCGTACATCGGTCAACAGGCCGTACCTGAGTGGGCGTCGGGACCGCGAGACGCGGGAGCCGACGCCGCGGCCGTTCACCCGGAGGCGTCGCCTATCGGTACGCGGGCTCCTGCTGCTGCACACACGCGCCATCGCGCCCTGCGCGACGCGCTCACCCCCTGAACACGCTGAGGAACTGCACCATGCATGCGCACGCACTGCGCAGGGTCGGCGCCGTCCTGCTCGTCCCGCTCACCGCGCTGGCCCTCGTGATCGGCCAGACCGCGCTGCGGGCCGGGGCCGCCGACCACCTCGATGCGCCGACCGTCAAGGCGGACCACCGCATCGACATCAACGACGTCTATGTCTTCGAGGGGTCCAACCCCGCCAACACGGTCCTGGCCCTGACGACCAACGTCGCCGCCGGGATCCTCTCCGGCACCACGTTCCGCCCGGACGCGGTCTACGAGTTCAAGGTCGACAGCGGCGACGGCGACGTCGTCGAGAACTGGAGCATCCGCTTCAAGTTCGGCGAGGTGCGCGGCGACGGCACGCAGCCGATCAACGTCCAGCGCGCCGACGGAGCGGGCAATCCGACCCAGGGTGGCGGAGGGAAGCTGATCGGCAAGGGGCGCACCGGTTCCGCCTTCGCCATCGACGGCGGCGGCACCGCCTGGGCCGGCCTCGCCGACGACCCGTTCTACTTCGACCTCGCTCGCTTCCAGGCCTTCAAGGCGACCCTGCTCGCCGGCGGTGGGCTCGCCGATCTCGGCGGCCTCGTCGACTGCACGCGCACCGGCCCGGCGCCGACGAACTTCTTCGCCGGCTTCAACACCACCGCCATCGTGCTCGAGGTGCCCGATGCGGCCCTCGGCGGCGGGACGATTCGGGTCTGGGCCGAAACGGCGATCGACACGGGCTCCGGCCTCACCCAGGTCGAGCGGATGGGCCTGCCGACGATCAACACCGTCTTCAACCACACCGATGTCACCAAGGAGGCGTACAACCGCGCGGAGCCCTCGGGCGACGTCGCGAACTACACCGACGACGTGGCCGGGGTGGTGGCGCTGATCACCTCGCTGGCCGGCACGGCCGCCGATCCGGCTGCCTACGGCGCCGCGATCGCCTCGGTGCTGCTCCCGGACGTCATCACCTACAACACGGCCGCGCCGGCGAACTTCGCCGCGCTCAACGGACGTGCTCTCAACGATGACGTCATCGACGTCGCGCTCTCGGTGGTGGCCAACACGCCGCTCTCCGACTGCGTGGCGGAGGACAACACCCTCAACCCGGCGTTCCCGTACCTGGGAAGCCCCAACTGACCTGATGCGGAGGCGGCCGGCCGTGCCGGTCGCCTCCCGTCGGACCAGACCGATGACCATCACCACCATTCGATTCCCCCGACCCCGCCTCGCGCGGCCCGCCGGCCTGGCGCTTGCCGCCGGCATCGTCCTCGCAGGCACGGCCCTGCTGCGATCCGGGGACGCGCCGTCGCCGGTCGTCGCCACCCCGGACCTGGGGGCGACCGTGAACGCGGCCCCGGATCGCCTGCCACCGGCGGCGCGCGTGGCCTTCTGGGAGCCGCGCGCTGCCTCGGGCAGCTATCTCGACCTGCTCTTCCTCGCCGATGCGTACGTCGAACGCGGGCGCGTCACCGGCGACCTGGGCGACCTCGAGCGCGCGGCCGCGGCCCTCGATCGCGCCGCGCCCAGCGCCCCGGACAGGGCCGCCGTCGACGTGCGACGGGCGGGCGTCGCCTTCTCACTCCACCGCTTCGTCGAGGCCGCGGAGATCGCCGAGCGCCTCGTGGCCGCCGACGAGCGCAACCTCGCGGCGCTGGGGATCCTCGGCGACGCTCGGCTGGAGGTGGGGGACGTCGACGCGGCCCGGCGGGCGTACGAGCAGCTCGGCGAGCTGGCGCCGTCTCCCGCGGTGTGGAGCCGCCAGGGTCGGCTCGCCTTCCTGACCGGCGATCCCGACGGAGCTGAACGGTTCGTGGCCCGCGCGCTGGATGCCGCGCGCGCCGACGCCTTCCCCGACGAGATCGCGTTCTACGCCACCCAGCTCGCCGACCTGCGGCGCCTCGCCGGCGACCTGGCCGGATCGGAGGCCGCGTATGCGCTGGCGCTCGGGGCGCTGCCCGAGCACGCCCCGGCCCTGGCCGGATTGGGCCGGCTCCGCGAGGCGCAGGGGCGCCGCGAGGAGGCGGTCTCCCTCCTGTCGCGCTCGGTGGAGCTCCTGCCGCTGCCCGAGGTAATCGCCACGCTCGCCGATCTCGAAACGCTCGCGGGCAGGCCGGACCGTGCCGCCGACCACCTGGCGCTGGTCGATCGCATCGGCGAGGTGGGGCAGGCGGTGGGCACGGTGTACGACCGGCAGCTGGTCCTCGTGGCCGCCGATCACGGACGCGATCCCGAGCGGGCGGTCGCGATGGCGCGCGCGGAGCTCCAGGATCGGCAGGACGTCTACGGCTGGGACGCCCTGGCCTGGGCGCTGCACGCCGCCGGCGATCTCGATGCCGCGGCGGACGCCTCGAGGCGCGCCCTGGCCCTGGGCACGCCCGACCCGCGGCTCCGCTACCACGCCGGCATGATCGCCCTGGCGCGCGGTGACCGGGCGGCGGCGCGCCCGCTGCTCGAGGCGGCGCTGGCCGGGCGCGCCGCGCTGCCGCCACTCCAGGTCGAGGCACTGCAGGGCGCTCTGGCGTCACTGGCGGCACGACCGTGAAGCGCGTCCAGCTGGCTCTCGTGCTGGCGCTCGCGGCGGCGTTCCTGCCGGGCGCAGCGAGTGCGCATCCGCTCGGCAACTTCACGGTCAACCGAGCCACGCTGGTGACCGCCACGCCCGAGCGGATCGAGGTCCGCGTGATCGTGGACCTGGCGGAGGTCCCGGCGTACGCCGCGATCGTGGCGATGGACCTCGACGCCTCCGGCGTGCCGAGCGCCGACGAGCGCGACCGCTACGCGAGCGCCGCGTGCGAGACCGCGCGTCGCGAGACCGAGGTCAGCGTCGACGGCGCCGCCGTGTCGCTGGTCGCGCACGGCACGTCCGAGCTGACCTTCCCGCCCGGGGTGGGCGGCCTGGAGACGCTGCGCCTTGTCTGCCCGCTGGTCGCCGCGACCGACGCGCGCGGCGGGTCCAGGCTGGTGGTCCGCGACCTCGCCGACCGCGGCCGCATCGGCTGGCACGAGATCGCGATCACCGCTCGCGGCGGCCTGGGGGTCATGGCGGCGAGCGTCCCGGCGGTGAGCCCGTCCGACGAGCTGCGCGCGTATCCGGTCGACGGCGCCGCGGCGCCGCTCGACGTGCGCGAGGGGACGGCGACCCTGGGGACCGGCCCCGTCGCGGTCCCGGTGACGGGAGCGCCGGCCCCCGCCGGCCCGCGCACGGATCCGCTGGCGGCGCTCCTCGCCGATGCTGACGATGCGCCACTGCTCGCCGCGGCGCTGGGGCTGGCCCTGCTCCTGGGCGCGGGCCACGCGCTCTCGCCCGGGCACGGCAAGACGATCGTGGCCGCGTACCTGATCGGGTCCCGGGCATCGGTCCGGCAGGCCGCGTGGCTTGGCCTGACGGTCGCCGCGAGCCACACCGTGGGCGTGCTGGTCATCGGAGTGACCGTCCTGGCGGTGGGGCAGGCCCTCGCCCCGGAGCGCCTGCTCGCCTGGCTCGGCGTCGTCTCAGGGGCGCTGATCGTGGCGCTCGGCGCGAGCCTGCTGCTGCGCGCCTCCCGGCACGGCCGGAGCCGGGGTCACAACCACCCGCACCCGCATCCGCACGACCACGATCATGAGGACCACCACCATGCGGCTCCCTCCGCCTCGTGGCGTGCCATGCTGGGGCTGGGCCTGGCCGGGGGTCTCGTGCCGAGCGCCTCGGCGATCATCGTGCTGCTGGCGGCCGTCTCGACGGGGCGGCTGGCGGCCGGCCTGCTGCTGATCGGCGCGTTCGGGCTCGGCATGGCGCTCGTCCTTGGCGGGCTGGCGGTCGCCACGGCCGCGATTCGGCGTTCGCGTGGCGCCCGGACGGTCGCGTCGGGTCGCGCGGGCAGGCTCGTGGCGGGCATCCTCCCCGCCGGATCCGCCCTGGTCGTGCTCGGTGCAGGCCTCTTCATCACGGTCGACGCGGCGCTGCGCATCGGCCTGGTCGTCCTTTGACCGGTCGTCCGGCGGGCACCTATAATCCGCCGCGTCCCGGGCGGCCCGTCGCGGCCTCCGGATGCGTTCCGGCGTAGCTCAGTGGTAGAGCGGGCGGCTGTTAACCGCTTGGTCGTAGGTTCGAATCCTACCGCCGGAGCCACACCTCGCCATTCAGGAGCAGCACGTTTCCTCGATGGCAAGCTGCTGCTCCCGTGCAGCCTGGCGAAGGCGTCGCTAGGCCCGGTCGTCCCCCAGCGCGTAGGCCATGGCCTCGGCGAACGGCATGGATCGGCCCTCGCGGAACAGCCGTTCCGCCGCCTCAGCGTCCATCAACGCGGCGGCCGCTCCCCGCACGTCGCCCAGGAAGGCCACTTCACCGGACGGAGCCTCGCCGATCTGATCGCGAAGCGCCTCGGAGGCTCCCATCAGGCGCAGCGCGCGATCGGGCGACCCGCGAGCCAGAGCGAGCTCGGCCATGGCGTAGAGCGTGCCGGCTGCAACCACCGGAAGCTCGTGGTCGCGGGAAGCGATCAGGCTCGACCGGAAGCGGCTCTCCGCATCGTCGAATTTCTCCTCGTAACGGTCGGCTTGACCAACCAGGCGCTCCGCCATGGCCATGAAGTACGGGTCTCCCAGTTCGGTGAAGTCGGCCATGCTCTCTTCGAATCGCGCTCTCGCCTCACCCGCCCGGCCCTCGACGGCGGACACGATCCCCAGCAGCAGCGTGCATTCCGCCGCTCCCTGCCGGTTCCCCAGCGCCAAGTTGCGATCGCGTGCCTCTCCGAGGCTGGCGCGCGCCGCTTCGGGCTGGCCGACACCGATCAGGGCCGCGCCCAGCTCCTCGAGCGCATCGGGTATCCCATGAGGATCACCCAGGTCGCGGTAGATCGCGACAGCCTCCTGCGCACGGCTCAGGTACGTGTCCGCGTCGCCCGTCCAGCCGGACACGTCGGCGGCCGCGGTCAGGGCGCGAGCTCGCAGTGCCGTTCGATCGGCGGCGCCGGGCCGTACCAGGAGTGTATCCAGCCATCCCAGGCCCTCAGCGACGTGACCCTCCAGACGCCAGAACAAGCGCAGCGCGGCGCCCAGGCGCAGCCCGATCTCGACCTCCCCGGATCCGATCGCCCAGGCCAGAGCGGCTCGGAAGTTGTCAAGGTCGGGCGCCAGCTGCCGCACCTGCGTGAACTGCTCGGCTCGCGTCCTCCCCTGGGAGGCCCGCTCGGCTACTGCGATCCAGTGCTCGGCATGGCGTCTGCGGAGTTCCCACTCCTCCGCGGAGACCGATAGGCGCTCGAGGCCGTACTCGCGGATCGTCTCGAGCATCCCGAATCGAGGTACATCCCGATTCCCGATGGACGTGTCCTGCCGCCGGAGAAGATTCTTGTCGACCAGGGAGCCAACACCGTCAAGGGTAGCCAGCTTCAGCTCGCCATCCGGGTTGGCGACGGCCTCGACCGCGTCCAGGTCGGCGCCGCCGGCGAAGACGGCCAGGCGCCAGAACAGGCGCCGTTCGGCATCGGTCAGCAGGTCGTAGCTCCATTCGATGGTGTCGCGCAGGGTGCGCTGCCGCTCCGGCAGGTTCTGGGTGTCGCTGCTGAGGAGCGCGAGGCGCTGATCCAGTCGCTGAAGGAGCCCGTCCGGCGAGAGGACCTTGATCCGGCTGGCCGCCAGCTCGATCGCCAGCGGCAACGCGTCGAGGCGGGCCGTGATGTCTGCCACGGTACGGGCGTTCTCGGCGGTTACCGCGAACCCGGACCGTACGGCGGCGGCGCGCTCGGCAAACAGGAGGACGGCATCGGGCTCGGCAAGGGGTCCGAGCGGGTACTCGTGCTCGCCGTACACGTGGAGCGGCACTCGGCTGGTGACCAGGACCCGTACGCGGGGGGCGCCCTTGAGCAGCGGCTCAAGGACCTGCGGCCCGACGCCGAGCACTTGCTCCACGTTGTCGATGACGAGCAGGAGTTCGCTGTCGCGCAGCTGATTGATCAGGGTGTCGAGCACCGGCCGACCGGGCTCCGCGCGGACGCGCAGAGCACCGGCAATGTCCTGGGCCACGAGCTCTGAATCGGTCACCGCAGAGAGATCCACAAAGAAGACCCCATCCGCCATCTCGGCCATGGCATCCGCTCCCACCTGGAGGGCCAGCCGGGTCTTCCCGGTGCCGCCCGTGCCGGTCACCGTCACCAGCCGGTGCTGCGCCAGCAGGTGGCGGACGGCCGCGACATCGGATTCGCGCCCGATGAATCGGGTTAGCTGCGCGGGCAGGTTGTTCGGTCGGGAATCGAGCGTCCTCGGCGGTGGGAAGTCTTCCTCGAGGCCCTCGATCACAACTTCGAACAGGTGCTCCGGTCGGAGCAGGTCCTTGAGCCGATGCTGGCCGAGGTCGCGGAGCGTGATCCCCTGCGGGAGGGAACGCTCGACCACGGCGCGGGTCGCGTCCGAGACGAGGACCTGCCCGCCGTGTCCCGCAGCCGCGATCCGTGCCGTACGGTTGACGTCCAGGCCCACGTAGTTGGCCCCGCCCAGGGTCCCCTCCCCGGTGTGGAGCCCCATCCGGACCCGGAGGGCCGCTCCTCCCTCCGACCATGGGCCCGCGGCCAGCCTGCCCTGGGCCGCAGCGGCAGCGCGCAGCGCGCCAACGGGCGTGTCGAAGACCGCGAAGAAGGAGTCACCCTCGGTGCTCACCTCACGCCCACCCCCTTCGGCGATGGCCGAGCGGATTACCGCGTCATGGCGCGCCAGGACACCCGGGTACTGGTCCCCAAGCGCCGCCACCAACCGGGTCGAGCCCTCGATGTCGGTGATCATGAACGTGACCAGTCCTGTGGGCAGGTCTGACATGGTTAGCGGTGCCCCAGCCTTCGTGCCCCGGTGCGCGAGCTGCCCGAGACGATCGTCGAGTGAACGATAGCCCCGCGAGACCCCGCGAGGAACCGCCGTTGCTCCGGGCGCGCCACAGGGCATGACGGCTGCGAGTCCGATCAAGCGGCGCCGAGTATCACCGGCCACTTCACGCTTGATCTGACCCAGCTTCGGGCGGTCGTGCCAGGGCTATCGGAACAGAGCCTCCGTGTCCTAGCATGCAGCGCCAATGACCGAGAGCGAGCGCGAGTCGATCACGCGCGGGTTCCTGTTCGCCGACCTGCGTGGCTACACCGACTTCGTCGAATCCCACGGTGCCGCGGCCGCAGCCTCGCTGCTGACCAGGTACCGCTCGCTGGCCCGGGAGTCGATCGGGCGCTTCGGTGGCGCCGAGATCAAGACCGAGGGCGACAGCTTCTACGTGGTCTTCGGCTCGGTCAGCCGTGCGGTGCGCTGCGGCCTCGCCCTGGTCGCCGCTGCCGCTGCCGCATCGGACGAGCATCCGGAGGAGCCGATCCGGGTGGGCGTCGGCATCCATGCCGGCGAGACGGTCGAGCTCGACGAGGGATACGTCGGGTCGGCGGTGAACATCGCGGCCCGGCTCTGCGCCCAGGCCGGGCCGGGCGAGGTCATCGTCAGCGAGACCGTGCGCGCGCTGACGCGCACGTTGCTGCCGGTCACCTTCAAGCGCAGGGGTCGACGCGAGCTCAAGGGCATCTCAGAGCCGATCGAGCTGTTCGCGGTCGAGCCGGCCGGGCCGGGCATCGACGCGTGGGCGGAGGATGGGCGTCGGCGTGTCTCGCGTCGTGGCCGCCGGGCGATGATCGCGGCAGGGGCCGTCGCCGTGATCGCGGCGATCGGCGCCGGCGCCTGGGTCCTGCGGGGACCCACCGGCATCCCGCCCGGCGAGTGGATCATCGGGCTCGACATGCCGTTGAGCGGGTCCTTCGCGGACGGCGGCATCGCGGTCCGCAATGCGGTGCAGCTGGCGATCGACGAGGCGAACGAGGACGGAGTCGCCGACGGCGTCGAGCTCGTCATGCAGCCGTACGACCATGGCGGCGGTAGGGAAGCGCAGTTTCCCGATCCCGCGCTCGCCGCCGCCAACGCCGCGGCGATGGCGGATGACGCCCGCACCATCGCCATGGTCGGCCCATACAACTCGGATATCGCGGTCGAACAGATCCCGATCACCAACGAGGCCGGGCTGCTCCAGTGCGCCCCGTCCACCACCGGCCCCGAGCTCACCAAGCCCGCCTTCGGCGCTCTCGAGCTGCGCGCCGCGCAGCCGGACCGCATCAACTTCGTTCGCCTCTCGCCGTCGGACGACAACCAGCTCCGCGGCCTGGCCGCCTACGCGACCCGCGACCTCGACGCTGAGTCCGTGCTCGTCGTCAACGACGAGCCGGAGTTCCCGCTCTGGGCCGACGTCTTCGGGGCGTCCTTCACGGAGCTCGGTGGCCGCGTCGTTCCCGCGCTGCACGAGCCGGGCGGCAACCCGATGGCCGCCCTGGACGCGCTGCGCGAGGGCGATGGGCTCGACGCGGTCTTCTATGCGGGATTCACCTCGGCGTCCGCCGCCGAGCTGCGTCGCGCGATGGTGGACAACGGCCTCGAATCCACGCCGTTCCTGACCGCCGACGCGCAACTCGACGGATCGGGGACAAGGCCGGACTCGTACCTCAACCTGGCGGGCGAGGCCGCGGTTGGGTCGTACGCGTCGCACAGCGCCATCGGGCCCTATCGAGCGAGCTTCATCGA
>DASSPJ010000098.1:0-2980 GCA_035699665.1 Candidatus Limnocylindria bacterium
GCAAGGGCCTCCATCCGGGAGTCGCCCTTGCGATGGAAGAAGCGGCGGGCTCGGTCGAGGGTCGCGAGGGCGGGCTTCCAGTCGCCCCGCATGCCGAGAGCCTCTCCCCAGAGGAGCGACAGGCGCGCGTTGGCGCGCACGATCTGCGGGGGAATCTGGGCGAGCCACTCATCGATGAGGCCGAGACGACCGCCGGCGACCACGTCCTCGCCATAACGGGCGATGAGGCGCGCAGCCTGGGTGACGAGGCCGGCCGCGAGGTAGTGGTGGATCGCATCGGGCCATTGCGCGTGCGTCTCGAAGTAGGACGCCGCATGGATGTGGAGGCCCGCCACCTCCGCATCGGTCCGTTCCTGCTTGAGGCAGCGCTCGAGAAAGTCGCGGAACAGCCCGTGATACCGATAGCGCATCGTCTCGGGGTCGAGGCGGAACGTGAAGATGCCACGCTGCTCGAGCTCGTTGAGCAGCTTCCTGCCCTCCTGCACGCCGGTCATCCGCTCGGCCAGCTCCGGGGTGATCTGGGTGAGGATCGAGGTGAAGAGCAGGAAGTTGCGGGTCTGCTCCGGTTGCTGGTCCAGCACCTCCTCGGCGAGGAAGTTGAAGAGCTCGCTGTCCCGGGTGGCGGTGATCGATTCGATGAACGCGCGCCGCTCCTCGGGCGTGGTGCGCTCGCGCAGGGACACCTCGATGAGCTGCAGGCTCGCCGCCCAGCCCTCCGTCCGTCGTTCGACCTCGATCAGCTCCTCGGGAGCCAGCGGATCCTGGTACACCTCGCCGAAGAGCTGGCGGATCTCGTCTTCGGTGAAGCGCAGCGCATCGGTCCGGAGCTCGGCGTATCCGCCATGGGCCGCGAAGCGGGCGAACTGCAGCTGCGGCTTGGCGCGGGCAAGGAAGACGAAGCGGCAGTTGGCCGAGGTATCCCGGAGCACCTGGTTCCAGAAGCCGCGCACCTCGGTGACGCTGGCGACGAATTGCCAGTCGTCCACGATGAACGTGGCCGGCTCCACGATGCGTTCGTTGAGCTCGGCGATGAGCGACGCGGTCACCGTCGCGCGTCCGTGGGCCGAAGCCGCGCCGATCTGGCCCAGCAGCGACACGGTGCGTGCTCCGAACCCCTCGTGGCGGTCACGCACGGCCTCGATGAGGTAGCTGATCTGAAGGGACCAGTCGCGGTCGGAGCGGTCGAGCTTGTACCAGTAGCAGTGGAAGGCCACTTCCCGTTCCCACTGCCAGAGGAGCGTCGTCTTCCCGTAGCCAGCATCGGCCGCCACGACGACGGCACGACAGTCCGCGTGCTGGTTCAGCCACTCGATCAGCCGCGCGCGCCGCAGGGTCGGATTGACGAAGTGCGGCGACAGGACCTTGTTGTGAATGATCGGATACGGGTCGCGAACCTGGCCGTCCGACACGGCGTCCTCCTGCCGACCTGCCTGCGTGCCCCGGCGGATGCACGGGTCGCGAGTGTACGAAGACGCCGATTATCAGCGGCTTACCGGATGGCGTCGAGGCCTGCCGCTTCCCGATGAACGATCTTCGCGGCCAGCACCGCCGCATCCCGGCGTCGCCCGGAGCTCACCGCCTCCGCGAGATCGAAGTGCAGCTGGATCAGCCGATCGTCCGCCGCGAACCGATGTGCCGCCGCCGAGCGCATCGGTCTCAGCCGGTCGAGGATGACCGATCCGAGCTGCGCGCCCAGGATTCCGTCGCGTCCCGCGAGGCGACACAGCAGATCGTGAAACTCAGCATCCTTCTCCAGCCAGCGCGTTGCCGAACCGTCGTGCCACGTGCTCAGCTCCAGGGCGAGGTACGTCAAGGCCGGTGGGCTCAACACACCGTGCTGGTCACGCTTTGCCCGCTCGGCGGCCCTCGCGGCGGCACGCTCCTCGACGACCGAGCGTGCAGCCTCGAGCTCATCCGGCTGCGCTGCGCGGAGCGCGACCTCCGTCAGCCGGCGTGGACGCTGCTGTGTCACGTACGTACCCATCCCCGGCCGGGTGATGACGAGCCCCTCCGCGGCCAGGATGGCCAGCGCCTCTCGCAGCGTGGGTACCCCCACGCCCATCTGGGCGGCCATCTCCCGCTGCCCGGGTAGGCGGTGGCCGGGCGGAAGTGCGTGGCCGATGATTGCCGCGCGAAGTTGCGCGGCGATCCGTTGCCCGATGCCGAGTCGCGGCAACCGCACGAAGATCCCGGCCTCTGCGAACGTCGGTTCGTGCGGTGGTCGCATGGAGCCCTCCTGACCCGGCAGCTGTGGCCCGTCCAACTGTGCAGGTGACTTGCACAGTGCCGAGGATGGTTGCGGCGGGTTACCGCGCGGTTAGCCGCGACTTACCGGTCCGGCCGCCGAATGGCGTGGCGCTTGCACTGAAGGCCCGCGCCGCGGGAGGCGAGCAAGCGGTCGTGAGGTCGGAGGGCGAGAGGCATGGCAGAGGCACAGGCGGCAGGCGCGATCGGGTCGTCGAGCCGGACGCCCGACGGGATCGGTGGGCGGCACATCGAGCGGGGGCAGGCGTGGTGGCTCAACCCGATCGGGTTGGCTGTGCTGGCGACGCTGGTTGGGCTGGCCCTGCTGGGCGTGTTCGGGCGGGAACACACCCTGAGCGCCGGAGGCGGCGGGGTGACGCTATCGGTCCATCAGCCGCAACTGCTGCGCTCCGGCGAGTTCTTCGAGACGCAGGTGCGCGTCGAGGTGAGCACCACGGTCGAGGACCTGGTGATCGCGGTCGACACGTCGCTGTGGCGCGACATGACGGTCAACACGTACATCCCCGCGGCCAGCGAGGAGAGCAGCGAGGACGGAGCCTACCGGTTCGCCTTCGGACCGATGGAGGCGGGCACCACGTTCGAGGCGAAGATCGACCTCCAGGTCAACCCGGACATCGTCGGGGGCAACCGCGGGGTGATTCGCGTGTACGACGGGGAGCGGCTGCTGGTCGAGCTGCCGGCCGACATCGGGGTGCTGCCCTGATGGACATCCTGA
>DASSPJ010000099.1:0-30988 GCA_035699665.1 Candidatus Limnocylindria bacterium
GCCGCTGGCCACGGCCCGCCGCGAGCTCGCCGAAGAGATCGGCCGCGACGCGGCGAGCTGGGAGCCGGGCCCCGTCTTCTTCACCGCACCCGGCTTCTGCACCGAGCTGATGCACACCTTCCTGGCCACCGGACTCGGTGAGGCGGCCGGCGACGCCGATGACGACGAGGAGCTCGAGGCCTCCTGGCACACCCTCGACGAGGCGCTCGCGGCGGTCGACGCCGGCGAGATCCGCGACGCCAAGAGCATCGCCGGCATCCTGTGGCTGGCGCGGCGGCTCGCCATCGCCTGACGCTGGCACCCCGCTTGCCAGGCAGCGAGGGCCGATGGCCACGGAACAGCGCGAGACCCTCGACCCCGGAACCTCCGCCGAGGAGGCCGGCCTGCGCTACGTCAGCGACGCGCAGCCCGGCGTGCGCCGCCGGCGCGCCGGCAGGGGCTTCACGTACATCGGCCCCGACGGTTCGCGAATCACCGATCCCGAGCGGCTGGCATGGTTCAAGCGCCTCGCGATCCCCCCGGCGTGGACCGACGTGTGGATCAGCCCGATCCGGAACGGTCACATCCAGGCCACCGGCCGCGACGCGCGCGGCCGCAAGCAGTACCGCTACCACCCCCGCTGGCGCGAGGTCCGCGACGCGGCGAAGTACGGGCGCATGATCGAGTTCGCGCGGGCACTGCCACGCATCCGACGCGCCACCGATCGGGACCTGCGCAAGCGCGGAACGCCGCGCGAGAAGGTGCTCGCGCTGGTGGTGCGGCTGCTCGAGGCGACGCTCATCCGCGTCGGCAACGAGGAGTACGCCCGCGAGAACAGGAGCTTCGGCCTGTCCACCCTGCGCCAGCGCCACGTCGACGTGCGGGGCAGTCGGCTCACCTTCAGCTTCCGCGGCAAGGGCGGCAAGGAGCACGCGGTCGAGGTCATCGACCGCCGCCTGGCGCGGATGGTTCGCCAGGTGCAGGAGCTCCCCGGGCAGCTCGTCTTCCAGTACGTCGACGAGGACGGCCGCCGGCAGCCGATCGACTCGGCCGACGTCAACGACTATCTGCGCGAGATCGCCGGGGATGACTTCACGGCCAAGGACTTCCGCACCTGGGCGGGCACCGTGGCCGCATCGATGGCCCTCCGCGAGTTCACCGAGATCGACTCGGAGGTGCGGCGCAAGAAGGCGGTCGTCGAGGCCATCGAGCGGGTGGCGCGCCAACTCGGCAACACCCCGGCCGTGTGCCGCGCCTGCTACATCCACCCCGACGTCGTCGAGGAGTACCTGAACGGGACGCTCGTCGAGGCGCTCAGCGAGCGCGCCAGGGGCGCGGGCCGTGGCGCCCACGCGCTGCGTCCCGAGGAGGCGGCCGTGCTCGGCCTGCTGCAGGCCCGCCTGGCCCGCGAACGCCGCCGGCGCGCCCCGCGCGCGGCGTAGCCCCTCAGGCGCTCAGGCCACGTCACCCAGGCGGCGCAGCGCGCGCTGGTAGTCCTCGTTGTCCGGCTTCAGGAAGGCGGCCATGCGCAGGTGCCGCGCCGCCGCCGATCGGTCGCCCAGCCGCTTGTGGGCCAGCCCGAGCCCGAAGTGCGCGTAATGGGCCAGCGGGTCGGCCTCCACAATGGCCGCGAACCGCTCGGCGGCCAGGGTCGGCTCGCCCTGGTTGAAGTAGGCACGCCCCAGCGCCTCGAGGATCGAGGCCTTCCCCGGCTCCTGCGCCAGCGCGCGCTCCAGCAGCACGGCGGCGGCACCGGGGTGATCGTCCTCCAGGAGCCGCGTGCCGCGCTGGAAGAGCTCGTAGGCGCTCTCGCGCTCCTCGGCGGGGTCCATCGGTCCAGACCATGCTAGACCGATGCGACCGCTCCGTCAGGCTCCGAGATCGACCGTGCGCAGCCTCGGGTTGGCCGTGCGGCCGGGGATCCGGCCGCGCTTGGCGATCGGCCGCCCGTCGATCTCCTTGAGGTCGCCAGTGAAGTCGATCGGGCTGGCATCGCTGATCGCGCCGCCGACGGCAAAGCTGTCGACCGGTGCGCCCGCCTCCTTGAAGTAGCCGATCCGCTCGGCGTCGATGCCGCCGGAGACGACGATCTTCACGTGCCCGTGGCCTGCCTGGTCGAGCCGTGCCCGGACCTCCTTGACCAGGTCGGCGGTGACCCGCCCGCGCTCCGAGGGCGTGTCGAGGCGCACGCCGTACAGGCGGTCACCGAGCGCCTCGGCGACGCGCAGCGCCTCCTCGGCCTCGTCCTTGAACGTGTCGACCAGCACGATGCGCGGGACGTCCGGCTCGATGTGGCGGTCGAACGCCTCCGCCGCCCGCACCGTGTCACCGAAGATGAGCACCAGGGCGTGCGGCATCGTCCCCGTCGGCGCCAGGCCGGCGAGTCGGGCACCGGCCGGGGTGGACGCGCCGATGCAGCCGCCGACGACGCTGGCGTAGTCCATCTGGTCCGCGATGCTGGGATGGACGTGGCGCGCGCCGAATCCGATCACCGGGATCGGGGAGGCCGCCTCGACCACCCGGCGCGCGGCGGTGGCCCAGCCGGTCGACTGGCTGAAGATGCCGAGGATCGCGGTCTCGTACAGGCCGAACGCCGAGTAGCGGGCCGTGATGCGCATCACGACCTCCTTGCGCCCGACCAGGTCCCCGTCGGAGAGCGACTCGACCACCGGCTGCGGATCGTGGCCGCGAGCCGGACCCAGGGTCTCGCGCAGGTAGCTGAGCGCCTCGGTGGCCCCGCACAGCACCGCGTCGTCGGCGCGGCAGAAGATCTCCATGCTGACGACCGGGTCGATCCCCTCCGCCGCCAGGATCCGCGCCGCACGGTCGAAGTAGACGTCCGCGTTCTCGCCCGACAGGACCTCTGCCTCGGGGCGGAAGAACGGCGTGCGGACCTGCGGCTGGCTCGGGTCGTCAGTCGGCATGGCGGGAGGGTAGCGTCCGGCGGCGCCGGATGAGCCAGATCGCCGCGGCCAGCCCCACCAGCAGCACGACCCCGGCGCTCAGGAGCCGCACCATCCCCGCCGTCTGCGCACCGTCCAGCAGCGCCTGGGCGCGCTGCGCCTCCTCCAGCGCGGTCTCCAGGTCCCCCTCGGCGAACGCGCCGTTGGCACGCTGCAGGATCGCCGCCGGATCCGGTCCGGCGAGCAGGCCGATGCGCTCGATGAGGCCGCGCTCCGCGACCGACGCGTCGAGCGCCGCCTGGTAGGCGCCCACCACCGCTCCCTCGGCGGCCAGCTCGGCGTCCGCCTCGCTCCCACCGCCGAACTGGACATAGCGATCGCGCAGCCGCGCCGGGGTGGTCAGCCCGGCCTCACCGATGCGCGCCACCAGCGCGTCGCGCTCGACGAGCCACGCCCGCGCGTCCTCGATCGCCGCCTCGGCGGCGGGGAAGCTCCACGCTGCAAGGGGCTCGGTGACGGTCGCCGGGGCGCCCCAGTCGCCGGCTGCCTCGAGCAGGTCCTGGTAGGCGGCACGTGCCGCCGCCCGCGCCGCGAGCTCGTCGGCCGTGCCGGCAGCGAAGACGCGCTCGGCGAAGATCGGCGCCAGGTCGACGTCGCTCACCGCCTCGAGGTGGTCGAGCAGGCGCCGCGAGTCGACCGGTCGCACCGGCACGGCGCCCGGAGCGGGCTCCTCGGCCGCGAGCCGGTCGTACGCCGAGCGGCCGGCCACGATGCGGCGCAGGGCGGTGGCGAGCGCCTCGGGCCCGATCGCCGTGGCGAGCTCGACGGTGAGGCTCCACGACGCGGCATAGCCGAAGGCGTCCTGCTCGTCGGTGGCCGAGCCCACGCCCCACGACTCGAGCGGGAAGGCCACATCGGCGAGCTCCGCGGTGCGCGCGACCGCGTCGTACGGCGGCGCAACCTCCAGCGACGCCGCCACCCGGCCCGCCGCCCACGAGGCGAGGCCCTCCCGGATCCAGCGATCCGTGGCGACCTGGTCGGTGATCCACAGATGCGCCGCCTGGTGGACGATGGTGAAGGGCGCCTGGTCGAAGCCGATGACCAGCTCCGGCGAGGTCGATCCGCCCTCGCCGATGTCGCCGCCCGGACCGATGTCGACGACCTCGGTCACGACCACCGGTCCCTGGCGGGTGTATTCGAGGCCGAGGGCCTCCTGGAGGGCCGGCAGGGCGTCGGCGAGCAGGTCGGCGGTGGCGGCGCCCCACTCGGGATCGTCGGCGAAGGCACGGACCTGGAGGTCCACCGCTCCGCCCTCGAGCGGGACGCTGCGCGTCGTCGTCTCGTACACCGCCTCCCCGCTCGCGATCACCAGCGACAGCCAGCGCGTCGGGTCCGCCACGGCGCCCGAGGTCAGGGTGATGCCCTCAGCGCTCGGGGCGGCGGTGAGCGGATCGCCGTCGGTGCTCACCTCGAAGCCGCGCGGCACGGTGACCGTCACCGAGCTCTTGGTCCCGAATGCCCAGGCCGGGAAGACGACCGCGCTGGGACGCACGCGCAGGCCCTCGGCTCCCCCGTCGGGCAGGCGGTAGGTGATCGTGAGATTCACCTTCTCCTCGAAGCGCAGGCCCTCGCGAAGCGTGATCGTCGCCACGTTGACGTCGTTCTCGCGCGCCAGCGTGGCCTCGAGCGCCCCTTCGCCGTCGCGCGCCGCAAGCTCGGCGGCCCCGTCCTGCACCGCGACCTTGATCTCGTCGAAGACACTGAACTGGCCGGTCGGATTGGGCGTGGTGTTGACGAACGTGGCCAGCACCGTGACGTCGACCCGTTCCTCGTCGGGGAGCACGGTGTACGTCGCGGCGGTGCTCAGCTCGTAGTCGGCGGCGCGCGCGGGCGCCGCCGGCAGGAGCAGCGCCGCCACCAGCAGGGCGAGGATGGCCGGGATGCGCCTCATCGGGCGCCGCCCAGCAGCCGGGCGAGGATCGAGCGCCGGCGGCGTCGCGGGGGCGGTGCCTCCCACGGCGGCATGAGCGCCTCGACGTCGACCCGGTACGCGGCCAGCAACGAGCGGTTCCGCGGGGTCCGGCCGCTCCAGTCGGGCAGGATCCCGCGATCGGCGACCGCGGTGGCGGTCTCCTCGAGGAGGCGGTCGGCGACGACGGCCAGGGCGACGAGGCCGCGCCCGAGCGCGTCGCGATCGACCGCCGGTGCCGGCAGCTCGGTCATGAGCATCGGCCGGTCGTCATCGGTCATGGCGAACTTCACGAAGGGATATTCGAGGTTGGCGCGGAGCATTCGGTGGAAGACGCGCTTCGGAATCTCCATCGCCTCGAGGCCATAGTACGCCCACAGCGAGAGGCCCATGCCGTCGACCCACGCGATGGTCACCCGGAGGTCGTGACGCCGCTCGCCGTCGATCTCGACATCGCGCACCAGCGCGCCCTGCGTGGGATCGCCGCGGCCGATCACCTCCACCCCGAGCTCGGCGAGCCACGCGTCGAGCGGGGGCGCCGCGACGGCCGTCACCGGGCGGCGTGCCGCAGGGTCTCGCCGGAACGCACCACGCGGCGTCGCGCGAAGTCCTCCGCGTCGACCATCGGGTCGATGCGGCAGTTGCGGCCGATCCGCACGCCCCGCGGCACGGTCGCCTGCTTGCCCACCAGGGTCAGCCCGGCGTACAGGCGCTCGGGCTCGTCGCGGTTGGGGCTGGTGTCGTCGCCCTCGCCGATGACCGCGCGATCGCCGATCACCACCTCCTTGTCCACGATCGCCCGGTCGAGCACGGCCCCGGCGCCAACGAGCGTGTCGAACATGACGATCGAGTCGCGGACGACCGCGCCGGGACCCACGCGCACGCCCGGCGACAGGATGCTGCGCTGCACGGTGCCCTCGACCACGCAGCCGTGACTGATCATCGAGCGCTCGACATGGGCGGTGGCCGCCACCAGCGCCGGCGCCCGCTCCTCGCTGCGGGTGTAGATGAGCCAGCCGCGGTCGTAGAGATCGATGGCCGGCTCGTCGGAGAGCAGGTCCAGGTTGGCGCGCCAGTAGCTCTCGACGGTCCCCACGTCCTGCCAGTAGCCCCCGTACTCGTAGGCGTAGACACGCCGCCCGTCGGCGACCATCCCCGGCAGGACGTCACCGCCGAAGTCGATCGTCTCCGGGCGCAGCACCTCGCGCAGCGCCTTCCAGGAGAACACGTAGACCCCCATGCTCACCAGGTTGGACGGCGGGTCGGCGGGCTTCTCGATGAAGGCGGTGATGCGGCCCTCGAGATCGACGTCGGCGATCCCGAACCGATGCGCCTCCTCGATCGGCACGGTGCGCACCGCGCACGTCACGTCGGCGCCGACCGCGCGATGGCGGTCGATGAAGGGCCGGTAGTCCATCTTGTAGACGTGGTCGCCGGCCAGGATGAGCACCAGCTCGGGCTCGCGATCCTCGACGAACTCCAGGTTCTGGAGCACCGCGTCGGCGGTGCCGCGGTACCAGTCGCGCGTCCGGCCGCGCCCGAGGTACGGCTGGAGCAGCGTGACGCCCCCACGGCTGCGGTCGAGGTCCCACGGCCGACCGACGCCGATGTGGTCCATCAGGCTGCGCGGGGCGTACTGCGTCAGGATCCCGACGTCGGTCAGGCCCGAGTTCACCACGTTGCTGAGCGCAAAGTCGATGATCCGGTACTTGCCGCCGAATGGCACGCCCGGCTTGGCACGGACCTGCGAGAGGATGGAAAGCCGCTCCCCCTCCCCGCCCGCCAGGATGAGCGTCAGGACCGACGTGGCCACGGGCTGATTCTAAGCCGTGGCCGGCGGTGCGCCAGGCCCCGCCGCCGCGATCAGCGTGGGGCTCGCGGACGGCGGCGCAGGCGCCGCCAGCCGATCGTCGCGACGCTCGCCAGCGCCGGGATGCCGAAGATGGGCGCGAGGACGCCGCCGCTGACCGGCGTCACGAGGCCACCCGTCGGCGCGCCGGGCAGGGTGGGGGTGGGGACGGCGCAGTTCGGGTTGTTGGGTGGACAGTTGGGCGCGGTCGGCTGCGGGCCGCCGCTCGGCGCACTGGTCGACGACGGCTGCGGCGTCGCGCGCCGCTGGCCGCAGATCGGGCCGAAGCCGGAGTTGCCCCGCAGCGGCGCGATGCGCATCCAGACACGGTCGGGCCCGAGCTCGCCCAGGTCCTCCGGATCTCCCTTCGACCCCGTCTGCCCGTTGACCAGCCGATTGGCCCAGCGTTGCGCCGCCTCGACCCACCGGTCCGGCCGCCGATCGTCGGCGTTGACCATGGCCACGATGTCGAAGCAGCCACGACTGTGGAAGGTGTCCGGTGGCGGCACCGTGCCATCCAGGAACGGCATGCTGCGCACCTCGCCACAGTTGGTGGGCCGCAGGCCGGAGAACTTGCAGACGTCGACCATCTGGACGTCGGCCGGCCTGTCGAACGTGGTCTGCGGCACCGGGGCGTTGCCGTTCCACTCCCAGGGCTGGTTGAGCGCGATCTCCATGAAGTCGTGCCACAGGTACAGCGGCCCATCGGCGCTGAAGAGCCCCTGGCCGAGCCGGTTGGAGAGCGCCTCCTGGTTGTTGTTGCCCATCCAGACCCCGACCGTCAGCCCGCCGGGCACGTACCCGAAGCCCGACACGTCGCGGAAGTCGTCGGTGGTGCCGGTCTTGAAGCCGGCCTGGCGGCGCACGCCGTTGTGGTCGATGAGCTGGGACGGGGGACCCCAGATCGGGTTGCGTGCGGGATCGGTGTTGCCCTCGAGGATCCAGTGCGTGAGGTAGGCCTCGCCGGCGGTCATCGGCTGGGTCACCTCGGGCGCCGTCTCCTCGAGGCTGAAGATGAGGCGGTTGTCACGGTCGCGGATCTCGCGAATCGTGGTCGCCGGGCGCAGCACGCCCTGCTGGGCGAAGACGCTGTAGGCCTGGGTCATGTTCTTCAGCGAGACGGGAACGGTTCCGAGCGTGAGCGTCAGGCCCGGGTCGAGCCCGTTGATGTAGTCGGCGGGCGCGATGCCCATCGACTCGGCGAAGGTGGCCGTGGTCTCCGGGCCGACGAGGTGCTGCATCATCACCGACGGGACGTTGAGGCTGTAGCGCAGCGCGTCGGTCGCCAGCAGCGGCCCGTGGTCGGTGATGTCGGCGTTCGACGGCAGGTACGAGGTGCCCCCCTGCCCGAACTGGGTGATGGCGTCGACGAAGAAGGTGGCCGGCGTCGCCTCGCGCGCCCGGAAGGCCGAGCTGTAGGTGATCGGCTTGAACGCCGATCCCGGCTGGCGGCGCCCGAGCCCCGCGACGTCGAACTGGCCGTCGACCCGCGGGTCCGCACGGTTGTAGTAGTCGACCGAGCCGATGTAGGCCACGATCTCGCCGGTCGCCGAATTGATCGCCACCAGCGCGCCGTTGCCGACGTTCTTGTCGGCGACGCGGGCCACCCATTCCTGGACCTGGAGGCGCGCCTGCTCCTGGAGCCCGAGATCGACGGTGGTCGTGATCCGATACCCACCGGTGCGAAGCTCGAGCGCCGGGTCCTCGGCGCCGAGCGCCTCGAGGATCCGCTCGGCCTCGCGCTGCACGGCGAACGTGAAGTGGGGCTCGCGCAGCGGCGTCGAGACGCGTTTGGGCTTCATGTCGAGCCAGCCGACCGCATTCGCCTGGTCCCGCTCGGCGCGGGTGATGTAGCCCTCGCGCAGCATCGCGTCGAGCACCTGCGTGCGCCGCGCGATCGCGTCGGCCGCCGCCTCGGGGCTGCCCGGCTCGCCGTCGGGATTCTGGTAGGGGTCATAGACGCTGGGCAGCTGCGGCAGGCCGGCCAGGAAGGCGGACTGCGCGAGGCTGAGCTCGGACAGGTCGGTGATCCCGAAGTAGTTGGCCGCGGCCGCCTTGACGCCGTACGACCCGTTGCCATAGAAGACGAGGTTGAGGTAGGTGGTCAGGATCCGCTGCTTGCCCTCCTCACCGGGGTATTCGGCGGTGACCTCACGCGCGAAGATCTGCTCGCGGATCTTGTCGTCGATGCCCGGATCGTTGCGCGGCGCGGGCGGCGTGCAGACCTCCTGCTCGGCCTCCTCGGTCGGCTCGGTCGGAGCGGCGCTCGGGTCGAGCGGGTCGGCGGGCGCGCTGGCGCCGATCTGGCCGCTGGCGGCCGGTACCACGACCGTATCCTGCTGCTCCTTGAGCACCTCGGCGTAGTCGATCATCTGCTGGGTGAGCGTCGACGCGCCCTGCACGATTCCGCCCGCCTGGAGGTTGGCGTACACCGCGCGGAGTGCCGCGTAGTAGTCGACCCCGTCGTTGGTCCAGAAGGTCCGGTCCTCGGTCGCGACCGTGGCGTTGATCAGGTCCTCGGGGATGTCCTCGAAGGCGACCGCATCGCGGTTCTGGCACTCGAAGCGTGCCAGCAGGGTGCCGCCGGTGCGGTCGTACACGAAGGTCGACTGTGGCAGCGACAGGTCGTCGAGGATGTTCGGCTCCGGGAGCCCGGAGGCGAAGTAGTTGTACGCGGCCAGCAGGCCGCCGGCGGTGCCCAGCACCGAGCCGCCGATCATGATGGCGAAGGCGCCGAGGATGACGACGAAGGCGGTGGTGAGGCTGCGGCGCTTGCTCGAACCGCGAAGCGTGCTCCGCCGTATCATCAACCGATGCCGACGGCGCTGCATGACCGGACGCATTGGCGGCTACGGTACCAGCCACGGGACGGCCGGTCGAATGGCCCGCCGGTTCAGCGGAGCGCCGCCGTCACCGCATCGCCGGCCGTGCCGAGCAGGGTCGGGTCGCGCAGCAGGGTGACGACGGCACCGAGCACCAGGAAGGGCCCGAAGGGCACGTAGCTCTTCATGGCGGCCCGTCGCGTGACCAGGAGCACGACGCTGAAGGCCGAGACGCTGAACGCGGCGATGAAGATGGCGCCGAAGATCGCCGGCCAGCCGAGCAGCAGGCCGAGCGGCGCGATGAGGTACAGGTCGCCGAGCGCGACGCCATCGCGCACCACCAGCCCCGCCAGCCACAGGAACGCGGCGGACGCCACCCCGCCGATGGCCGCGTCGAGCGGCGTCACCGCGGGATTGAACGGCACGAACGCCACGGCCACCACGATCAGCGGGTCCAGCACCAGGTGCGGGAGACGCCGCTGCTCCCAGTCGGTGGCGGTGAGCATGACCAGCAGCGCCAGCACCAGCAGGTGCACCCCGGTCGCCCACCACGGCAGGGTCGAACGGGCTGCGATCCCCCAGGCCGCGGCTCCGCTGGCAAGGGCCAGCGCGACGGTGCGGGGGCGCGGCCCGGCGTGGCTCGCCTCGTCCGCCGGCCACCTGCTGGCAAGCCGCTCGGCAGCGGCGCCGAGCAGGGCGAAGGCGGCTCCCACGACGATCGGGGCCCAGGTCACGGCGGCGGCTTCCTCGTGCGGCGAGTGGCGCCCGGTGCCCGGGCGCACCGCCGCATGCTAGCGATCGGTGCCGTCGCGCGGCATGGCCCAATCGTCGTGGCTGGCACGCCATCTGCCATGGCGAGCGGTGTCATGCCGGCGTCGCCAGGCGCCGGCGCTCACCGCACAGGGGAGTTGGAACGAGATGGATTCCGATCGCATCGAAGGGCCCCTCAAGGAGGGAGCCGGCAAGGTCAAGGAAGAGTGGGGCGACCTCACCGACAACCCGCAGACCGAGGCCGAGGGCCAGGCGCAGCAGGTCGAGGGTGACCTCCAGAACGAGTGGGGCGAGGCCAAGGACGAGGCTCGCGACGCCGTCGACGAGCGCGTCTAGCCCCACCCGAGCTCGAGACCGATGGCGCCCGCCGGCCACGCCGGCGGGCGCCTCGCTGCGCCTACGAGCCGGCGGCGTAGTCGAGGGCCAGGCGGGTGAGCGTGGTGACGCCGGTCCCGACGGCCCCCTTCGGGTTGGTGGCCTTATCGGTGGACAGGTACGCGGCGCTCGCGATGTCGACGTGCACCCAGTCGCGGGTCACGAAGTCGGCCAGGAAGACGGCGCTCTTGATGAGCGACCCGTCCCGCGACCCGGAGTTGACGATGTCGGCATGGGCCGAGTCGTAGGCGGTCCGGTACTCGGTCGCCAGCGGCATCTCCCAGAACCATTCGCCGGTCGCCGCCGCGGCACGGGCCACCTCGTCGCCCCACTCGCGCGGGCGGGCGAAGTAGCAGCTGATCAGCTCGCCGAACGCGACGCTCGCCGCGCCGGTGAGGGTCGCGATGTCGACCAGGTGCGTGGCGCCCTGCTGCTCGGCCCAGTGCAGCGCATCGGCGAGGATGAGGCGGCCCTCGGCGTCGGTGTTGATGACCTCGATCGTCTTGCCGTTCATCGCCCTGACCACGTCGCCGGGACGCTGAGCGTTGCCACCGGGCATGTTCTCGACCATCGGGGCGACAGCCATCAGCGGTGCGTCGGGGTTGATGCGCGCGACGGTCCGCGCGGCGGCGATCACGGCCGCTGCGCCCGACTTGTCGTGCTTCATCTCCTCCATCTTGTCGGCCGGCTTGATGCTGATGCCGCCGGAGTCGAAGCAGACCCCCTTGCCGACGATCGCCAGCCGCCGGTCGGGTGACGCCCTCTCCCAGCCGGGGAGCTTGACGGCGATCAGGCGCGGCTCGTGCGTCGCACCCTGGCCGACGCCGAGCAGGGCGCCCATGCCGAGGGCGCGCATCTCGTCGACGCCGAGCACCTCGACCGTGCAGCCGTCGGCCTCCAGCTCGCGGGCCACCTCGGCCATCTTCTCCGGATAGAGGTCATTGGCCGAGCGGTTCGCCAGGGTGCGCCCGAACTCGACCCCCTCGGCCATGGTGACGGCGCGCTCCAGCGCCGCAGCGTCCGGCGCGGCGTCTCCGACGAGGACGAGCTCCTCGACGCTGCGCAGCATCGCCTCGGTGTCGCGCACGCGGCCGTAGATGGCATGCGGGCGATAGATCCCCTGCCGCGCACCCACCGCGGCGGCGGCAAAGCCGTCGGCATCCTCGCCGTCGCGCAGCCAGAGGGCGAGGCGCTTCGCCCCGCGGCCTTGGAGGCGACGCGTCGCCGTGGAGGCTATCCGCCGCGCCCGCCACGCGCCGCGGCCCCGCCGCACGCCGTTGACCAGCAGGAGCCGCTCGACCGGCAGGTCGCCGCCGTCGAGCAGCGCGGTGTAGTGCTCGACGATGTTGAACTCGCCCCACTCGATCGCCCGGCTGATCACGCCCCCCGACGCCGCGTCGAGCGCGGCGAGGTCGCCCGAGATCTCGCGGTCCTCCTTGTAGATCGGTACCGCGAGGACGTCGGCCTCGACGGAGGCGGGATCGGTCGACTCGGCGCGCAGGCGCATGTGCAGCAGCTCTCCTCATGGATGCAGGAACCCGATCGCGCGCTCTCCCCCAGCGTTTGATCGGTCAAGCGAGTATAGACTCCGGCGCGCCTCAGTCCGGCGCGCGGTAGGCGTACATCACGATCCGGCTTCCCGCGCGGACGACATCACCGGCCTGCGGCTCCTGGTCGTAGATGCCCGGCGTCTCGCCGGCCACCTCGCGCCAGTTGATGCGCCAGTCGAGGCCGGCCGCCTCGGCGGCGGCCTCCGCCTGCTCCTCGGTGAGCCCGATCATGTTCGGGACGAGGACCGTGCCGGGAGCCAGTGACGGTGTCGCCTGCCCCGGGTCCTGGCTCGGCGACCCGCCGGCCCCGGGACCGATCGGCAGCCCGGTGCCGGCGTTCAGCACCAGCCACACGACGAGCGCGCCCGCCGCGACCGCCAGCAGCGTGAGCAGCCACGCGCCGAATCCAGTGCCGTTGCGGCGCACGGGTGGACGCGGCGGCGGCCGCCGCTCGGGGGCGGCGGTGGCACGCCGCGACGAGGCGGGCATGACGAGCGGGGGAACGTACCCGCGCTCGGCGGCCGGCACCGCGATCTCGCGCGTCTCGTCGGTCGGCGTCGCCGCCGGCTCACTGGCCGCGGCGAGCTCGAGCGCGGTCGCCATCGCCCGCGCGCTGTGGAACCGCTGGTCGGGGTCGATGCGCAGGCTCTGCGCCACGACGTCGTCGAGCCGCCGTGGCAGCCGCGGGACGAGCTCCGACGGTCGCGGGGGCGGGGTCGCCTGCGCGGCCACCATCGCCGTCGCGTCATCGGCCTGCCATGGTGTCCGGCCGGTGAGCGCCTCGTAGAGGACGACCCCGGCGGCGAACAGGTCGCTCGATGGGCGCAGCGGCTCGTTGCGCAGCTGCTCGGGCGGCATGGCGTGCAGCGAGCCGAGCGACGTGCCGTCGCGCCCGCTCCCGGCGGGCGTCCGGGCGATCCCGAAGTCGATCAGCTTCACCGGTCCCGGGCCGACCATCACGTTGCCGCTCTTCACGTCGCAGTGGACGAATCCGCGCTCGTGAACGAGCCCGAGCCCGGCCAGGACGCCCGCCATGACGTGGACGGCGTCGCCGGGTGGGAGCGGTCCGTCGGCGGCGATCCGGTCCCGCAGGGTGCGGTAGCGCGCGAGCAGCTCCATGACGATGTAGTGCACCCCATCGTCCTCCCCGGAGTCGTAGACGTGGACGAGGTTGGTGTGCGCCAGGCCGGCCGCGGTGCGCGCCTCGGCCAGGAAGCGCTCGGCGAACGCGTCGTCCGACGCGTAGGGCTCGGCGAGGATCTTGACGGCCACGTCGCGCGCCAGGCGCTCGTCGTGGGCGCGGAAGACGAGCGCCATGCCGCCGCGAGCGATCAGCTCGTCGAGGCGGTAGCGATCGGCAATGCGGCGGCCGACGAGGTCGTCGCCGGGCGCGTCACGAAGGGTCACGTCCGCTAGGTTGCCTCACCGCCGCCCGCACGCGCCACCACCGCACGTCGGAGTGCCACCAGCGCGTCCTGTGCGTCGGCCACCTCACGAGCCAGGCGTCCCAGCTGGCCGAGCGGTGTCCCGAGCACCCGTGACGCACCCTCGCTGATGGCCAGGGCCAGGGCGCGATCCGAGACGGCGGCCTCGCCCGCCGCGTCGCGCAGGCGGGCCTCGGCAGCCGCGGCGGCCGCCGCGTCGCCCTCGCGCAGCGCCCGGGCCGCCGCGCGCACCGCCTCGTTCAGGTCGCCGGCGGTCTCGAGCCACAGGCGGAGCTGGGGCAGCGACACCGCGTACGGCTCGATGCGGACGAGCGCCTCGTCGACGCGGTCGGCCGCGCCGAGCGCGGCCGCATGGTCGCCGCGCCCCAGGTCGTCGACCGCGCCGGCGAGCTCGTCGAGCGCCAGGGCCGTGTCGCCACGCAGCCCGGCGAACCCCTCGGCGGCGGCCGTGGCCGCCTCGATCCCGTCCCCCGCCGCGACCGCGCGGGACCCGTCGAGCGCCGGGCGAGGTGCCTCGAGCCCGAGCGCCGCCGTGCGCTGTGCCACGCGCCCGACCGCCATGCGTGCCTCGTCGACCGGCCCGGCCGCGGCACGCGTGGCGACCGCGGCCGCGGTGAAGAGCGATCCGTTGACCGTCTCGCCGGTGAAGGCATTGGTCGATGCCGCCCGGGCGGCATCGATGGCCCCGGCGAGGGCGCTCGCCGCCTCGTCGAGCGCGTGCTCGGCGCCATCGATCGCCGCCAGCGCATCGGTCACCGCCGCCGCGTGTCGCGGCGGATCCCCCGCGGCCAGCCCGGCCGGGCGAGCGGCGAAGGTCCCCCCGGCGAGCAGCACCGCGACGGCGCCGAGCGTGGCCGCCCGGCGGCGGCCGGGCGCACGGCGCGGGCCTATCATCGGCCGGTGGACCTGCGCGAGGCGATCCGGCCGCTGCCGAAGGCCGAGCTGCACCAGCACATCGATGGCGCGGTGCGCCCCGCGACCGCGGTGGAGCTCGCCGCGGCGGCGGGCATCGAGCTGCGTGACGTGGACGAGGCGCGGCGGCGCCTCGTCGCCCCGCCCCGCTGCCGCGACCAGGCGGAGCTGCTGACGTACTTCGACCTGCCGATCGCCCTGCTCCAGCGCGCCGACGCCCTGTCACGGGTCAGCGGCGAGCTGGTCGAGGACCTGGCCGGCGAGGGGGTGCGGTACGCCGAGCTGCGCTGGGCGCCGCGGCTCCACCTCGAGGGTGGCCTGCGCGTCGACGAGGTGATCGCCGCAGTCGTCGACGGGGTGGCCGCGGCGATCCGGCGCCTGGGGCCGGGGGCTCCGCTGGTCGGCCTGATCGTCACCGCCATGCGCAGCCATCCACCGGCCGCCAACGTGCGGCTGGCGGAGGAGGCCGCGGGCTTCGGACCGCCGATCGTCGGCTTCGACCTCGCCGGTCCCGAGGCGGCGTACCCCGCCCCACCCCATGCCGCCGCCTTTCGGGCCGCCGAGCGTGGCGGCCTGGCGCTCACCGCCCATGCCGGCGAGGTGCCCGGCGCGGAGCGCATCACCGAAGCGCTCGACCTCGGTGTGCGCCGCATCGCGCACGGCGTCACCGCCGGCGACGACGACGCCATCGCGGATCTCGTGCGCGCGCGCGACGTCACGCTCGACATGTGTCCGACGAGCAACGTGCAGACCGCGATCGTGCCCGACCTGGCACGCCATCCGGTGGGGCGGCTCCATCGGTCGGGCGTGTCGGTCACCATCTCGACCGATGACCGCACCGTCAGCGGCACGAGCCTGACCGATGAGCTGGCGGCGACGGCCGAAGCCCTGGGCCTGACCGATGGCGAGCTGGCGGCGATCGCGCTCAACGCCTTCCGCCGCGCCTTCGCCCCGCGCTCGCTGGTGGCCCCGCTGCTGGCAGAGGCGGAGCTTGCCTGGGGGGACTGGCGGGCCTGACTCATGCGGGCTCCACCAGGCGCGGCAGCTCGGCGGCCGAGGCGGCGATGACGTCGGGCCGCCGCTCGCCGTCGAGGGCGCGCGCCGAAGCCTCGTCCGCCACGCCGGTCAGCACGAGCACCGCGCGGATACCGGCGCGGTGGGCCGCCACGATGTCCGCGGCGGGGTTGTCGCCGACCACGAGCGCTGCGGAGGCAGGAATCCCAGCCTCCTCGAGGATCGCCTGGAACATCGCCGGCTCGGGTTTGCCGATGACGATCGGCTCGACGCCCGATGCCACGCGGATGGCCGCCACCGCGCTCCCGGCGCCCGGCAGGAAGCCGGCCGCCGTCGGGTAGCGCTCGTCGGCGTTGGTCGCCACGAAGGCGGCGCCGTGGCGGACGGCGGTCGCGGCGGCGGCGATGCGCCGGTACGTCAGCGCACGGTCGAGGCCGACCACGACCGCATCGTAGGGGGTGTCGAGCCGACCGCCGGCATAGCCGTCGGGCGCCGCCTCCTCGGCCGGCACCGCGTCGTAGCCGCCCTCACGCAGCTCGGCGACGAGCCCGGCCTCGCCGACGGCCAGGATGCGCCGCACGCCGGCCCGATGGCGTCGCAGGTGCTCGATGGTGGCCGAGGTCGACGTGACGACCGCCTCACGCCGCGTGCGAATCCCCATCCCGGCCAGGCGCGCGACGTAGGCCGCGCGGTCGACCGTCGAGTTGTTGGTCGCGTAGCGGACGGCGATGCCGGTCGCCTCGACCGCGGCGATGGCCCCGGCGACACCCTCGATCGCCTCGTCGCCGCGATACACCACCCCGTCGAGGTCGAGGATGACGAGGCGCACCGGATCCGGCTGGGTGGTCATGCGGGGCGCATGATACGGGCCGGCAGATGCGACCCGGGGTGCGGGCGGCGTGCGCAAGAGTATTGAGCGCGGCCCTCGCGAGGCAGTATCATGCCGCAGATTCTGCGCCGGGCCTGACACTCAGCCCCGCCCGGTCGCATCCGGAGGCGTCGCGCCCAATTCCGCGCGACAGGTGTGCACCGAGTGGTGCAGAGGAGAAACATTCATGCGACGGCACTCCAGCTTCGCCTACGTGGCGATCCTGGCCATCCTGGCCCTCGTCCTTGCGGCGTGTAGCAGCCCCAGCCCATCGGCGAGCGCATCGAGCACAGCGTCCGGGACCGGCGCCGCGTCGGCCTCGGCGTCCGCGAGCGAGGCTCCGACGGGGCTCGCCGCCTGCGGCGATCCGAACAGCGGCGACGCGTTCCTCATCGGCGGGGTCACCGACGTCGGCCAGCTCGAGGACAAGTCGTTCAACGAGGGTGGCTGGTGCGGCACCATCATGGGTGCCACCGAGGTCGGCGGCAGCGCCGAGGTCATCGTCACCGAGGACCCGGCCGACTACGCCAACAACATGGCGACCTTCATCGACCAGGGTTACGACATCATCGTGACCTACGGGTTCGCGCTCGGCAACGCCACCGCGATCGCAGCCAAGGAGAATCCCGAGGTCAGCTTCATCGGCCTCGACCAGTCCGTCTGCGTCGACGCCAATGGCGACCCCGACCCGACCTTCGCTTGCGCCGGCAATGCGGAGGAGCTGCTGCCGAACTACCAGGGCCTGATCTTCGCCGAGCAGCAGGCCGGCTACCTTGCCGGCATCGTTGCCGCAACGATCTCGGAGACCGGCGTCATCGGCGCCGTCGGCGGCATCGAGTCGGTCCCGCCGGTGAAGGCCTACATCGCCGGTTACGAGAACGGGGCGAAGTCGGTCAATCCCGACATCGAGGTGCTCGTCTCGTACGTGTCCGAGGACATCACCGTCGCGTTCAACGACCCGACCACCGGTGCGGCGCTCGCCGAGCAGATGATCGGGCAGGACGCCGACGTCATCTTCCAGGTCGCCGGCCTGTCGGGACAGGGTGCCCTCGAGGCGGCCTGCGATGCCGACATCTACGGCATCGGCGTGGACACCGACCAGGCGCTTGCCCTGCCGAACCTGACCTGCATCGTGACCAGCGCCGAGAAGAAGCTGGTCGATGCGGTCAGCGAGGCGATCCAGCGCGTGGCCGACGGCACGGCGAAGGGCGGCACGCTGCTCCTCGACGCGGCCTCCGATCCGCCCAAGGTGAGCGTCTCCGAGTTCCACAACCATGCCGATCTGTTCACCGATGAGCTGCAGACGCTGCTCGACGAGGCGACCGAGGGCATGGCATCCGGGGATATCAATCCATGCGCCGGTTCCGGCGAATGCCCGTTCGGAGACCCTGACGCGTAAGGTCGGCTCGACTGACTGAACGCACCGCTGTACGGGGCGGGTCCAGCATCTGGGCCCGCCCCTCCTGCAATCCAGTCGCATCGAGGTCTGGCAGATGACCGAGAGCCAGTCGCAGGCGAGTCCCGCACCCGCGCTCGAGATGCGCGGCGTCACCAAGCGGTATCCGGGCGTGCTGGCGAACGACCACATCGACCTCGACGTGCGTCCCGGTGAGATCCACGCCCTGCTGGGCGAGAACGGCGCCGGCAAGTCGACGCTGATGAACATCCTGTACGGGCTGGCCGAACCGGACGAGGGGGAGATCCTCCTCGACGGCGAGCCGGTCACGATCCACGGGCCATCGGACGCCATCGACCGCGGCATCAGCATGGTCCACCAGCACTTCATGCTCGTTCCGGTCCTCTCGGTGGCCGAGAACATCCTGCTCGGCGATGAGCCGATGGCGAACCCGATCTTCCTGGACCGTGGCGTGGCCCACACCCGCATCCGCGAGCTGGGACGCCGCTTCGGCTTCGAGGTCGATCCCGACGCGAGGGTCGGCTCCCTCTCCGTCGGCTGGCAGCAGCGGGTCGAGATCCTCAAGGCGCTCTACCGCAACGCCCGGATCCTGGTGCTCGACGAGCCGACCGCAGTCCTCACGCCCCAGGAGACGCGCGAGATCTTCGGGGTCCTGCGACAGCTGACCAAGGAGCTCGGCACCTCGATCATCTTCATCAGCCACAAGCTCAACGAGGTGCTGGAGGTCGCGGACCGCATCACGGTCATCCGTCGCGGGAAGGTGGTGGGCCAGCGGGTCCCGGCCGAGACCGGTGAGGAGGACCTCGCGGAGCTGATGGTCGGCCGTGACGTCCAGCTGACGGTCGACCGCGGCGAGAGCACGCCCGGCGAGCCGGTCCTGGTGGCCCGGGACGTGAGGGTGGCGGACGACCGTGGCCGCGAGGTCGTGCACGGCGTCAGCTTCGAGGTGCGCGCCGGCGAGATCTTCGGCATCGCAGGCGTGGCCGGCAACGGGCAGGACGAGCTGGTCGAGTCCTTCACCGGCCTGCGCCGCACCATCAGCGGGCAGGCGACGCTGCTCGGGCGCGACATCACGCATGCCACGCCGCGCGAGCTGCACGAGGCGGGTGTCGGGTTCGTCCCCGCCGACCGCCACCGCTTCGGGCTGATCCTCAGCTTCCCGCTGACCGACAACGTCGTCCTCAACGACTACCACGCGGCGCCGTACGCCCGCGGCATGGTCCGCGACGAGGACGCGATCCGCGAGCGCACCGAGGCGGCCATCGCCGAGTACGACGTCCGGACACACTCGGCAACGGTGACGGCCGGCACGCTCTCCGGCGGCAACCAGCAGAAGCTCATCGTGGCCCGCGAGTTCGGGCGCGACCTCAAGCTGCTCGTCCTCGACCAGCCGACGCGCGGCCTGGACGTCGGCAGCATCGAGTTCATTCACCGGCAGGCGGTGCAGCGGCGCCAGGACGGCACGGCGATCCTGCTCGTCTCCGCCGAGCTCGACGAGATCCTCGAGCTGTCGGACCGGATCGGCGTCATGTACCGCGGCGAGATGGTGGCGATCGTCGACGCCCGGGAGGCGGACCGCGAGGAGATCGGGCTGCTCATGGCCACGGGCGGAAAGGTGAGCGTCGAGGCCGCGATCAAGGACATGTCGACCGACCTGGAGCAGGCATCGTGACCGCGGCGGCGCCAGCGGCCGCGGAGCCGCGCCGTCGCTCGCCGGTGCGGCGCCTGATCAATCTGGCGATCGTGCCACTGGTCGCGGTGGTCGGTGCGCTGATCGTGGGCGGGGTCATCATCTTCCTCTCCGGGTTCGCCAGCGGCGAGCTCGACCCGACGCTCCCCTTCCAGGCGTACGCCAGCCTCTTCAAGGGCGCCTTCGGCAGCCTGCGTGGAATCCTGTTCAGCGTCCTGAGCGCGACGCCGCTGATCCTCGGCGGCATGGCGGTGGGCCTGGGGTTCAAGGCGGGACTGTTCAACATCGGCGCGCAGGGCCAATTCCTGATGGGCGCCCTGGGCGCGGCCGGCGTCGGGGCCTGGGTGGCCGGGGCGCCGGGGATCGTCGCCATTTCCGCCGCCGTCCTCGCCGGCGCGGTGCTGGGAGCGGTCTGGGGCTTCATCCCGGGCGCCCTCAAGGCATGGACCGGTGCCCACGAGGTGGTCACCACCATCATGCTCAACTTCATCGCGGGCGCGCTCATCGGCTACCTCATCACCGGGCCGCTCGAGGCGCCGGGCTTCTCCTTCTCGCGAACGGGGCCGCTGGGCAACGCCGAATTCCCGACGCTCTTCGGCACCAGCATCCATCTCGGCGTCTTCATCGCCTTCGCGCTGGTGCCGGTCATCTGGTGGCTGCTCTGGAAGAGCACGCTGGGCTTCGAGATCCGAACCGTCGGGGCCAACCCTGACGCGGCACGTTACGCCGGCATGCACCCGGCGCTGATCACCATCCTCACCATGTCCCTGTGCGGACTGCTGGCCGGACTGGCCGGTGCCGGCCAGATCCTGGGCATCAGCCACTTCATGAACGCCTCGTACGGGACCTCGGTCGGCTTCGACTCGATCTCGGTCGCGCTGCTGGGACGCGCGCACCCGGTCGGCATCACGCTCGCCGCGCTCCTGTTCGGCGCCATGCGCGCCGGCTCGGGCCTGATGCAGATCGAGGCGGGGATCCCGGTCGAGATCATCGACGTGATCCAGGCCACGATCCTCCTGTTCCTGGCCGCCGACGTCGTCGTCCGGCAGGCGCTCCGCATCCGGGCGCCGAGCGCCGAGCCCGACGAGCTCCAGACGGTCACCAAGACCTACGGCAGCGGGACGCCGGTCTGATGGACGCGATCTACGGCATCCCGATCATCGGGGTCCTCTTCCAGTTCATCGGCTACGTCATCGACGTCACGCCGGGCATCGCGCCGATCGTGCTCGGGCTGGCGGCACCGATCGCCCTCGGCGCCCTGTGCGGGATCATGAACGAGCGGTCCGGGGTGGTGAACATCGGGATCGAGGGGATGATGCTGTCCGCCGCCTTCGCCGGATTCCTGGCGGCCGGGCTGTGGCAGCAGTCGCTCGGTGGTGCCCCGTTCGGACCCTTCGACCTGAGCATGGCCCTGCTGGTCGGTGTGATCACGGCGATCCTGGTCGCGGTGCTGCTGTCGACCCTGCACGCCTGGCTCTGCATCTCCATCGGCGCCGACCAGATCATCAGCGGCACGATCATCAACATCGCCGCGCTGGGGCTGACCGGCTACCTCAACCGACTGCTCATCTCGCCCAACCCCCGCCTCGGGGCCGGCACCTTCGACTCGTTCAACCTGCCACGCGAGATCGAGAACTTCCCGGTCGTGGGCTGGATCGCCGACATGTTCCTGAGCCAGGGCCCGCTCGCCATGTCGGTCATCGTGCTGGTGGTGATGCTCCAGGTGCTCCTCTTCCGCTCCCGCTGGGGCCTGCGCACGCGTGCCGTGGGCGAGCATCCCCGCGCTGCCGATACGGTGGGCATCAACGTCATCCGGCTCCGCTACCGCAACGTCATCGTGGGTGGCATCTTCGCCGGCCTGGCCGGCGCCTACCTCACCCTGGAGGGGACCGGCTCGTTCCAGAACGGCATGACCGCCGGGCGGGGCTTCATCGCCCTGGCGGCGGTCATCTTCGGTCGGTGGACACCCATCGGCGCGTTCGGGGCGGCGCTCCTGTTCGCCTTCTCCGGCGCGTTCGGCCAGGCAGTCCGCATCCGGCCGCCCGGCGAGGAGTACGCCCAGCTGGGACCGATCATGGAGGCCATCCCGAGCCAGGTCTACGGGGCACTCCCCTACCTCGTGACGATCATCATCCTCGCCGGGGTGGTCGGACGCAGCGTGGCGCCGGCGGCGGTGGGCAGGCCCTACACCAAGGAGAGCAAGGCCGGCTGAGCGTCAGCCCGCGACGTGCTGGTGCGGGGCCGGCGGAAGGCTCAGCAGGTCGATCGGCAGGCCGGCGGCCGCGAGCGCCTCGATCACCGGCGCCCGGTCGTAGTCCACGCTGCGGAAGCCGACGACCACGTCAGCGCCCACGTAGATGACCGCGTAGCGCGCCCGGGCGTCCCCGTCCCCGCCGCAGCCCACCGACCCGGCCGCCACGAAGTGCGACGGCCCGATGACCCGGTGGAACGACTCATGGGTGTGCCCGAAGCAGAACAGGTCGTCACCCTCGTCGGCCGCGATGCGCGCGAACGCGCGCGACGGGCGATCGGCCCACAGGTACTCGGTCTGGCGGATCGTCGAGCCGTGGAACAGGAGCGCCGAGCGATCCTCGACCGTCAGCCGCAGCGTCATCGGCAGCGCGCGCAGCCAGGCACGGTGCTCATCGTCGATGTGGCGCCGCGTCCAGAGCAGCGACACCTCGCCGCCCGCCTCCGCCTCCGCGTTCGCCCACAGGGAGCCGGGCGTGTCGCGGTCCATGCCCACCGCCTCGTCCCAGTTGCCCTGCACCGTCGGCACGCCGAGGCGGCGCAGCTCGTCACATACCTCGTTGGGGTGCGGGCCGCGCCCCACCACGTCGCCCAGGCACCACAGCTCGTCGCAGCCGATGCGCGCCGCGTCGTCGACGACGGCGCGCAGCGCGGGCAGGTTGGCATGCAGGTCGGAGATGACGGCGATGCGCATGACGCGCATTGTCGGCATGCACCGTCGCCGCGGCAATCCCCCGATGCGGGCAACCGGCGACCGGACGATCCGCCCGCCGCCCGGTGTCAGACCGCGGCGGCCCCGGCGTACGGCGCGGCGACCACGCTCACGCGCCCGGCGACGGTGCGGGCCAGCTCGCGCAGCGCGAGGGCGGCGCGTGAATCATCCGCGCCGGGGTACTGCGGCGAGGTGATCGGGACCCCGGCGTCGCCGCCGGTGCGCACGCCCGGCTCGAGCGGGATGCGGCCGAGCACGTCGAGCTCGAGCTCGCGGGCGATCTTCTCACCACCGCCCGAGCCGAAGATATCGTGCTCCTCGCGGCAGTTGGGGCAGATGAAGCCGGACATGTTCTCGACCACGCCGAGGGTCCGGACGTTCACCTTGTTGAACATGGCGATCGCCTTGCGCGCATCGGCGAGGCTGACCTCCTGCGGGGTGGTCACCACGACCGCCCCGGTGAGGGGGATGAGCTGGCTGAGCGACAGCGCGGCGTCACCGGTGCCGGGCGGCAGGTCGACGACCAGGTAGTCGAGCTCGCCCCACTCGACGTCACGCAGGAACTGCTGGATCGCCGAGTGGATGAGCGGGCCGCGCCAGATGACCGGCGCGTCGCCGGTCAGGAAGTACTGGATGCTCATCATGCGCACGCCGTGGCTGACGACCGGGTTGACCCGCCCCTCCTTGCCCGTCACATGGGCGCCGGTAGTGCCCATCATGAGCGGCACGTTGGGGCCGGTGATGTCGGCGTCCAGGAGCCCGACCCGCGCCCCATCGCGCGCCAGGCTGACCGCGAGGTTGACCGCCACGGTGGTCTTGCCGACCCCGCCCTTGCCGGAGGCGACCGCGATCGTGTTCTTGACGCCGGGGATGAGGTCGGCCGCCGGCCCGCCGAAGCTGCGCTTCACGTTGCTGGCCCAGTCCACGCGCACCACCTCGGCCCCCAGCGCGGTGATCTCGCGGGTGATGTCGTTCTCGATGGTCGCCTTGAGGGGGCAGGCGGGGGTGGTGAGCTCGACCGTCAGGTCGACGACGGGCCCCTCGATGGTGATCTGCTTGACCATCCCCAGCGAGACGAGGTCGCGGCCGATCTCCGGATCCTTGACCCGTCCCAGGGCGGTCATGATGTTGTCGTTGGTCAGCATCTCGGGCATGCGCGGTCAGGGCGTCCTTTCGGAATGGGCACCGATGGTGGCTCGCCACGAGCGTAGCAGAGGACGTGCTTCCCTTCCGAAAGGCGACCCGTGCCCAACCGCCACACGGCCAGATATGCCCCTGCGGCATGCGTGGCATGTTCGGCTACCGCCACACGGCGTGATATGCCCCTGCGGCATGCGTGGCGTGTTCGGCTACCGCCACACGGCCAGATATGCCCCTGCGGCATGACGGCACGCCCGACGGGACCGCGGAAGCGGCACTCCGGCTCGCCGGCATGCGCCCATGGCATATCTGGCCAACTCAGGTCGCGCGAGGCGGACAGGCATGCGCCCACGGCATACCTGGCGAACTCAGGCTGCGCGAGGCGGACAGGCATGCGCCCACGGCATACCTGACCGCGCCAGGACGACCCAGAACCTACGCGAGCCCGTCGAAGAGCGACGTCTCGGCTGCGGCTCCCGCACCCGCCGCGACGGGCAGGTTGGAGCGCGCCAGGCGGTACGCCTCGGTGGCGAGGTAGCGATCGCGGTCCTCGGACGACCAATCGTGGAACGGGCCGGCCGAGCCGGTCTGCGTCACGTGACGGCTGATGGCGGCCAGCTTGAGCGGTGCCAGCTCGCCGAGCTCGAGCGTCAGGGTGGCCTCGCCGACCGCCGGCATGCCCGGCAGCTCCATCGCGCCTCCGGGAGCGGCGAGCTCGTAGAGCTTCGCGGCGCGCCACGCCACCTGGTCCTCCTCGATGTCGTCCTCGTAGGCCAGCGGCTCTCCGGCGCGGTCGAACGCGTCGCGCACCGCACGGTGCATGACCACGTGGTCGGGGTCGCCGGTCGCGCCCTCGGGGCCGAATGACAGGATCACCTCCGGTCGGTGCATCCGGATCGGCTCCACGATGCGGCCCACCAGCTCGTCGTAATCGACCGCCTCGAGCGTCGTCTCGGCGTAGTCCAGCATTCGCAGCACGCGCACCCCGAGCAGGGCCACGGAACGGCGCAGCTCGTCCTCGCGCACCGTGTCCAGGTTCCGCCACACGATCGGCTTGGTATAGGACCGATTGCGCCCGCCGGGGGCGGGCGCCTTGTCGAGCAGGCGCGGGTCGAAGACGCCGCGCGTGGCGCACACCACGACCACGTACGCCCCCTCGGCCGCCGCGGCGGCGATCGCGCCGCCGAAGCCGAACGCCTCGTCACCCGGGTGGGCGACGATGGCCATCAGGCTGCGGACGGGGGTGCGCTCACGGACCGGTCGCCAGATCGAGGACACGGGCCGGAGTATATCGGTCTAGGAAGACGCCCCGACGTGCGTCCGCGCACCGTCCTCGATGGGCAGCACGACGCGCTCGATGACCGGCGCGCGGTCGACGAACGAGGCCGCGTGACCCGTCTCGACCGCCTCCAGCGCCTCGTCCTCGTCGAGGATGCCGTGGCGCAGGAGCAGGTGCAGCTCGTCGCGCAGGTACGAGCGCAGCATCTCCGGACCGTCGGTCGAGATGGTGAACTTCACGCCGTGCGCGATGAGCGCGCGGAGGTGGCGGCGGATCTCGTCCCAGTCGCGCACCACGCCGGTGTTGAGGTTGGACGACGGACAGATCTCGAGCACCACGCCGCGCTCGCGCAGCAGGTCCATGACGCGCGGGTCGAGCGCGCTCTTGATGCCATGACCGAGGCGCGCCGGCTCGAGCGCCTCGACCGCCTCGCGCACCTCCTCCGGGCCGCCGGTCTCGCCGGCGTGGACCGTCACGCCCAGCCCGGCGCGGCGCAGCTCGGCGAAGATGTCCCGGTAGTCGGCGAAGCGGAAGGACTCGACCACCGGGCCGGCGATGTCAACCGCCACCACGCCGCGCGTCTTCCAGCTGATCGCCTTGGCGGCGATGATCTCGTTCAGCTCGCGGCTGAAGGCCCGGTCGAGGCAGAAGATCAGCCCGGCCCGCACCTGCGGATACTCGAGCACCGCGCGATCCATGCCGCGCACCGCCGCCGCGATGATGTGATCGAGGTCCTGCTCACCGCCGCGGTTGCGCTTCATCGGGTTGAAGCGCAGCTCGATCTGCGTGACGTTGTTGCGACGGTAAGCGCCGCCGATCACCTCGTACACGCTGCGCTCGACCGCGGTGGGGCTCGACTGGATCAGCTCGGTCCAGTGGAACAGGTCCAGATAGGCCTGGAACCCGCGCTTCCGTCGACCCACCGTGATCAGGTCGCGGAACGCCCAATAGTCCTTCGTCGGCAGGCGGATCCCCTGGGCGTGCGCGATGCCCCACATGATGGCGGGCGTGACCGCCGCACCGAGGTGCACGTGGAGCTCGGTGAGCGGGGTCGTCCGACTGATCCGAGGTGCCGCCATCCGCTCCTGTCATCCGCCTGCGATGGCGGCGAGTGTAGCGCAGCCCCGAGGGTCCGACCGGAGCGGGGCGTTTGCTAGAATCGCCGCGCCATGCAGCTGATCACCGACATCATCGAGTGGATCGCCGTCGACCTCGGGACGACGCTCGCCACCCTCTTTCCGTGGATGCTGCTGGGGCTGGTGAGCCTCTACGTCCTGGGCCTGGTGATCGGCTACCTGCGCGTCTCGCAGGTCGCCATCGAGCAGGACGGCCCCGGGACGCGGGCGGTGGCCATGCTCCCCGCTCCGGCGGAGCCCGGTGGCGTCGCCGACGCCGGCCGCGCGCGCGGCGTGCCGTACTGCCCGGTCGACGGGCTCCGCTACCCTGCCGGCGCGCGCTTCTGCGTCCAGGACGAGGCGGAGCTGCTCCTCGACTGCGCCAACTGCGGCACCACCATCCGCGCCGCCGCGGAAAGCTGCTTCCGGTGCGGAACCCGCGACATCATGGTCGCGTCCGACTCCCACTGACCGACGCGCCGACTGGGGCGCCCAGCGCCCGTCGGCCGCGCGTGAGGCACCGATGACTCCCGGGACGGCACTCCTCGTCACCGCGCTCACCGCGCTGCTCGTCGCGGTGGCGCTCGGGGCGGCCGCCACGATCGTGGCTCGCGTCCCGTCGACCGCCGACGGACCGGCCGCGAACGGCGTCCGAGCCCCGCTGCTCGCCGCCGCCCACGTCGCCCTGCTGGCGGCCACCGGTGCCGTGGTGATCGGCATGGCCCTGCGCGCCGTCGTCGCCGGCCACGCGCCGTGGTCGAACCTCCACGAGGTCACCCAGGCGTTTGCCGGCTTCCTGCTGCTGGCCTACCTGGTCGCCGCGCGCCGCGCCGCGCTGCGTGCGCTCGCGCCGCTGGTGGCGCTCCTCGCCGCGGGCCTGGTGATCGTGGCGCTCCAGCTCCCCGACGAGGTGGTCCCGCTGGCGCCCGCGCTCCAGGCGCCGCTGCTGCTGACGGTCCACGTCGGCGCCGCCATCGTGGCGTACGCGCTGAGCGGGCTGGCCTTCGCCGCCGCGATCGGCGAGCTGGTCCAGCGGCGCGCCGGCGATCGCGTTGCCCTGCTGCCGACCGCCGAGACGTGCCGCCGCGCGGCGTATCGGTCCGTGGTGGTCGCCTTCCCGATCCTCACCGCCGCCATCGCGCTGGGATCGGTCTGGGCCAACCTGGCCTGGCGCTCGTACTGGAACAACGACCCGAAGGAGCTCGCGGCGGCGGGGACCTGGCTGCTGTACGCGGCCTACCTCCACGCGGCGGGACGCGGCGACCGGCTGGGGCGCGCGGCGCCCTGGCTGCTGGTGGCCGGCTTCGGCGCCGTGCTCTTCACATTCCTCGGGGCGAGCCTGCTGTTCCCCGGCCAGCACAGCTACGCGGGGATCTGACCCCCGACCCGCGGGTCAGCCGGGCATGAGCGCCCGCACGAAGGCGCGAATCTCGGCCAGGTTCGGGATCATCACCCAGCCGCGGGCGCCGTCGACCCCCTCGAAGAGCGCGAAGCGCGGCGGCATGAGGACCTGGGTCACGACCCTCGCGTCTGCGGCGCGGCGCGCCAGCTCGACGAAGGTCGGCAGCTTGTCGATGGGGATGTCGGTGCGAATCGAGCCGAGGGTGCGCGCCAGTGCCGCGAGGTCGAGATCGGTCGCCGGGTCGGTCGCCTTGCGCACCAGCGCCACCAGCACCTGCATCTGCCGCCAGCCGCGGCCATAGTCGCCGCCCGATCCGTACCGGCTGCGGACGTAGCGTCCGGCGTCGTTGGGGCCCAGCGTGTGCTCGCCGGCCTGCAGGTACAGGCCGACGTGCGCATCGGCGATCGGCCGTTCGACGTTGACGGTGACGCCGCCGACCGCCGCCACCAGGCGACCGAAGTCGCTCATGTTGATCTCGATGTAGTAGTCGATCGGGATCCCGTAGGCCGCCGACAGAGCCCGCCGCAGGGTCTGGATGTCGTAGTTGCGATAGATCGAGTTCACCTTGCCGGTGTACACCTGCCCGTTGCCGAGCGGGATGTCCACCGTGTCGCGGGGCAGCGCCACGATGCTGATCTGCTCCTGGTCGGGATCGATGCTGGCGACCAGCATCGCGTCGGTGTTGATCGGCAGGCCGCGCGAGGCACGATCCTCGTTCGAGTCGGTCCCGGCCACCAGGACGGTCACGCGGCTGGTGAGCAGCGACTGGTCGAGCGGGATCGGCGTGGGCGTTGGCGTGGGCGTCGGGCTGGGCGTGGGCGTCGGGCGCGGCGTGGGACGCGGCGTGGGTGAGGGGGTCGCCGTCGGCGTGGGCGAGGCCGTCGGCGACGGCGCGGCGGAGCCGCACGCGGCGAGGAGGACGAGGAGCGCCAGCAGGGCGGCGCGGGGAGCGCCGGGGCGCCCGCGAAGGGATCGGAGCATCGGCGGCAGATGATACCGGGCTCGCCGCGGCAGCGCATACTCGCGGGCCAGATGGACAGCCGCGAGATCGAGGTCGCCACCGGCGCGCGCGCCGGCCTCGTCGACCTGACCGATGCCTGCACCGCCTTCCTGGCCGAGGTGGCGGATGGGCGCGACGGCCTTCTCAACGCCTTCGTCCCGCACGCCACCGCCGGCGTGGCGATCATGGAGCTCGGCAGCGGGTCGGACGACGACCTCGTCGACGCCCTCGATCGGCTGCTCCCGCGCGACGACCGCTGGCGACACGCCCACGGGTCCCGCGGCCACGGCGCCGATCACGTGCTGCCCGCGCTGGTCTCGCCGAGCGTCAGCGTGCCGGTGCTCGGCGGCCGGCTCGCGCTGGGGACCTGGCAGCGGGTCGCCCTGGTCGACACGAACGTCGACAATCCGCGGCGGCGGGTGCGCCTCAGCTTCCTGCGCGGCTGAGCGCCTCCACCTGGGCCGTGGCGGCCGCGGGATCGGTCGTCGGCGCCTCGCACGCGTAGCCCCGGCAGACGTACGCGGTCGCCGCGCCGTCGCGTGCCACCTTGCCCTCGAAGATCGGCCAGCGCGCGGTCGGATCGCCGTCGCCCACCGACGCGAGCACCAGGTTCGGGAGGTACGGCGCCGCCAGCGCCGCCCGCAGCGCTGCCGCGGCGGGGTCGTCCGTCCGCGACGCGGCCACGACCGCGTCGATCGGCGGGTCCAGCGACCGGTCGGCGGCGGCCAGCATCCGTCCGAACATCGTCGGCTGGCGATCCAGGGCGGGGGCCACGCTGCGCAGGATGCGGCGCGCCCGGCGGTCGAGCTCGGCGTCGCCGGTGAGCAGCGCCAGCCGCTGCAGCACGTCGGCGGCCACCGAGTTGGTGCTCGGCACCGCCCCGTCCACCAGCGACCGGACGCGGGCGATGCTCGCCTCGTGCTCCGGCCCCGTCTCGGCGAAGACGCCCGCCTCGTCGTCCCACAGGTCGGCCGCCGCCCGCTCGACGAGGCGGCGGGCCAGGTCGAGGTGCGCCGCATCGCCGAGTGCGGCGTGCGACGCGAGCAGGCCGTCGGCGAGGTGGAGATAGTCCTCGCCGAAGCCGGGCGTGTGCGCGCGGCCGTCGCGCGCCGTCCTCCACAGCCGATCACCGTCGCGCAGGAGGCGCCGCTCCACGAACCCGACGAGCTCGCGCGCCGCATCGGCGTAGCGCCGCTCGCCGAGCACGACGGCGCCGTGCGCCAGCGCCCGCAGCGCCATCCCGTTCCAGGCGGCGAGCTGCTTGTCGTCGCGCCCGGGCCGCACGCGCGCCGCGCGAGCCCGCAGGAGCGCGGTGCGCGCCCGCTCGCGGAGCACATCGTCGAACGGGACGCCGGGCGGGCGATGCAGCACGTTCCGTCCCGCCTCCCAGTTGCCGGCCGCCGTCACGCCCCAGCCGGCCGCCACCGCGTCGATCTCCTCGGAAGCGAAGCCGTCCAGCGCCGAGCGCAGCTCGGCATCGGTCCAGGCGTAGAAGCGACCCTCCTCGCCCTCGCTGTCGGCGTCGAGCGCCGACGCGAAGCCGCCCTCGTCGGTGCGCAGCTGGGCCAGCATGAAGTCGAGCGTCTCGCGCGCGGTGCGCGCGTAACGGTCCTGTCGCGTCGCCCGGAACGCTTCGAGGTAGGCATGGGCGAGAAGGGCGTTGTCGTAGAGCATCTTCTCGAAGTGCGGGACCAGCCAGCGAGCGTCGGTCGCGTAGCGGGCGAAGCCGCCGCCGAGGTGGTCCCAGATGCCGCCGTCCGCCATCGCGTCGAGGGTGCGGGTCACCATGTGCAGCGTCGCCGCATCGCCGCTGCGGCGCCAGGCACGGAGGAGGAACTCGAGCGTCATCGGCGCCGGGAACTTGGGCGCCGGGCCGAATCCACCGTGCGTGGGATCGAACCCCGCCGCGATGCGCGCCACCGCGGCGTCGAGCTGAGCGCGCTGCGGGTCCACGGTTCCCGGGACGATCTCGAGCTGGTTGCGCAGGTGCGCGGTGACGCCGGCGGCGGAGGCGGCGACCTCGTCGCGTCGCGTGGCGTAGGCGTCGTGGATCGCCTCGAGGACGCGCGTGAACGACGGCAGCCCGTGACGATCGGCGGGCGGGAAGTAGGTGCCGCCGAAGAAGGGCTCGAGGGACGGCGTGAGGAACACGTTGAGCGGCCAGCCGCCGCTGCCGGTCATCGCCTGCACGGCGGCCATGTACAGCTCGTCGATGTCCGGCCGCTCCTCGCGGTCGACCTTGATGCAGACGAAATTCTCATTCATGAACTTGGCGATCTCCTCGTCCATGAACGATTCGCGCTCCATGACGTGGCACCAGTGGCAGGCGGCGTAGCCGATGGAGAGGAAGATCGGCCGGTCCAGCTCACGAGCCCGATCGAGCGCCTCGGCGCCCCATGGGTACCAGTCGACCGGGTTGTGGGCGTGCTGGAGCAGGTACGGGCTCGTCTCGTCGGCGAGCCGGTTGCGATGTGCGGCCTGTGCCATGCCTCCAGTGTCGCACGACCAGCGCCACGTGCCCGCGTC
>DASSPJ010000100.1:0-6636 GCA_035699665.1 Candidatus Limnocylindria bacterium
CACCCCCCGGTGCTCGGTACGGGCGATCGTGGCGGCCCGCGCGCCATGGCCGGATCATGCGGCGCCCCGGCGCGGCGGGTCAAGGGTTCGGACCCCCATGCTGGGCATCGCCGATGGATCCGGATGCACCGCTGCGCCACCTCGGCGCGGCCCGGGACGAATCGGTACCCTAGCGCCGACCATGATGGTGCACCTCACCGACTATGCCGTCCCGGTGGCCGATTCCGCCGCCGGCGTTCCCAGCCTGAGGGAGGCGCTCGCGAACCTCGACGCGCGCGAGATGCGGGCGCTCCTCACCGGGCTGTTCAGGACCGAGCGCATGCCCGGCACGATGGAGCGCCTGTCCACGCTGGTCGAGGACGTCGACGCCAGCTTCAGCGACCTGCTCACCGTGCTCGACAACCAGCGGCGGGAGCGGCGGTTCGTGGCCATCGACGAGGCGCGCGCCGTCCTGGACCGATACCTCCCCGCCACGACGGTGGCCGGCACGCACGACTGGGACGTGGCGCGCCTGCTCGAGCCGTACGGCGACGGGACCTACCACGGCAAGCTGCTGAAGCGCACCCGCAAGCAGCTGCGCAGCGTCTCAAACCGCGAGGCGCTGACGACCCCGTTCCTGTTCCGCCGCACCTGGGCGAGCGCCGACGCATGAGCCGTCGCTCGAGCCGCCGCGGCCGCCCCTACCAGCCGATGCCGGCCCGCTCGGGCAACGGGTCACGGATCCTGGTGATCGTCATCCTCCTGGCGCTGGTCATCGGCCTTGCCGTGCTCAGCTTCTCCGGAGCGCCGGTCGCCCCGACGTGAGGCGGCGCGCCTAGAGGGTCTCGACCAGCATGGCGTGGACGAGCCACAGCAGCCGCCACGCCTCGGGTGCGGCGCCGACCAGGTCGACCCCCTTCGGCTCGACGTGGTCGAAGAGGCGGAACTCGGTCAGCTGGGCGCGGGCGCCGAGCTCGGCCGCCAGCGCACGCGACTCCACGTACGGCACGTACGCATCGGACACGTCGTGCATGAGGAACGTGCGCGCCCGCAGCCCGTCGAGGTGGCCGGCCGGGGTGAGGGCGTCGAGCGTGGCGCGCGCCGCGGCGGGCAGCGCGCGGACCGCAGCCTCGGCGGCCTCGAGGTCGCGGGCCAGGAGCAGCCGCTCGACGGCCTGGGCGGCGGTCGTCTCAAGGCGCAGCGTCGGGTCGCGCGTCGGGCGTTCTCCGGTGCCGACGGCCGGCCCGTAGGCCGCCTCGAGCGCCCCCCGCTCGTCCGGATCGTCGACCAGGTCGAGCAGCATGCCCAGCGCGACGTCGCGCGCGAGCTGCGCCGGCTGCCACGCCACCGGTGCCCCGTCGTCGCCGCGGTACGCGCCGGCCATCACCGAGGCGAGGTAGCGGCCCGCGTCGGCGAAGCTGCCGAAGGCGTCCACCCACCGCACCTCATCGGCGATCGTGGGGTCGGCCGCCGCGAGCAGCGCGAGCGCGCCACCGACCGACAGCCCCACCATGCCGACCCGCGCCGGGTCGACCTCCGGCCGCGCAGCCAGGTAGCGGAACGCGGTGACCACCCCGGTGATCTCGCCGCCGTCGACGCGACCGGCGAGGAGGACCCGCGAGTCGGGCACCAGAACCACCACCCCCATGCGCGCCAGGCCGTCGGCGAGGCGCACCACGGCGGGGTAGTCGCGGCCCACATTGTTGACGCCCAGGACCAGCAGGATGGCACCGTGCGGGCGTGCAGCGTCCGCGCTGGGCGGCACCCACAGGTCGCCGAGGTCGGGTGACCCGTCCGGAGCGGTGCGCCACGCCACGGTCTCGCGCCGTGGCGCGGCGTTCAGCCAGCCGAGCCCCGCATCGACCCCCAGGACGACCGGCACCAGCGCCGCCGTCTGCAGGGCGACTCGTGCCGGCTGCCAGGCGAGCGTGACGACGGCCGCGACCAGCAGCCCGGCGGCGAGGAGGCGCAGCGCACGGCCCATCGGACCATGCTAGCGAGCGGCAGCGGCGACCTCGTCCCGCGCCGTGCCCGGCGCCGCGGGCCGGCCGGGCTCATCGCGCTCGCCGGGGGCCAGCGACGCGTCGGCGTCCGCCTCGTCGACGAGCTGGAGTCGCATCCGCTCCAGGACGTTCCACTCGTCGGCGTTGAGGCTGGCCGCGTCCAGGGCCGCCCGGAACCGGTCGATCTCGCCGGTGATGTCGCGACCCTGTTCCCGCGTGCGGCGCAGGTCGGCCAGCTCGTCCTCGAGGGCCTGCGAGTCCGGGCTCCAGGTGAGGTAGGCGTCGCTGAACGCCAGGCTGCGCGCTATGGCAGCCCGGGCGCGGTGCGCCTCCTCCCTCGGCCCCAGCACCGCGACGTTGGTCGCGTAGGCCAGCACCTCCATCCCGTCGGCGGTCATGCGATCCGGCTCGCCGCGGACGAGCGTGCCCAGCAGGTGCCGCGCCGCGAAGCCCATCGCGCGCAGCGGCCACGAGCGTGGGCCGGTGAGGGTCCGGCGCTCGAACCGGCCGAGTCGGGCGGCGTCGAGGGCCTCGACGATCGCATCGGTCACCGACGCGTCATCGGCCCCGTCGCGCAGGACGACGGGGATCGGGAGCAGCACCTTCTTCTGTCGCAGGCGCTGAACCAGCAGGAACGGGGTGATGACCACCATGAGCAGCACGGCGACGCCGAGCGAGGCGGTGCCCGGGTACGCCGCGGGCACGCGTCCGAGCCAGTTGCCGACCGACCGCTCGCCGTCGAACCCGGCGATCTCCGCGAGCCCGGCGACGACGGGCGGGGTGAGCGCCACGGCGGCGGCCAGCCCCCAGGTCTGCCACCACGCGAGGTCGAAGTTGCGCTCGACGATGCCCAGCCGCTCGGCGACCCAGCCCGCCGCGATGGGGAGCCCGAAGCCGAGGACGACCACCACCCAGGCCGCCGAGACGAGCGCCATGATCGACAGGAGGCGTCCCTTGCTGCCGGGGACGTAGCCGAAGAAGAGCGAGGTTGCCCACCCGAGCGCGAAGGACGCCGAGCGGCTCAGCGCCTGCCAGGCGAGCAGGAGGACGAACGGTAGGAACGGCACGCTCGCCCGGTGAGCAAGGGACGTGCCCGCGCGGGACGGGTCAGTCGAGGTGCAGTGGCCGGACCGTCATCACCTGGTCGACGCGTCCCTCCCACTCGGCGCGCGGCGCGTCGCAGTAGAGCTCGATCTCGTTGCCGTCCGGATCGGCGGTGTAGACCGATCGCGTGACCCCGTGATCGACCGCGCCGCGCAGCAGGCCGCGCTCGGTGAGCAGGCCGTGGGCGCGACGCAGCTCGGCGTCATCGGTGAGGCGGATGGCGACGTGGTACAGGCCGACCGCATTGGGCGCCGCGGCGGGCGCCGAGTCGCCCACGCGCAGGAGGGCCAGGTCGTGGTGGTTCTCACCGGTGGCGGTGAGGAAGATCATGACGTTCGTCATCTGCGACGCCACCTGGAACCCGAGCAGGTCCCGGTAGAAGGTGAGCGCACGGTCCAGGTCCCGCACCTTCAGGACGACGTGACCGACCCCCTGTGGATGCAGCATCGACCGATGCTACCGGAGCGGCCGTGCGGCCGTGGCCTACGGCAGGCCGAGCTTCAGCCGGCAGGCGGGCCACGGCTGATAGCCGCGCGCGGCACGCAGCCGCTCGGCGACCGTGATCTGCTCCTCGCGGGTGGCCTGGTGCGGATACTCCGCGAACTCACCGCCGCCGTACGCGTGCCATGTCGAGTAGCTGAACTGGAGCCCGCCGTAGTAGCCGTTGCCCGTGTTGGCCGCCCAGTTGCCGCTCGCCTCGCACTGCGCCAGCGCGTCCCACACCGTATCGCCGTCGTAGTAGGCGGGCGGGGTGGCGGCGACCGGCTTCGGCGTGGCGATGGCGCGCAGGTCGGCCTGCATGGCCACCACCGGGATCGCGGCGAATTCGCTCAAGGGGGCCAGGTCCTCGGCGCCGACCGGCGCGCTCAGCGCGGCCAGGGTGTCGGCGGCGAAGGCCGCGCGACCGGCGTCTCCGCGAGCCGCGATCGAGCGCGGCGGATTGGCGGCGGCATCGAGCAGGCGCTCGGCCTCGATGCTGGCGGGGGTCGTGCCCCGCACGCCGAGCGGCGCGAGCAGCGCGATCCCGACGAGGCTCAGTGCGGTGAGGGCGGCGACGCGCCGCAGCAGGTCCGGCAATAGAATCCTCTGAAGGTACGTGGTACACCCGACGCGTCCATCGGGTCTCCCTGCGGCAGTGTCAGGAAGGGCGGCGCACGGGTGGCGCGACGCTTGCGATGGACGCGGCGAAGCCACACCGTACCATCGGTCCATCGGCCTGTCGAGCAGCGGAGGCTGCCGGCCGGCCGTCCATCGCAAGGAGTGGAGGCCGCATGCCACGCAGGAAGAAGGAGCCGGAGCGCCGCCGCGGAGCGGTCGTGGTGCGCGGGCAGCAGCAGCCGGGGGACCGCCTCACCGAGGACCAGGCGCTGCTCCGCTCGCACGATGCCTGGCCGGGCTTCCGCGACACCGATACCTGGCGCGCGCTGCGCATCCTCGGCGAGTTCGTCGAGGGCTTCGATGCCCTCGCGGAGGTCGGGCCCGCGATCACCATCTTCGGCTCGGCCAGGGTCGGGCGTCGCAACCGGTACTACAGCGCCGCGCGGCAGCTCGCCGCGAAGCTTGGTGAGAAGGGCTTCGCCATCATCACCGGTGGCGGTCCGGGGATCATGGAGGCCGCCAACCGCGGCGCGCGGGACGCCGGCGCGCTCTCCATCGGCTGCAACATCGAGCTCCCCTTCGAGCAGGGCCTCAACGAGTTCGTCGACCTGGGCATGGAGTTCCGCTACTTCTTCGCCCGCAAGACGATGTTCGTCAAGTACGCCGCGGGGTTCGCCATCTTTCCGGGCGGCTTCGGCACGCTCGACGAGCTGTTCGAGTCGCTGACCCTCATCCAGACCGGCAAGGTCGAGCACTTCCCGGTCGTCCTCTACGGCCGCGACTACTGGGGCGGACTGCTCGAGTGGATCCGGGCCAAGCCGCTCTACGAGGCCAAGATCTCGCCGGAGGACCTGCGCCTGCTGACCCTCACCGACGACATCGAGGAGGCCTGCGAGGCGCTCACCCGCGACCGCTCCGACGAGCGCGAGCGGAAGGAGGCGGCCGCCCGCGCGGCGACCGAAGAGGCCCAGAAGAAGGCCGAGAAGGGCGCCGGCACCAACCGGGCCTCGGGTTGAGGGCGGTCAGGCCGCGGCGAGTGGCAGGACGAGCAGGTATCCGGTCGGCAGGCCGCTGCTCCAGCGGCGCGGCTCGCGTACCACGAACTGGGTCGCCAGCTCATCGGGAGTGAGCAGCGCATTGGGCTCCGGTGACGGTCCCCAGGTCCCGCTGCCGTGCGGGTACAGCGGGTCGAGCACCCGGACGCCGGTCACCGTGAAGTCGGGAAAGGCCGCCGGATCGCCGAGCGACTCGAAGCCGCTCATCACCCAGGCGTGCCGGCCGCGCCACATCACGAGCCCCACCGGACGCCCCGTCTCGGACAGCGCGCGAGCGGCGGTGCGCAGCGCATCGGCGTAGTCGGGGATCGAGACGACCGCGTACGGTCCGAGGCCCACCTCGGTGAGCGTCTCGGCCCAGCCGAACGGGTTGGCGCCGTTGTACGCGTTGGTGGAGCGGGCGCGCGCCATCTCCCACAGCTCGCCCTGGTGGGACTGGTCGGCCCAGTTCGCGACACTCCCGGTCGCCACCAGGTTGTGGGCGATCTGGATGCTGGCCGCGACGCACCAATCGAACGTGTACTGCGGCACGAAGTCGCCGGCCTGGTAGAGGTCGAGCGCAAACGGCCGGGGAACCGGGGTCGGGATCGGCGTCGCGGTCGGCGCCGGGATCGCGGATGCGCGTGGCTCCCTGCGCGCGTCACGCGCGGGGCGTGGCGTCGCGGCGGCGGCTGCCGGCTCGGCGGCGAGCGGCGCCTCGACGATCCCCATCGGCGCGCACGCCGCCAGCATGGTCGTCAGGGTCACGAAAGCTGCCGCAACGAGCCCAGGCAGCGGGCGCTGCCGCACCGGATCGGTCATCAGGCGGTGAGTCTAGCCCCCCAGGCCCGCTGCCCTGATCGGTCCGCTCTTGCGTCGCGGTCCGAGGTGTGTCGCGGTAATGTGGCTGGGCGAATCGGATAGCGGAGTGTCATGAGCGTCGCCCCCTCACGCACCAACGGATTCCTGTTCGCGGACCTGCGCGATTACACCCGCTACGTCGAGTCGCATGGCGACCGCGCCGCGGCCGCGCTCCTCGAAGCCTACCGGTCGCTCGTGCGCTCCGCCGTCGGTGACTATGGCGGCGCCGAGATCAAGACGGAGGGCGACAGCTTCTACGTCGTCTTTCCCTCCGCCAGCAGCGCCGTTCAGTGCGGGCTGGCGATCCTTCGATCGGCGGCCGAGGGCAGACAGGCCGGTGGCGCACCGATCCACGTCGGCATCGGTGTTCACGCGGGCGAGACCGTCGAGACCGCAGAGGGCTACGTCGGCTCAGCGGTGAATGTCGCGGCCCGCGTCTGCAGCCAGGCCCGGTCCGGCGAGCTCCTGGTCACCGATACCGTGCGCGCCCTGACCCGCACGCTGCTGCCGGTTCGGTTCGGCAACCGCACGACCCGGCGGCTGAAGGGGATCGCCGA
>DASSPJ010000101.1:0-26525 GCA_035699665.1 Candidatus Limnocylindria bacterium
CGACCGCGCCGCCGTCGACCTTGAGCTCGGTCAGGGCCACGCCGGAGTCAGCACGCATGGCCTCGAGCACCTCGCGGGTCTGGTAGGCCATCGAGTCGACCGTGGCCCGCGCGATGTGCTCGATCGTCGAGCCGCGGGTGAGGCCGATGATCAGGCCGCGCGCGTACTGGTCCCAGTACGGGGCGCCGAGGCCGACGAAGGCGGGCACCATGTACACGCCCTCGGTGTCGGACACCTTATCCGCGAGTTTCTCGACATCGGCCGAGTTGGTGATGACCCGCAGCCCGTCGCGGATCCACTGCACCGCCGCGCCGGCGATGAAGACCGATCCCTCGAGGGCATAGGTCACCTTGCCGCCATAGCCCCAGGCCACCGTGGTGAGCAGCCCGTTCTTCGACGGGACCGCCTCCTCGCCGGTGTTGATGAGCATGAACGCGCCGGTGCCGTACGTCTGCTTGGCCATGCCGGGCTCGAAGCACGCCTGCCCGAAGGTGGCGGCCTGCTGGTCGCCCGCGTCGCCGGCGATCTTGATCGGCGCCCCGAAGAAGTCCGCCTCGGTCTCGCCGTAGACCTCCGAGGAGGGCTTCGGGGTCGGCATCATGGCGCGCGGGATGCCCATCTCCGCGAGCAGCTCGTCGTCCCAGTCAAGGGTGTGGATGTTGAAGACGAGCGTGCGGCTGGCATTGCTGTAGTCGGTGACGTGGACCTTGCCACCGGTCAGGCGCCAGATGAGGAACGTGTCGACGTTGCCGAACAGCACCTCGCCCCGCTCCGCCTTCTCACGGGTGCCGGGATTGTTCTCCAGGATGTGCCGGATCTTCGTGCCGGAGAAGTAGGCGTCGATCGGCAGGCCGGTCTTCTCGCGGACCTTGTCCTCCAGGCCCTTGGCCTTGAGCGAGTCGCAGTACGAGGCGGTGATGCGGCTCTGCCAGACGATCGCGTTCTGCACCGGCTTGCCGGTCGCCTTGTCCCAGACGACGGTCGTCTCGCGCTGGTTGGTGATCCCGATGGCGGCGATGTCGTCGGGCGTGGCGCCGCCGTCGGCCATCACCTTCTTGGCGACCGCCAGCTGCGAGTCCCAGATCGCCTCGGGGTCGTGCTCGACATGGCCGGGCGACGGGTAGATCTGGGGAAACTCCTGGTTGGCGGTCGCGTGGATGGTGCCATCCTTGTTGAACAGGATCGCCCGCGACGAGGTGGTGCCCTGGTCGAGGGCGAGGACGTACTTGGCCATATCGAACCGATGCCTACCTTTCAGCTGCCCTGCGCGACCGCGTCGCGCAGGGACTCGAACAGGATGGTGGTCGAGGTGGCGCCGGGATCCTGGTGCCCCTTTGCGCGCTCACCGAGGTAGCTGGCGCGACCCTTCCGGGCGACCAGCGGGGTGACGCGATCGCGGCCGCTGGCGGCGGCGGCCGACGCGGCGTCGAGCGCCGCACCGATCCCCTCCGCGACCGCCGCGTCGTAAGCGTCGACGGCCGGCGCCAGGGCGTCGACCATCGTCTTGTCGTCGAGCTCCGCCTTGCCGCGCTGGCGGACCCCCTCCAGGGCGGCGCGCAGCGCCTCGCCGAGCTCGGCGCCGCTCACCGTGGAACGGTCGCCGAGCGCGGTGGCGAGGCGAAGGAAGAAGGTTCCGTAGAGCGGCCCCGACGCTCCGCCGACGGTCGAGATGAGGGTCATCCCGACCGTCTTGGCGGTCGCGCCCAGGTCCGCGTCGCCGAGATCGGCGAGCTTGCCCCGGACGGCGCTGAAGCCGCGGTCCATGTTGATCCCGTGGTCGGCATCCCCGATCGCCGAGTCGAGCTGTGTCAGCTCGTCGCGTCGTTCGTGAAGCCGGTCCGCGAAGATCGTGAGGAACCGCGACAGGGCGGCGACGTCGAAGTCGCTCATCGGTCCATGCTCGTCAGACGCCCCACCGCAGGGCGGCCGTATGCACCGGCGCATCCCACAGACGGGTCATCTCGTCGTCGAGCTTCAGCAGGGTGATCGAGCAGCCGGCCATCTCGAGGCTGGTGATGTACGAGCCCACCAGGTTGCGCGCGATGGTCACGCCGCGTTCGGCGCACATCTGAGCCACCTTGTTGTAGACCACGTACAGCTCGATGAGCGGGGTGCCCCCCATCCCGTTCACGAAGGCCAGCACGCTGTCCCCCGAGCCGAAGCCACCGTCGTCGAGGATCGGGCCCATGAGTGCCTCGGTGATCTCGTCGGCGCTCGCCAGCTTGCGCCGCTCGCGTCCGGGCTCACCGTGGATCCCGATCCCGATCTCCATCTCGTCGTCGCCGATCTCGAAGGTCGGCTTGCCGGCGGCCGGGACGGTGCAGCTGGTGAGCGCCATGCCCATCGAGCGCACGTTGTCCTGGACACGCTGGCACAGGGCGGTCACGGCGGCGAGGTCCTGCCCCTCCTCCGCGGCCGCCCCGACGATCTTCTCGGCCAGCACGGTGCCGCCGACGCCGCGGCGACCCGCGGTGTAGAGGCTGTCGGTGACCGCCACGTCGTCGGCGATCACCACGCTGGTGACCTCGATCCCCTCGGCCTGCGCCAGCTCGGCGGCAAGCTCGAAGTTCATGATGTCGCCGGTGTAGTTCTTCACGATGTGGAGCACGCCGGCCCCGCCGTCGACCGCCTTGGTGGCGGCCAGCATCTGGTCCGGCACGGGCGAGGTGAAGACCGCGCCCGGGCAGGCCGCGTCGAGCATCCCCATGCCCACGAACCCGCCGTGCATCGGCTCGTGACCCGAGCCGCCCCCCGAGATGACCCCCACCTTGCCCGATCGTGGTGCGTCGCTGCGCACCACGACGTTGGGCTCGATGACCTTCAGCAGGTCGCCGTGGGCGGCGACCATGCCGGCCAGCGCCTCATCGACGACCGCATCGGTCGCGTTGATCAGTTTCTTCATGCGGCTACGCCATCAGGTAGTTGGTGAACAGCGCGTTGGCTGCCACCGCCGCGATGACGCCTCCGATGATGGGTCCGACGACCGGGATCCACGAGTAGCCCCAGTCCGAGTCTCGCTTGCCGGGGATCGGCAGCAGGAAGTGCGCGATGCGCGGGCCCAGGTCGCGGGCCGGGTTGATCGCATAGCCGGTCGTCCCACCCAGCGACAGGCCGATGCCGACGACCAGGAGAGCCACCGGCAGCGCGCCGAGCGCGGCCAGGCCGGCCGAGTCGCCCATGTTGCCGAACAGCAGGACCACGAACACCAGCACGAACGTGCCGATGACCTCGCTGACCAGGTTCCAGGTCGTGTTGCGGATGGCGGGGCCGGTGCTGAACACGGCCAGCTTGAGGTCCGCGTTCTCGGTCACGCCCCAGTGCGGGAGGTAATGCAGGTAGACGAGCACCGCGCCGATGAAGGCGCCGGCGAACTCGCCTGCCAGGTAGACGGGCACGTCAGCCCACGGGGTCACGCCATTCACGGCCAGGGCGATGGTGACCGCGGGATTGAGGTGCGCTCCGGTCACCGGACCGGCCGCCACCACGCCCACGTAGACTGCCAGGCCCCACGCCAGGGTGATGACGATCCAGCCCGCGTTCTCCGCCTTGGAGCGCGCCAGCAGGACGCCCGCCACGACACCGTCGCCGAGCAGGATGAGTAGCCCGGTGCCGATGAGCTCGCCGAGGAAGATATCCATGAGTCTCCTCCGATGTGACCCGTCTCGGGCGCCGATGACCAACAAAAAAGAGCCCACGTTCCGGCACGCGCCAGAACGGGACTCTTCAAGATCATCGTCCCGATGAAGCCGGTCCGTTCTACTCCCGCACGGCGATGCTTGTCAAGGTCCGAAGGTCGTCACGCGGGGCGCGGCCGAGGGTCATCGCCAGGAAGCCGGCCGCGTCGCGGCGCAGGACGATGGCATCCGCCAGGGCCAGGCAGCTGAGCGCATCGGCGGGGCGGACGATGAGGCCGTGGCCGACGATCGGGCGCGGCAGGCACTCCAGCTCGGCGGGGCGCAGGTGCGGCAGCACCAGGCCAGGCGACACCACGCTGCCGACGTGATGCGGGGCACCCGGCACGGGCCGGCTGCGCTGGAGCCCGGTCGAGTCGAAGGCCAGCACCTGGACGAGCCCGATGGCACCCAGCTCGACGGCGCGCTCGGCCACCTGGCGGCGACGGCTGATGACGGCGATGGCGCCCAGGCGGCGCACCACGAAGGCGATCGAGGTGTCATCCGGCTTGAGGCCGCGGACGCTGTCGATGTCGACCGCCCACGGCAGCCGCTCGGTGGCCGACCGGTCGACGAGGGTCGGCAGGTCGAGGTCGTGGAGGAGGAGGCCGGTGGCGAGACCGTCGACGGGCGTCACCGGCCGGCCGTCGTCGGCGACCAGGATCCTGGGCAGCTGCCCTCCGTCAGTCGACATCCAGGTCCCAGAGGTCCGCCGCGCTGGTCGTGACCCCCACCGCACCGGCGGCCATCGCCCCGCGCACGTCGTCGACGCTGCGGATGAAGCCGCCGGCGAGGAGCGGGATCCCCAGCCGCGGCAGCAGCTGCGTGATCGCCGGCAGCAGGACGCCGGGCAGGACCTCGAGGATGTCGGGACGCGCGCGCGCCGCCGCGCTCAGCGCGGTGTCCAGGTAGCTGCGCCGCGAGAGCAGGACGCGGTGGATCGCCAGCCGCCCTTCCTCGCGGATCACCGGCATCAGGCGCCCATGCGAGGTGATGATCGCGTCGGCGCCCGATCTCGCGATCCACGCGACTCCGCGGGCGTCGGCCGCGATGCCGTCGACGAGATCCAGGTGGACGGCGCCGAGCTTGCCCGCGGCGTGGATCCGCTCGATCGTGGGGCCCAGGCGCAGGCCATTGCCGCGCAGGACGAAGATGATCGGTGCGCGGCTGGCCAGCGCGCGCTCGAGGTGCTCCTCGCCCACCAGCGCGGCGCAGCACGGCGAGGCGGCGAGTCGCCGCACGAACCCTGCGACCGTGGGCGCTCCGGGGCGGCTGCCCAGCTCGGTGGTCATCCGCTCCGCCCGGCGTGCGTGTGCGGTCAGTCCTTGTCGACGCGCTCCCAGTGCGACTCGCCGTCGGGCTCCCCGTCGCCACTCAACGGACCCGAGTCGTTCGCCGTCTGCGGGTCGCGCGTGTCAGCCGCGTCGCCGGGCTGGTCGCGCTCCATCTGCTCGCGATCCCACGTGGCGGCGCCGGGGGCATCGGGGGCCTTGCCCTCCTCCGCCCACTGGCTGCGGTCCCATTCCTCGCGATCGTTGCGCTCGTCGGACATCGGTGATGGCTCCTGCTGCGTTTCCCAATTGTGAACCTCCGCGCCACGGGGCGTCACGCGGAGTCGCGCCTCGTCAGGGGCGCCGGTCCGGGGTGGCGCCCGCGGCTGCGCGGCGCATCGCTGCCCGCACGCCGAATGCCAGCACCACCCAGCCGACGGCGACGGCCAGGCCGACGTAGAGGGCCGTCGGCATCCCGTTCGGCCAGGCGAGCGAGAAGGCGATCAGCCCGGCGGCCAGCGCGCCGCCGATCAGCACGCGCAGGAAGCGGCCGCTCAGGACGCCGCTCGGGGTCGCCGCACGGCCGGCGGGACGCCGCCGCGCCTCGCGACGCTGCCTGGTTGCGTCGAGGCGCGCCTTCGCCTCGCGCGAGAGGGGCGGTGCGAATGGATCCCGCCCTCGGTTCATGCGCTCGTAGGCGCGGCGCTCTTCACGTGACATGGCTTCACGAAGGATACCGGCTGCGCAAAGAGGGCCGGCGCCATCGGCGCCGGCCCTCATCGGTGTCGGGAAGGTGTGCGCCTACTTGTAGACGTGCACCTGGTAGCTGCCGCGATCGGCGCTCACCCCGGTGATGTCGATGCGCAGGCCCGAGCCCGCGGTCTTCACCGAGTTGAACGGGATCGCGGGGTTCCAGTAGGCGGTGGTGGAGCTGTCGAAGAAGCCCGACACCGGCGTCGCGGTGTAGGTCCTCCCCAGCAGCTGTGCGCCGCGGTACTGGTGGAGGGTGATGGCGTTGGTGTCGACGCCGAAGGTGGCGTCCCACATCTGCCAGCGCGTCCGCCAGGCCGTCCTGTTGTCGGGCATGACCATGGTCGCCGGGTGGGCATCGACCGGCAGGATCTGTCCGGCACCCGGGTGGTTGGCCGTGTTGTTGTCGGCGTACCCGGAGTTGCGGTACCAGACCAGCAGGCCGTCCGCGTAGCACTGCTTCTCGAGCCAGTTGCCCTTCAGGAAGTTGTACGCGCCGCACAGGCTCTTATCGTTGTCGATGTAGCTGCGCGACTCCACCAGGTAGTAGTGGAAGTAGCTCTGCGTGAACTGCCCGTTGGTGATCTGGCTGAACCCGTTGAGGGTCCACCCGGCGGTGCTGGTGGCGTTGTCGGTGGTTCCCTGGAGGGAGATCGAGTCGACCGCGAAGCCGGGCTCGACCACCGCGCCATCGGTCCAGTAGCGGAAGCCGTAGGCCGTGGTCCCGGCCGGCAGGCTCGCCGTCACCGTCACCCAGCCACCGGAGGCGCCGGTGATGCCGGAGCCGAAGTTCTGGCCGTTGGGATCGGTGGTCGTCGAGGCCGATGTCGGCACGTTCTGCCAGGCACCGCCGACCAGGGCGCGCAGATAGGCGTAGTCCCAATCGGTCTCGATGTCCCAGTTGGCCCGGAAGCTGATCGGCGTCGCCGCCGTCAGGCCGGCGCTGAGCGTCCGGGTCATCGAGTGGTCGATGTCGTCGCCCTGGCCGGAGTAGAAGTAGTTCGGATCGGTCCCGTCCACCGGGAACAGGGTCGTCGTCTTGGTGTACGGATCCAGGTTCACGCGCAGTGCCTGGTCCCGGTTGCGCGTCGCGTGCTCGGCCGGTCCGAGCTCGAACGTCGCGTCATCCCCCACCGTGGCCACCGCGAAGTCAAGCCAGCCCAGGACGAGCTTCTCCCAGGCGCCCATGTGCACCGGGGCGGTGTCGATGCTGTCGGTGGCGTACGAGGCCCACGAGCCGGAGCTCATGAGCGTCCAGAAGCCGGAGCTGTTCTCGCTGCCGCCGGTCGTGTCGTACAGGTCGGGCAGGCCGAGGTCGTGGCCGAACTCGTGCGCGAAGACGCCGACCGCGCCGTTCTCCGGCTCGGTGGTGTAGTCGCCGACCCACAGGTTCGTCCCGGGCAGCTGGTACCCGCCCAGCTTGCAGGTGGCCGGCCCCTCGGTCTGGTTGAAGTTGGCGTACCAGCGGTGGCTCCAGATGGTGTTCGGATCCGCACCCGCCTCCTCGCCCTCGCCGGCGTGGACGAGGCCGAAGTGGTCGAAGTACCCGTCCGGCTCGTCGAAGTTGCCGTCGCCGTCGCAGTCGTAGCGGTCGCTCTGGTCGACCTTCGACAGGTCGAGGCCGCCGTAGCCATTCGCCGCCAGCGCCTTGAGCGCCGCGTCGACGACCCGGTACACCGGGCCGTTGAGGTCGTCGCCGCCCGCGCCGCTGGTACGGCTGTTGGCGCCGAACGCGGCGGCCGGCTGGTCGGTCTGGACCCAGGCCGAGACCTGTCCCTCCCAGGTGAAGCGGCCCGACGACTGCTGGAGGTAGAAGTCACGCATCGACGGGAAGCCGTACGAGCCGCCGCCGCTGCTGAAGAGCATGTCGCGGTAATGCGCCTCGTTGAAGTTGTTCGTCCAGTACGTGCTGTTGTCGACGCTGCGGTCCGGCGCCGGGATGTTGTTGTGGGTGACGTCCGCGAAGTCGAGCAGCACCGTCGTCAGGTGCTCGGTGTCCTCGAGCCGATAGTTGACGCGGGTGCCGTTCTTGAGGGTGACGATCCCGTTCGCGTCCGGCGTCGCCTTGCCCCGCGCCACGAGGTCGGCGGCGGCGGCCTTGTCCGCCTGCCACTTCCTGACGAGCGGGGGCAGCGGCCGGTTGTGGCCGCGCCCGGCCTCCGCCCTGCCGGTGGCCGATTCGGGGGCCGCGGCGAGGGCCTGGGTGGGAATGCCGATTGCCAGTGCTGCCAGCAGCGCCAGGCGCATCCCACGACGATGGGTCATGTCCTGAGAACCCTCCGAGTGCGTGTTGGCCGGGATCGGCGCATGGCAAGACCGCAGGCCAGGGCAGCAGCCATGCGGTCAGGGCGCTCGGGGTTCCCGGTTCAGTGCTGGGCAGTATGGCGCCTCGTCGGGCGGCCCGCACGCCGTCGGGCGACGAACTGGTGCGTCCGCGCAGCGCTTATCCGCGTGGGTCGACGATCCGACGCCTCGGGCGCCGCGTCCCGGACGAACCCATCGCGCTCGACGGGTCGTCGACCCGCAGCTGCACCGCGTCGATCCCGAACAGCGCCGTCAGCAGCCAGTCGATCGCCACCCGGATCTTGCGCCCGACCCCCGGCACGCGGCTCCAGTAGTAGCCGCGCCACATGAACCAGGCGAGGAGGCCGCGCACCCGGATCCCGAACACGACGCCGACCCCGGTGTGGCTGCCGATGCTGGCCAGCGTGCCGATGGTCCGGTAGCGGAATGGCTGCGCCTCCTCGCCATCGATGCGCGCGACGATGTTGGCGGCGAGCTGCTTCGCCTCGCGGATCGCGTTCTGCGCGGTGGGCGCGTGGGGCCGTCCCTCGGGGTCCTCGACGTTCGGGATGCTGGCGCAGTCGCCGATGGCGTACACGCCCGCGCGGCTGGTCTCCATCGTCGGCCGCGTGACCGCGCGGCCGGCGCGGTCGACCTCGACCCCCGCATCGCCGACCATCGGCGAGGGCTGGACCCCGCCGGTCCAGATGACCGTGCGGGTGGCGATGCGGCGGCGCTCCTCGCCGACGACCACCGCGTCGGCCGTCACCTCCCTGATCGCCGTCCCGGTGAGCACCTCGAAGCCACGGCGCGCCAGCCGCCGCGCGGCGTAGTCGCCCATCTCGCGCGGCATCTCGGGCAGGACGGCGTCCTTGAGCTCGACCAGGATGCAGCGCACCTCGCCGTCGGCCACGCTCGGGTAGTAGCGGCGCCGGACGCGGCGCACGAAGTCCTCGACCTCGCCGGCGGTCTCGACCCCGGAGAACCCTCCCCCGCCGATGACGAAGGTGAGGAGCGCGGTGCGCTCGTCGGGATCGGACGCCAGCTCCGCGCGCTCGAGCATCTCGATGAGCCGGTTGCGCAGGCTGAACGCATCGGCGAGCGTCTTCATCCCCACCGCGTGCTCGGCCAGGCCGGGGATGCCGAAGGTGGCGGTCTCGCCGCCGAGCGCCAGCACCAACGTGTCGAAGCGGAGCCGATGCGGCTGACCGTCGCCACCGGTGACGGTCACCACCCGTGCGTCGAGGTCGATCGCGTCGACGATGGCCGTGATGCACCAGGTCGAGGCATGGCGGACCATCCCGCGCAGCGGGGTGACGACGTGGCGCGGCTCGAGGACGCCCGAGCAGACCTCGGGGAGCAGCGGGGTGAAGAGCGTGAAGTTCTCGTCGTTGACCAGCCACACCTCGACGTCCTTCCGGCGGCCGAGGCGCCGCTCCAGCGCCTGGACGGTGGACACGCCGGCGAAGCCGCCGCCCAGCACCAGGACGCGGTGCGCGGGGAGCGGCTCGGCGTAGATCGTGCGCATCGGTTCGATCATGCCATCGGGCGCCGCGAGGCGCCGCGAGGCGCCGCGGCGCATCGGTCTGTACCATGGCTCCCGATGGGCCAGATGCACGAGATCTTCGACCAGTTCAAGCAGCAGCTCCCCGACATCGATCCGGTCGAGACGCAGGAGTGGGTCGACTCGCTCGACGCGGTGGTGCAGCAGGCCGGCGCGGACCGCGCCCGCTTCCTGCTCTTCCGCCTCCTCAAGCGCGCCCGGCAGCTCCAGGTGGGCCTGCCGAACCTGGTGCAGACCCGCTACATCAACACCATCAGCCCCGAGCAGGAGCCGTACTTCCCCGGCGACGAGGCGATGGAGCACAAGGTGCGACGCCTCATCCGCTGGAACGCGCTGGCGATGGTGCTGCGCGCGAACACCAAGTTCGAGGGGATCGGCGGGCACCTGTCGACCTATGCCAGCGCCGCCAGCCTGTACGAGGTCGGCTTCAACCACTTCTTCCGCGGCAACGACGAGCGGCCCGGCGACCAGGTCTTCTTCCAGGGCCACGCCGCGCCGGGCATCTACGCGCGGGCCTTCCTCGAAGGGCGCGTCACCGAGGAGCAGCTCGACCACTTCCGGCGCGAGGCGCTGTGGCCGGGCGGCCTCTCCTCGTACCCGCACCCGCGGCTGATGCCCGAGTTCTGGCAGTTCCCCACGGTGAGCATGGGCCTCGGACCGATGAACGCGGTCTACCAGGCGCGCTTCAACCGCTACCTCGCCGCGCGCGGGATCGCCGACACCGCCGGCAGCCGGGTCTGGGCCTTCCTCGGCGACGGGGAGATGGACGAGCCCGAGGCGATCGGAGCGCTCAGCCTGGCCGCCCGCGAGGGGCTCGACAACCTCACCTTCGTCGTCAACTGCAACCTCCAGCGGCTCGACGGGCCGGTGCGCGGCAACGGCAAGATCATCCAGGAGCTGGAGGCCATCTTCCGCGGTGCCGGCTGGCACGTCATCAAGGTCATCTGGGCCCGCGAGTGGGACGACCTGCTGGCGCGCGACGTGGACGGCGTGCTGGTCAACAGGATGAACGAGACGCTCGACGGCGACTACCAGCGCCTCTCGATCGCCGACGGAGCGTACATCCGCGAGCACTTCTTCGGGCCCGATCCACGCCTGGGAGCGCTCGTCGAGCACCTGTCCGATGACGAGCTGCCGAAGCTGCGGCGCGGCGGCCACGACTATCGCAAGGTGTACGCCGCGTACCAGGCGGCGGTCAGCCACACCGGTGCCCCGACCGTGATCCTGGCCAAGACGGTGAAGGGCTGGACCCTCGGCCCGGGAATCGAGGGGCGCAACGTGACCCACCAGGCCAAGAAGCTCACCACCGACGAGCTCAGGATCTTCCGCGACCGCCTCGAGCTCGACATCCCCGACGACCGCCTCAAGGAGGCCCCGTACTTCCACCCCGGGCCGGACGCGCCCGAGATCCAGTACATGCAGGAGCGGCGGCGGCAGCTCGGCGGCTTCCTGCCCCGGCGCGTGGTGCGCGGCGCGACCCTCCCGGCGCCGAAGGATTCCGCCTTCAGCGAGCTGTTCGCCGGCTCGGACCGGCCGGCGAGCACGACCATGGCCTTCAGCCGCCTGGTGCGAAACCTGGTCCGTGACCCGCAGGTCGGGCGACGCGTGGTGCCGATCATTCCCGACGAGGCGCGCACGTTCGGCATGGACCCCCTGTTCAAGGAGGTCGGGATCTACAACCCGCTCGGGCAGCGCTACACCCCGGTCGACAAGGAGCTCCTGCTGAGCTACCTGGAGAAGACCGATGGGCAGGTCCTCGAGGAAGGCATCACCGAGGCCGGGGCGATGTCCGACTTCACCGCCGCCGGCACGTCGTACGCGACGTGGGGCGAGCCGATGATCCCGTTCTACATCTTCTACTCGATGTTCGGCTTCCAGCGCACCGGCGACCAGGCCTGGGCCTTCGGCGACGCGCGCGGCCGCGGATTCATGATGGGCGCCACGGCCGGCCGCACGACCCTCACCGGCGAGGGGCTGCAGCACGACGACGGGCATTCCCACGTGCTCGCCTCGACGATCCCCAACATCCGGGCCTACGACCCGGCGGTCGCCTACGAGCTGGCGATCATCGTGCGCGATGGAATCCGGCGCATGGTCGAGGAGAACGAGGACGTCTTCTACTACATCACCCTCTACAACGAGAACTGGGCGATGCCGCCCAAGCCCGAGGGGGTCGAGGACGGGGTGCTGCGCGGGATGTACCGATACCGCCCCGCGGAGGGCGGCTCACGCCGCGTCCAGCTCCTCGGATCGGGGCCCATCCTGCACCAGGCGGTCGCCGCCCAGCAGATCCTGCGCGAGCGGTGGGACGTGGCCGCCGACGTGTGGAGCGTGACCAGCTACCAGCAGCTGCGCCGCGACGCGCTCGATGCGGAGCGCTGGAACCGGCTGCACCCCGATGCCGAGCAGCGCGTCCCGTACGTCACCGAGGCGCTGCGCGGCTCCGACGGGCCGATCGTGTCGGCCACCGACTACATGAAGGCGGTGCCCGACATGGTCAGCCGCTGGATCGAGCGCCCGTTCACGATCCTGGGCACCGACGGCTACGGCCGCTCGGACACCCGCGAGGCGCTGCGCATCCACTTCGAGGTGAGCCCGCAGCAGATCGCGTACGCCGCGCTCCACGGGCTGTGCCGCGTGGGCGAGGGCAGCCCGGACGAGCTGCGCGCCGCGCTCGGCGCCCTGGAGATCGATCCCGAGCGGGACAACCCGGTCAACGCCTGACCGTTCGCCGGCTCAGGGTGGCGGCACCCCCGGTGAGCAGGGGCCGCCCGCAGGCGGCGCAGTAGCGGTCATCGGTCGCGATCACCGAGCGGCAGGTGGCGCAGCGCGGCGGTCCGAGCGCGAGCAGCGCGGCCCGCACGCCGACCAGCGCGGCGCGCAGTCGAATCCCGAGCGCGGAACGCGACGGGCGCTGCGGCTCGGCGCCCAGGGGCGCGTGCAGCGAGGCATCACGCGCCGCCCAGAACCGCCGGCGCGCGATGTCGTACTCGACGCGCGAGGCGGGATCGGTGAGGAGGCCGCGGACGGCGTTGACGACCTGCATCTCCTCGTGCGCGCGACCCGACTCGTTGCGATCGGGGTGGAAGGTCCGCGCCAGCCGACGGCAGGCGGCGACGATCTCTTCCGTGCCCGCGCGCGGATCGATCTGGAGGAGCCGGTAGACGTCTCGGTCGGGGGTGTAGGGCAGCAGGCGCTGGGGATCCATGGGTTCGGCGGCCATGGTAGCGCGGCCCGCACCACGGCGTTGCGCGGCCGCGACATGCTGCGATGTTGAGCAGATTAGCAAGCGAGGCTATGCTTTTGATAAGGGGGATTGACAGATTGGTTATGGGTTGTCATAGTGCCCATGTCAACTCACCAATCAGCAAGTCGCCCTGATATTTCCCGAGCAGGAGATCAACGATGTTGGACTACCGGATCCACTACGCCATCCTCGCCAACGAAGACCGCCTCCGCGACGTTTCGCGCGGCCGCCTGGTGCGGCTGGCCCGCGGCAAGCGGGTCGTGCACGCCACCGACGACCGCCCGGCCGCGCGCGCGACGCGACGATAGGCGCGACATGCCCCACGACGTCATCTCCACCTGCCCCGTCTGCCAGGGCGAGCTGATGATCAGCCGCCTCCACTGCGACAGCTGCGGAACCGCCCTCGAGGGCGAGTTCGGGGTCGGCCGCTTCGGCCGCCTGTCGCGCGAGCAGCTCTCGCTGCTGGAGAGCTTCCTCCGCGCGCGCGGCAACCTCAAGGAGATGGAGCGGGAGCTCGGCATCTCCTACCCCACCGTGCGCTCCCGCGTCGACGCGCTGGTGCGCGCGGTCGGGCTGTCCGATGGCGACGCCGAGCCTCTCGACGACGAGCCGGAGGAGCCGGAGGAGCCCGCTGCCCAGCCGGTCGCCGATCCCGACGCCGACGAGCGACGCCGCATCCTGGAGCGGCTCGCGCGACGCGAGCTGAGCGCCGAGGACGCGGCCGCCGCGCTGCGCGCCCTGGGAGGCGAGTGATGGCGACCTACGTGCGCACCCAGTCGATCGACCACCGCATCGGCGCGGGCGGGCGGCTGTCGATCTCCGTCACGGCCGCTGACGTCGGCGTCGAGGCGATCGACGGCGACCAGGCGCGCGTGCGGGCCACGTTCGAGATCCGTGCCGGATCCGACGCCCAGGCGGACGAGATCTTCGAGCAGGTCCAGCTGCGCGTCCATCGCGGCGACGAGCTCCTCGACCTCAGCGAGCCGGACGACCGGCATGCCCAGCGCCACGGCGTGCTGGACGCGCTGCCGCGCATCTTCGGCGGCCATTCGGACATCGACCTCGAGATCCAGCTCCAGGTGCCGCACGCCACCGACCTGCGGCTGACCACCGTCAGCGGCGATGTCGACGCTCGCGGCCTCGTCGGCGAGCAGCGCTACCAGACCGTGTCCGGCGACCTGTCACTCGTCGACGGCGGCGGTGTCGTGCGCGTCAACACCGTCTCCGGCGACGCCATCCTGCGCGGGGACGGGTCGATCGTGGTGCGCGCCGAATCGGTGAGCGGCGACCTCGCCATCAGCGCCCCGCACCTCGTCGCCGTCCGGGCCCAGACGGTGAGCGGCGACGTCGAGGTGGAGGGGGCGCTCGAGCCATCGGGCGAGTTCCGCGTCGAGACGGTGAGCGGCGACCTGGTGGTCGGCCTGGTCGGTGGCGCGAGCTTTGAGGTCCGCGGCCTGTCCACCGACATCAGCAGCGACGTCGACCACCGCCTCGAGGGCCGGCACGACCGGCGGCGCCTGGTCATCGGGTCGGGGGGACCGAGCTTCGTCTTCTCCTCGATGTCCGGCGACCTCGCCGTGCGGCGCCCCCGTCGGATGGCCGGCGTCCCGCAGCCCTCTGCCCCACCGGCTCCGCCGGCCGCACCCGCACCGCCGCGCTCGCCACGCCCTCCGGTCGGCCAGGCCGAGCAGCTCGCCATCCTCCGGGCGCTGGAGCGAGGCGAGATCGACATCGACACCGCCACACGCCGCCTCGCCGGCGAGGACGCCTGAGATGCCCGACGAGCTCGCCACCATCCTGCGCCTCGTCGCCGAGGGGACGCTCACCCCCGAGGAGGCGGCGCCGATCATCGACGCCCTCACCCGCGCCGCCACGCCCGCGTCTGACCAGCCGTCGCCCCGCGGCCGCGGCCGCCGGGTCCGCATCCGGGTCAGCGAGAAGGGGCGCCGCGTGGTCGACCTGCGAGTGCCGCTCGGGCTGGCCGCCATGGCCGCGCGGATGGTGCCCGGCATCCCGGAGAGCTACGCCAACCTGATCACCGAGGCGGTCGAGTCCGACGAGGTCGGGACCATCGTCGATGCCGAGGACGAGGCCGGGGACGGCGTCGTGATCAGCCTCGAATGAGCGGCATGACCGGGCCGGCGATCGAGGCCCGCGGCCTCGTCAAGGAGTTCGAGACGGGCCGTCGCACCCTCCTCCAGCGGCTCCGCCGCGAGCCTGACCGGCGCGAGCGCTTCCGCGCCGTGGATGGCATCGACCTGCACGTCGGACGAGGCGAGATCTTCGGCGTGCTTGGTCCCAACGGCGCTGGCAAGACGACCACCATGCGCATGCTGGCCACGCTGCTCGAGCCGACCAGCGGCAGCGCCACGGTGCTCGGGCTGGACGTCGTGCGCGAGGCGCGTGAGGTGCGGCGCCGGATGGGCGCCGTCCTCTCCGACGGCCGCAGCCTGTACTGGAAGCTGACCGCCCGCGAGAACCTCGAGTACTTCGCCGCTCTCTACCACGTGCCGGCGGCGGAGATCCGTTCGAGGATCCAGGAGGCGCTCGAGACGGTGCGTCTCGACGACCGCGCCGACGACTACGTCGAGCGCTACAGCGCCGGGATGCGGCAGCGCCTGGTGCTCGCCCGGGCCCTGCTTCCCGACCCGGAGCTACTCCTGCTCGACGAGCCGACCGTGGGGCTCGATCCGCAGAGCGCCCGCGACCTCCGCGACCGCGTCGTCGCCCTGCGGGCACGCGGGCGCACGGTGCTGCTCACCACGCACTACATGGAGGAGGCGGACCAGCTCTGCGACAGGATCGCGATCGTCGACCACGGCCGCGTGGTGGCCCTGGACACCCCGGCCGGCTTGAAGCGGACGATCGGTGCGACCGAGGTGGTGCGGCTCGAGGTGGGCAGCACGCCCCATGCGCAGCACGGGGACACGCCGCTGCTCGACCGGCTGGGGCGCGCGGGCGAGGTCAAGCACACCGCCCGCGAGAACGGCACGCTGAACGTGACGGTCCACACGCCGAGCGCCCGCGACTTCGTGCCGGCCGCCTTCGACGCGGCGCGCGAGACCGGCGCGACCATCGAGCACGTCGAGGTGGTGCCGGTGACGCTGGAGGACGTGTTCCTCTCCCTCACCGGGCGGGCGCTGCGCGAATGAGCTCCCCCGTCGCCGACCTGCGGGCCCTGGGGGCGGCGGGGCTGAAGGAGTGGCGGCTCCTGCGCCGCTACCCGAGCCTGTTCATCGGCTTCCTGTTCTGGCCGATCGCCCTGCCGGTCAGCTACGTGCTCCAGGCCGACGGCTTTGCCGGCGGCAGCGACGCGGCACGCGACGCCTTCGCCAGCCGCGCCGGCACCGCCGACGTGGCGGGCTTCCTGTTCCTCGGCTGGGCTGCCTACATGTGGATCAGCATGATCCTGTGGGGGCCCGGCACCGCCCTCCGCACCGACCAGATCCGCGGCACGCTCGAGGCGGTGTTCATGACCCCCGCGTCGCGTCTGGTGGTGATCTTCGGCCCGGTCGTCAGCCAGGTCGTCTGGGCGGTCTGGATGTTCACCGTCGTCGGGGTGGTGCTGACCGTCTTCTTCGGCGCGCCGATCGGGCCGCTCGAGGCGCTGCGCGCCCTGGCGGTCATCATCCTGGCCGTGCCCGCCCTGTACGGCCTGGGCGCGCTGTTCGCCGCGGTCGTGCTGCGCTTCGGGGAGGTCGGCGCCATGGTGCAGGGCGTGCGCGGCGTGTTCACGGTCCTGTGCGGGATGAGCTTCCCGATCGTCATCCTGCCCGAGTGGGCGCGGACGGTGGCGCTCACCCTGCCGCCCACCTACCTGATCGCCGACCTGCGCGGCGTCCTGCTCTCCGGCGCCCGCCTGGTCGAGCTGCTCCCCGACCTGGCGATCCTGCTGGGGCTGGGCATCGGGCTGTGCCTGCTCGCCGTCGTCGCCTTCCGCCGCACCGAGCGCCACGCCCGCCGCGGCGGGTCGCTGGCCCAGTACTGATGACCGTGCAGCGTGCCGACCTGGCAGCCGAGTGGCGGGCGGCGCTGGCCCTCGCCCGCAAGGAGCTGCGCATCGCGCGGCGCTACCCGCTCAACCTGGCCAACGAGGTGCTCCAGCCGATCTACCAGTTCCTGCTTCCCAGCCTGCTGCTGGGGGCGACCTTCCTGGTCGGCGGCCGCGCCATCGGCCTGGAGGCGTCGACCGGCACGTCCGACCTCGCCGGCTACCTGTTCCTCGGCATGATCGTCGGCGGGCTGGCGGGCACGGCGTTCTGGGAGATCGCCTTCGGCTTCAAGCGCGAGATGGACGCCGGGACGCTCGAGCCGGCATGGCTCACCCCGACGCGCCCGGAGACCATGGTCATCGGGCGCGCGATCGGTGGCCTCGCCATCGGTGGCAGCGCCAGCGTGGTGCTGATCGCCATCGGGTGGGTCGTCTTCGGGGCGTCGTTCTCGGCCGGCACCTGGCTCGCCCTGCCGGCGCTGGGGGTGGCCGCGCTGAGCATGATCGGGATCGGGTACCTGGTCTCCGCCGCCGTGCTGCGCATGCGCGAGCCGAACTTCTTCGTCGACGCCACCAACTTCCTGTTCGCCATGGCGTCGGGCGTGGCGTTCCCGGTCATGGTGCTGCCCGACCTCGTGCGCTGGGTCGCATTCCTCCTGCCGACCACCTACGCGCTCGACATCCTGCGCGTCCACGCGCTCGGCACGCGGCCGATCGCTCCCGAGCCGATCGAGTGGCTGGCGCTGGTCGGCACCTCGCTCCTGGCATGCGGTGTCGGGGTGGCCGCCTTCCGGCGCACCGAGCACCGCATGCGGGTGCAGGGCACGCTCGGCCAGCACTGAGCCGAGCGCGTCCCTAGACTGGTCGAGGTGGAACCAGCGACGACCGCCGCCTCGATCACCGTCATCGAGCACGCCAACTTCGCCGTCTCCGACCGCGCCGGCGACATCGATCCATCGAGCTATCACGGCTTCTTCGTCGACGACACGCGCTTCCTGTCGCGCCTGGCGCTGCGCATCGGCGGCAAGCGCCCCGAGCCGCTGTCGACGGTCATCGACGATCACGGGGCGGCGACCTTCTACCTGACCAACCCCAAGCTCGGCCGGCTCGGTCCGAGCAGCATGGTGATCATCCGCGACCGTGTCGTGACCGATGTGCTGACCGAGCGGATCCGGCTCATCAGCTACGCGGCCGGGCCGCAGCGCGTGCGGCTGACGATGCGCGTCGGCGCCGACTTCGCCGACATCTTCGAGGTCCGCGGCTGGCGGCGTCTCCAGCGCTCGATCGTGGCCGAGCGTGCGCCGCGCGGCATCACCTTCCGCTACCGGCACCGCGGCTACCACCGCGCGACGGAGGTGGGGTTCGACCGCGACGCCGCGGGACATGCCGGCGACCTGCGCTGGGACGCCGATCTCGAGCGGGGCGTGCCGTGGGACGTGACCATCACCGTCCGCTCGTCGCGACGGACGACGAGCGCGCGCCGCGTGCCGCCCTCCGCGGGCCAGCGCGAGCCCGAGCGCGTCCGCGAGTGGCTCCGCGCCGCGCCGACGATGCTCACCGACGACGTCCGCCTTGCCGCCGCGTGGCGCCAGGCGGTGACCGATATCGGCTCGCTGCTGCTGTCCGTCGACGGCGGCGGCTTCATCCCGGCCGCCGGGTTGCCGTGGTACATGGCGGTCTTCGGCCGCGACTCGGCGATCACCGCCATGCAGACCATGCTGATGGGCTCCGATGAGCTGGTGAGCGGCACGCTGCGTCAGCTCGCCGCCTACCAGGGAACCACCACCGACCCGTTCCGCGAGGAGCAGCCCGGCAAGATCCCGCACGAGGTGCGCAACGGGGAGCTGGCCACGCTCGAGCACGTCCCGCACGGCCGCTACTACGGCTCGGTCGACGCCACGCCGCTCTACGTCCTGCTGTTCCTGCGCGCCGCGCGCTGGTCCGGCTGGCTGCGGGACGCGGCGCACGGCCCCCTCACCGGCCGCACGGCGCGCACCGCCGGCCCGATGCCGGCCGAGCTCGCCCCGCTCATCCCCGCCGTGCGCTCCGCCATGGCGTGGATCGATCGCCAGGCCGATGCCGACGGGCTGGTCTGGTATCGCCGGCCCCACCGCGGCGGGATCCGCAACCAGGTCTGGAAGGACTCCAACGACAGCTACCGCTTCGCCGACGGGCGGGTCGCCGAGCCGCCGATCGCGGCGGTCGAGGTGCAGGGGTACGTCCTCGCCGCACGGCACGGCTGGGCGGCGGTCCTCGACGCGCTCGGCGAGACGGAGGCGGCCGAGCGCCAGCGCGAGCTCGCCGGCCGCCTGGCCGCGACCATCGAGGCCGCGTTCTGGATGCCGGCCGCCGGCACCTACGCGATGGGCATCGACGCGCGGCGGCAGGCCATCGACGCGGTCACCTCGAACCCGGGACACCTGCTGTGGGCCGGCGCGATCCCGGCGGCCCGCGCCGCGGCCGTGACGGAGCGACTGCTCGGCGAGGACAGCTTCTCCGGCTGGGGGATCCGCACCATGTCGTCGGAGATGGCCGCCTACAACCCCATCAGCTACCACAACGGGACCGTCTGGCCGCACGACAACAGCCTCATCGCGGCCGGGATGGCGCGCTACGGGCACGACGCGGCGGCGTGGCGGGTCATCGACGCGCAGCTCGACGCGGCCGCCACCGACCCGGACGACCGCCTCCCCGAGCTGTTCGCCGGGTTCGGGCGCCGCACGACCAGCGACCTCGTGCGCTACGCGGTGGCCTGCGCCCCCCAGGCGTGGGCGAGCGGCGCCATCGGCCTGCATGTCGAGACGCTGCTCGGCGTGCAGCCCACCGCGGGAACGCCGCGGCAGCGTCCGCTGGCCGCCGGACCGCGCGTCGACCTGCTCGGTACGCGCGTCGGCGGCTGGCGCGGCACGCTCACCAACCGCCGTCCGCCGGCCGCCTAGAATCGACGCCGCGTGACGACCGAAGCGACCCATTCCGACGCTCCCTGGTGGCAGGGAGCGGTCATCTACCAGATCTACCCACGCTCCTTCGCCGACAGCGACGGCGACGGGATCGGCGACCTGCGCGGCATCCTCGGGCACCTCGACCACGCCGTGTCGCTGGGGGTCGACGCCATCTGGCTCTCCCCCATCTACCCCAGCCCGCTGCACGACTTCGGGTACGACGTCAGCGACTACACCGATGTCGCCCCCGAGTTCGGGACGCTCGGCGACCTCGACGCCCTGGTGGCCGCCGCGCACGGCCGCGGCCTCAGGGTGCTGCTCGACCTGGTGCCGTGCCACACCGCCATCGACCATCCCTGGTTCGTCGAGGCGCGGGCCTCGCGGGACGCGGGGCGGCGCGACTGGTACCTGTGGGCCGACCCTGCGCCCGGCGGCGGGCCGCCGAACAACTGGATCGCCGCCTTCGGCGGCTCGTCGTGGACCCTCGATCCGGCGACCGGCCAGTACTACCTCCACTCCTTCTACCCCGAGCAGCCGGACCTCAACTGGCGCAACCCGGCCGTGGCCGAGGCGATCCACGACGCCATGCGCTTCTGGCTGGACCGCGGCATCGACGGGTTCCGCGTCGACGCGATCGCCCACGCCATCAAGGACGATCGGCTGCGCGACAACCCGCCGGCCGCCTTCGGGCGCTCCGTGTTCGGGATCGACGCCTCGGGGCACGAGCGACTGTGGAACGTCGAGCGCCCCGAGGTGCACGACGTCGTCCGCGGGATGCGCCGCGTGACCGACGCCTACGCCGAGCGCGTGCTCATCGGTGAGGTGTACACGCCGACCGAGCTGCTGGCCGGGTTCCTCGGGCACGGCCGCGACGACGAGTTCCCGCTGGCCTTCAACTTCGAGCTGCTGCACACCCCCTGGCGGGCCGATGCGCTGCGCCTGGCGATCGAGCGCTCGGAGGCGCTCACCCCGGCCACCACCAACCCGACCTACGCGCTCAGCAACCACGACCAGGTCCGCCACGCCACCCGCTTCGGAACCGATGCGGTGCCCCTGGCGGCGCTGCTGCTGCTCACGCTGCGCGGCACGATCACCCTGTACGCCGGTGAGGAGATCGGCCAGGAGGACGCGCCGTCGCTGCCCGGGCCGGCCCGTGACCGCGCCGGGCGCGACGCCCAGCGAACACCGATGCAGTGGACCGCCGACGGGGGGTTCACGAACGGCGAGCCGTGGCTGCCGCTCACCGACCCGGCGCGGCGCAACGTCGCCGACCAGGCCGCCGACCCGCGGTCCGTCCTGTCGCTCTACCGCCGCCTCATCGCCCTGCGCCGCGACGTCCCGGCCCTGCGCCACGGCGAGCAGCGCGGCCTGCTCGACCTGCCGGGCGACCTCGTCGGCTGGCGGCGCAGCGCCGGCGGCGAGCGCGTCGTGGCGCTCGGCAACGTCGGCGCGAAGGCGACGATCCTGGAGCGCCCCGAGCTCGCCGGGGCGGAGATCCTGCTCAGCCTCGACCCGTCGCGCGGCGATCGGCTGGACGACGGAACGCTGACCATCGGCCCCGGAGACGGGATCGTCGTGCGGCTGGCGCGGTAACGTGCACGGCGATGAAACGAACCCGGCCTGCGGCGTGCAGGCGGACTGAGCGATGACCCGCCGGCCCATCCCTCCCCGCGAACCGTCGCCGCACCCGTCGGTCGACCCGCTTCTCGAGGTCCGCGAGCACAAGCGCGGCAAGCGGCTCGGCGACGCGTACGTGAAGATCGTGCGCCCCTACGAGGACCAGTTCGAGCGCGGCGACGAGGAGGGCACGCTGGTCGCCAGCGAGCGGACGGTGCTCCATCGCACCGGCTGGACGGCGGCCCTGCGCCGCCTGCGGACCGCGCTCATCGGGCGACCGATCAGCAGCGACCGCGAGGGCCACGAGCGCCTCTCCAAGAAGAAGGCGCTCGCCATCTTCAGCAGCGACAACATCAGCTCGTCGGCCTACGGGCCGGAGGAGATGATGCGGGTGCTCGCCACCGCCGGCGTGGCCGCGGTGGCGTGGACGCTGCCGCTGACGATCCTGATCATCATCATGCTGGCCATCGTCGTCGGCTCGTACCGGCAGACGATCAAGGCGTACCCGCTCGGCGCGTCGAGCTACCTCGTCGCCAGTGACAACCTCGGCCCCACCGCGGGAGTCACCGCCGCCGCCGCCCTGCTCATCGGCTACGTGGTCACCGTGGCGGTCTCGATCTCGGCCGGCGCGGCGGCGCTCACCTCGATCTACCCGGACCTGTTCGACCAGCGCGTCCTCATCTCGGTCATCGCGGTCGCCATCCTCACGCTCGGCAACCTGCGTGGCATCCGCGAGTCCGGGACGCTGTTCATGGCGCCCACCTACCTGTACATCGTCGCCATCCTGGGCCTCATCGGCTGGGGAGTCTTCGAGCAGCTGACCGGCACCCTGGAGCAGTACGTGATCCCCGCCGTGACCCACGGCGAGGAGGTCGGCCCGCTCCAGGCCCTCTCGCTGCTGCTCCTGCTCCGCGCGTTCAGCTCCGGCGCCGTGGCGCTCACCGGCGTCGAGGCCATCAGCGACGGGGTGCCGGCGTTCCAGAAGCCGGAGTGGAAGAACGCGCGCAGCACGCTCACCTGGGCCGCGGCCATCTTCGGTGTGCTGTTCCTCGGGATCGGCTATCTCGTCGTGACCACCGGGGTCATTCCCGATGCCACCGAGCAGGAGACGGTCCTCTCGCAGCTCACGCGCCTCATCACCGGCGACGGACCGTATCTCTACCTCGTCCAGATCTCGACCGCCCTGCTCCTCGTGCTCGCCGCGAACACGAGCTTCGCCGACTTCCCGCGCCTGTCGAGCTTCCTGGCCCGCGACGGCTACCTGCCGCGCCAGTTCGCGTTCCGCGGTGAGCGACTGGCCTTCACCACGGGCATCGTGGCGCTCGCCGCCATGGCGGTGGCGCTGATCGTCTTCTTCGGCGCCAAGGTGAGCGCCCTCATCCCGCTCTACACGCTGGGCGTCTTCATCGCCTTCACTCTTTCCCAGGGCGGCATGCTGATGCGCTGGTGGCGGCGCCGCGAGGAGGGCTGGCGGCGGGGCATGGTCATCACCGGCCTCGGCACGCTCACCACCTTCCTGGTGATGGTGGTGGTGAGCATCAGCAACTTCACCCGCGGGGCGTGGCTGGTGGTCGTCCTGGTGCCGCTGCTGATGCTGCTGCTCACGCGCATCCACCGCCACTACCAGCACCTGGCGCAGCGGCTGGAGCTGGAGCGCATCCCGCCCGACAAGGAGACGGCCGCACCGCCGATCGTGATCGTCCCCATCGCCCGGCTCGACCGCCCCGCCCGCCAGGCGATCGCCTTCGCCAACTCGATCAGCCAGCACGCCGTGGCGGTCCACATCACCAATGACCCGGAGACCGCCGATGAGCTGCGGGAGAAATGGCCGGACTGGGCCGGCACGACCGAGCTGGTGGTGGTCGAGTCGCCCTATCGGGCCCTCATCGGTCCGTTGCTGGCCTACATGGACGCCCTCCAGAAGCAGGCGCCGGACCGCCCGATCGTGGTGGTCCTCAACGAGGTCGTACCGCGCCACTGGTGGGAGAACCTGCTGCACAACCAGACCGCGCTGCGCCTCAAGCTGCGTCTCTTCAGCCGCCGCAACACCATCGTCGCGGATGTGCCCTACCACCTGAAGTGACCGATGCGCACCGGTGCGCCAAACGCCGCCGGGGCTGGACGCGGTCGTTTACCATGCTAAGCGTCGGTGCACTTGATGAGCACGCGAGGCACCGGCCGCGTGGCCGTCCACATCGCTCGGGATGTGGGCGGTCACTCTCGTTTCGGCACCGGCTCGGCAGTCGAGGGATGCCACATGCCCGACCCACACCAGCTGCTCCACCTCCCGATCACCTTCGCGTCGTCTGACGGCGTCGCGGTCCACGCGCCGATGGTGCGGGCGACGGTCGGGAGCATGGAGATGCTGTTCGTGCTCGACACCGGATCCGAGGTCCACATCCTGACCAGGGAGCTCGCGGACCGAGTTGGCCTGCCGCTCAGCGAGGGCGAGGACGGGACCGATCACGCCGGTGCCACGATGCCGAGCTGGTCGGCCGGCACCGTGGAGATGGAGGCCGCGGGCGTCGCGCTCCCGCTGGCCGATGTGGTGGTCATCCCCGCCCCTGCCCCGTTCCCCGGGTGGGGGGTCGGCGGCATCCTGAGCCCACAGCACCTGCGGACCGATGCGGCGGCGGTGATCGACCTCGTCGACGACGAGCTGCTGCTGGTCGCCGGAGCTGCCGGCACGTTCGACGCCTGGCTTGTCCAGCGACACCCAGAGCTGACGCTGCTGCGCCTCGCCCGCGACGGCCGCAGCCCCACGCCGGTCGTGCCCGCCGCGATCGCCCCCTTCGACGACACGGCCGCGATGCTCAACACCGGCGGCAAGCACACCGAGTTCGACGTGACCGTCCTGCCCAAGCTGGCACCGGCGGCCGTCGGTCGCCTCGGTGCCGGGGTGAGTGGGGCTGAGGTGCGCGGCTCCGTCATCGGGGCGCAGACGCTGGTGGTGGCGGGCGCCTCGCTGCCGGTCGCGGAGCTGGCGCTGCGCGAGGGGATGATCTACCCGCACGCCCTGGTCGGGATGGACGTGCTGCGCGGCACGGTGCTCACCTGTGACGCCGATCCCGCCGGTGCGGTGCGCTGGCAGGTGCCCGCCCGCTGACGCGGGCATGGAGCGACGCCGAGGCGGTGTGCAACCACCATCCCCGGCGCCTGGCTCCGTCGACCACAGCACGGCCGCCGGAGATGCGCGCATCGTATCGCGGGCGGGGATCATGGGTAACCGGCGCGATCGGCGCGGGTACTCCGAAATGCGGACGGCCGGGCCCTCGGCCCGGCCGTCATCGGTCTGGTCACCGGCTCGAGTTGCCGGCGAATGCGCCCCTGGGCGGCCCTATCGGTAACGCGCGAACCGATGGGTCGTGAACAGGCCGGCCAGGCCCAGCAGGACGATCAGCAGGATTGCGAGCTGCACGAGACCGGGATCGCGCGCAGGCGCCGTCGCCGCGTCGGCCATGACCCCGCCGGCGGGCGTCGGCGTGGCAACCGCCTCGACCGGCTCCGGAGCGCAGACCTCGATCTGCGTCTGGTTCGACGGTCGCGGCTCGAAGGCATCGGTCTTCACGGTCGCCACGTTCTGAATCGTCGGGCAGCCCTCGCCCTCGACCGGGGCGCCCTTGTTGGCCTGGAAGGTGAGGAACAGCTCGGCATTGCCCGCCTCGTCGAGGGTCACCTCGCACGTCACCTTGTTGTCGAGCTCTCCCTCCTCGACGACGGTGCACGTTCCGCCCTGTCCGCCGATGAACACCTGCTGGTCGAGCTTGTAGACGTCCTCGACAGTGGCGGCCGCATTGGCCCCTTCGGCGCCGGCCGTGATGGTGATGCGGTAGGTGACCTCGTCGCCCTCGGTCACCGTCGGCGGTGCCGACGGATCCTCGGGATCCGTCACCGGCTGGCCGTTGATCGCCACCAGTTCCTTGTGGATCGTGTCCTGCCCCTCGCCGTGATCGGCACGCACAGAGTGCACTGCCGCCAGTACGAGGAGCGGCGCGAGCACCAGCGCGAGCGCGGTGCCCCGACGCGAAGTGTGGATGCCGGGCATGGCAGCCATGTCCCTCACCTCCTCCTTGTGTGGAACAGAGCGTTCCTCGGCGGGTCGCAGAGCAAGAGCCGGACCAGCCCGAAGCCTGAATGGCGCGGCAGAGGCGCGTCCCATCGCGCGGAGTGAGGAGGAGGCTGGCGCGCCCGGAGGGCTCTAGGCCCCCGCGTGCCACCCACTACTCGATCAGGTGGCTCAGCCACCCCAGCTCCGTGATTCCTTTACGGAACGACCACGCTCCGGCGCGCCACCGCGAGGTGGCCATCTAAGAGGAACCACGGGGATGACTTCCCCCGCAACGCGAAACCGCCACCTTGCGGTGACGGCTCCAACAAAACCGGTCCTTTACCCAGGTGGATCTGCGAACACCTGGGAGAAGGTGCAGGTTCACCATGTCTAGTTACGAAGCTATCACAGCGCTGGAACCAGCGCTGCCAAGAGAATCCATCTACGAGAAGCTCGGCGCCAGGACCCTGGACAAAATCTCCACGGCTCCACCAGCGCCGCTGCTCCTCGACCGGCTCGACCCCACCGACACCACCCTCCTGTACGGGAAGGGCAGCATCGGCAAGGGCACCCTCTCCGATTACTGGATGGGGCGCCTGGAGCGCGAGCACGGCATGCGCATCGCCATCCTCGACTACGAGAACCACCCCGAAGAGTGGGCGCGGCGCTACTTCGGCCTCTTCGGGCAGGTCAGCTCTAACATCCTCCACGTCGCCCCCACCGGGCACGACTGGAAGGGCACCTCGGGACCGATCTGGGAACAGGTCGAAGACCTGGGCACCCTCCTGACGGAGTTTCGGGCCGACTACCTCCTCATCGATTCGGTCGTCTTCGCCTGCGGCAACCAGGACGCCCTGAAGGCGGAGACCCCGGCCCAGTACAACAGCGCGCTCACCAAGCTGGGACTCCCCAGCCTATCGATCGCGCACGTCGTCAAGGACTCCAACCTGGAGTACCCCTTCGGCAGCGTGTTCTGGCACAACGGCGCCCGCCTCACCTGGTCTTTGGGCCGGGAGAACGGGAAGGTCCTGCTGGTCAACCGCAAGGCCAACAACTACGCCACCACGCCCAAGCACGTCATCGACATCACGTGGCTCGATGGCCTGCCCCGCGAGGTCCGCGAGGAAGGCTACGTCACGGT
>DASSPJ010000102.1:0-4294 GCA_035699665.1 Candidatus Limnocylindria bacterium
CAGGTCGTCGGGGACCGCGCGCACCCCGTCCGGGGCCACGCCCAGGCGCGCCAGCGCGGCACCGAGGTGCGCCGCGTTGGTGTCGATCGTCTCCCCGAGCAGGATCTCGCTGCCGACGCTCAGCAGCCGCGCGGTCGTCACCCGTGCGGATCTCGAGGCCCGACCCGGCACGCGGCCGGCGGTCACGGGCGCGGACCGATGGGCGTCGAGCGGCTGGTCGGAAGGCCTCTCCGCATGGGCCGCCAGTCTAGCCGCCAGCCCGCGGCTGCCGGCGCGCGGCACGCCGGAGGGTCAGGTGTGCGGGATGGGCCCTACGCGCGGAACGTCACGCAGCCACGACCTCTCGGCGGCGTCCCGCCGGCCCGGCGGGTCGCGGCACAGCCGGCACAGCCGCTGAGGCCTCCCAGGTGGTGCAGGGTTCGTCCGTGGCCGCAGCGGCAGACCGCCTCGTGCATGAGCATCGCGAGGCCCAGGCCGCCGCCGGACCCCGCGTTCCCGATCGCGCCGCGTCGTGGCTCGTTCATGCCGCTGGTATTGCAGGCACCATGCCGCCCCGGCCTCTCGGGCCGGTACCAATGGGATGGCTCGTTGGTCATCGGTCTACCATGGGCGCCCCGACAAGAGAGCGAGTTGGAGATCGCGTGGCCGAAACGATCAAGCAGAGCCAGACGCTGACCGCCGAGTTGCGGGGCTGGCTGATGGCCGAGCCGCGCTACCCGGTGATGGCGACCATCCGCAGCGACGGCTTCCCGAGCCAGTCGGTGGTGTGGTTCGACCTGCACCCCGAGCGCGACGACACGGTCATCCTCAACACGCTGGCCGGGCGGATCAAGCACCGCCACCTGCTCCGCGACCCGCGCCTCTCCCTGTGCTTCGAGGACGGCTACGACTACGTCACCCTGGAGGGACGGGCGGAGCTGGACGACGACCCGGTCCGCGGCCTGCAGGTGATCCAGGACCTGGCGCGCCGCTACGACGATCCGCCCGAGCGGTTCGTGGGACAGCGCCGCATCACCATCGAGATGCGGGTCGAGCGCGTCATCCGCCACGACTGAGGAGCCCGCCATACCGATGTCCGACACGTCCGTCAAGCTCGGCATGCTCGCCTGGGGCCAGTACACCGATTGGCCCGCGCTGCGCGCGGCCGCCGTCCACGCCGACGAGCTCGGCTACGACGACCTGTGGACCTGGGACCACCTGTACCCGATCGTCGGGTCCCCCGAGGGGCCGATCTTCGAGGGCTGGCTGACGCTCGCCGCCTGGGCCGAGGCGACCTCGCGGGCACGGCTCGGCCTGATGGTCGGGGCCAACACGTTCCGCAACCCCGCGCTGGTGGCCAAGATGGTCACCACGCTCGACCACATCAGCCACGGCCGCGCCATCCTGGGGATCGGCGGGGCGTGGTTCGAGACCGAGCACACCGCGTTCGGGATCGAGTTCGGGGGCTCTCCCGGTGAGCGCCTGCGCTGGCTCGACGAGGCGGTGCAGATCATGCGCGGCATGCTCCACGGCGAGCGGCCGTCGGGATCGACGTACTACGCGGCGCGCGAGGTGCGCAACGACCCGCCGCCGGTGCAGGCACACCTGCCGATCGTGGTCGGCGGCGGCGGCGAGCGCCGGACGCTGCGCACCGTGGCGCGCTGGGCCGACGCGTGCAACGTCGGCGGCGGCTTCGAGAACGTGCGGCGCAAGGAGGAGGTCCTGCTCCGCCACTGCGAGGAGGTGGGGCGCGACCCGTCCGAGATCGAGCGGACCGCCAACGTGGGCACCTGCATCATCCGCGACGATCCGGCCGAGGCGCAGCGCGTCCTGGCCGCGACATTCGAGCGCAACGGCAGGGCGCGGACGTGGCAGAACCAGCTGGTCGGCACCGTCGAGCAGGTCGCCGAGCGGCTGCGCCCGTTCCTGGGCATCGGCTACCGGCACCTGGTGGTCGGCTTCCCGTCGCCCTACGACGCCGAGTCGATGGAGCGCCTGGCGCGCGAGGTGCGCCCGATCCTGGAAGCCGCGTGACCCCGGGGCTCGTGGTCGTGCCGCGTCCGCCGCGCCCCGCGCGAATCGTCGGGATTCTCACCCGGTGGGCATGCTGCTCACTCCACGAGCATCCGGACGGTTCGCGGCACGGTCCGCGTCGAGCATGAAGGTCGCGCTGCTCGCCGGCGGTACGGGCGGGGCGAAGCTGGCCCACGGCTTCGCGGCGCTCCGGCCCGCGGTGGAGCTGAGCGTGATCGTCAACGTCGGCGACGACACCGAGCTCCACGGCCTCCACGTCAGCCCGGACATCGACAGCATCGTCTACACCCTGGCCGGGCTCCTCGACCGCGAGCAGGGCTGGGGGGTGGCGGGTGACACGCGCACCGCGCTTGGCATGCTCGAGCGGCTCGGCGCGGAGCGGACCTGGTTCCAGGTCGGCGACGCGGACCTGGCGACCCACGTGCGGCGCACCCAGCTCCTCCGGGACGGCGCATCCCTGACCGATGCCACCGCCGCCATGGCCGGCACGCTCGGCATCCGGGCTCGCATCCTCCCCGCGACCGACGACCGGCTGCGCACGATGGTGCAGACCGATGCCGGCGAGCTCGACTTCCAGGAATATTTCGTCGGCCACCGCCAGGCGCCGGCGGTGACCGGCATCCGGCTCGACGGGGAGGCCACGGCACGAGCATCGACCGCCGCGCTGGCGGCGGTCCGCGAGGCGGACCTGGTGGTCATCGGCCCGTCGAACCCGGTGGTCAGCATCGGCCCGATCCTGGCGCTCGGCGAGCTGCGCGAGGCGGTGGCGGCGCAGGGCGCGGTGGCGGTGAGCCCGATCGTGGCCGGCCGCGCGCTCAAGGGCCCCGCCGACCGGATGCTGGCCTCGCTCGGCGAGGAGGTGACCGCGGTGGGGGTGGCGCGGCGGTACGCCGGCGTGGCGCGGACGTTCGTTCTCGACGAGGCCGATGCCGGCCTGGCGCCGCAGGTCGCGGAGCTCGGTCTCGAGCCGCGCGTCCTGCCGACGATCATGCGCAACGACGCCGACCGCGAGGCGCTCGCCCGGGCGCTCGTCGAGGGCGGCGGTATCCTCACCCGGTGAGCGAACGCAGCCGGATCATCGTCCCGCACCGCGGCCTTGCGATGGGCAAGACGCGCCTCGCCCCGGTGCTCGAGCCCGGGGAGCGGCTCGCCCTCGCCCGCGAGCTGCTCGAGCGCGTGCTGCGCGTCATCCGCCAGGCGTGCCAGGAGGTGGTGGTCATCACGCCGTCGGAGGAGCTCGCGGCGGTGGTCGAGCCGATCGGCGCGCGGCTGGTGGTCCAGCACGGGATGGGCCTCAATGCCGGGCTCGACCAGGCGCGTGCGGCTGCCATCGACGAGGGCATCGAGCTGCTCGGCGTGCTCCACGGCGACCTCCCGAACCTGCGACCGGACGACGTGCGGGCGCTCCTCGACGCCGTGCCCGCCCCGCGCGGCGTGGCCATCGCGCCGGACCGCGCCGGACGGGGGACCAACGGGCTCGCGCTGCGGCCGCCGGACGTGATCGGGTTCGCCTTCGGCATCGGGAGCCTGGCCGCCCACCGCGCCGCCGCGGACGCCGCCGGGCTGGTGCCGGCCATCGTCGACCGCCCCGGCCTGTCGTTCGACCTCGACACGCCGGCCGACCTCGCCCGCTGGCTGGAGGCGGGCGACGCGGCATGACCGGGACACCGACGATCAGCCTGGTCGCGCTCGAGGGGATTCCCGAGGTGCGCGAGGGCGACGACCTGGCGGCGCTCATCGTCGCGGCGGCCGAGGCCGCCGCCATCGGCCTTGTCGAGGACGACGTGGTCGTGGTCACCCAGAAGGTCGTCAGCAAGGCGGAGGGCCGGCTGGTCGACCTCGCCACGGTCGAGCCGCGCCCGTGGGCGGTGGAGTTCGGCGCGCGGTGGGGCCGCGATCCGCGGCAGGTGGAGCTGGTGCTGCGGGAGTCGGCGGAGATCGTGCGCATCGGTCCGGGCGGTCTCATCATCAGCCGGACGCATCACGGGTTCGTGTGCGCCAACGCCGGGGTGGACCTGTCGAACGTCGGCACCGGCGACGCGGCGACGCTCCTGCCGGTCGACCCCGATGGCTCGGCGGCCCGCATCCGCGACGGGCTGCGCGAGCGGCTTGGGGTGGCGCCGGCGGTCGTGGTGAGCGACTCCTTCGGGCGGCCGTGGCGCAACGGGATCGTCAACGTCGCGGTCGGCGTGGCCGGGATGGAGGCGCTGCTCGACCTGCGCGGCCGTCCCGATGCCGCCGGGCGCGAGATGCGCGCCACGGTGACCGCGGTGGCGGACCA
>DASSPJ010000103.1:0-2678 GCA_035699665.1 Candidatus Limnocylindria bacterium
CGAGGTCCGCTCGCTGCTCCAGGCCAGCGCGTTCACCATGCTCGGCTCGTACAACCTGGCGACGCTGGTGATCGCGGTCGGCGGCTGGGAGGCGACCTTTCAGAGCAGCCTCCGCGACCCGGGCCAGCTGCCGATCGTGACCGGGGTCCTGTCGCGGCTGGTGACGGCGACCCTGCTGGTGGCGGCCGCCGTGGTCGGGCTGCGGCGCACCCGTCTCTCGGGGGCCCGCGCGCGGCTGGTCACCTGGGGTCCGACGCTCGCCGTTCTCGGTCTGGTGGCGTTGCTGGTGGCGTTCGACGCCCCGCTGCCCGAGGTGGTGGATCCCGCGGCCCTCACCCGGCTGGTCAGCAACCCGGACCAGCCGCTCGGCGCGGACGCCGGCCGGCTGCTCTTCGCGCTCCAGCTGGCCGTGGCGCTGGGCTACCTGGCAGCCGGCTGGCTCGGCTTCCGTGACTGGCGCGTGACCGGGCGGGTCGGCGACGCGTCGCTGGCCGCCGGCCTGATGATCGCGGCCTTCAGCCAGGTGCATGCGGGCATCCACCCCGGCGCGTATGCCGGCCTGGTGACCAGCGCCGACCTGCTGCGGCTGGGTTTCTACCTCGCCCTGCTGCTCGGGCTGTCGGCCGAGCGGCGATCCGACATCCAGGCGCTGCGGACGGCCAACGTCGAGCTGGTCCGGCTGCGCGAGGCCGATGCGGGCCGCGCCGCGCTCGAGGAGCGCGCCCGCCTGGCTCGCGAGATCCACGACGGGCTGGCGCAGGACCTGTGGTACGCCAAGCTCAAGCAGACCCGCCTCCAGCAGGCGGGACCGCTGAGCGACGAGCAGTCGACCCTGGCCGGCGAGGTCACCGATGCGATCGACGCGGCGCTCACCGAGGCGCGCCAGTCGGTCATGGCGCTCCGGCTCGCCGACGATGCGCCGCTCGACGGGCTCATCGAGCGCTTCGTGGAGGACTACGCCGACCGCTTCGGGATCCGGGCCGTCGTCGAGCGCGGGGAGGCCGTTCCCACGCTGCCTCCCAAGGCCCGCGCCGAGGTGCTGCGGATCGTGCAGGAGGCGCTCAACAACGTCCGCAAGCACGCCGACGCGACGACGGTCCGCATCCGCCTGGATGGCGTGCCCGACGGCCTGCGGGTGAGCATCGTGGACAACGGCCGCGGGTTCGATCCGCGCAGCGGCGACGGGGGAGGGTTCGGAATGGAGAGCATGCGGCAGCGGGCCGCCCTGATCGGCGGCTCGATCGAGGTGGACGCGCGGCCGCAGGATGGCACGCGGCTGGCACTCACGGTCCCGATTCGCCCGACGGAGACGACCGCATGACCGATGGCGCCCCCGGCCCGCTCCGCGTGCTCCTGGTCGACGACCACGCGCTGGTGCGGTCCGCGATCCGCCAGGCGCTGACCGCGCCGGACATCGAGGTGGTCGGCGAGGCCGCCACCGCCGAGGAGGCGCTGCGCGTGGCGCCCGACCTGCGCCCCGACGTCCTGCTGCTCGACATCGACCTGCCCGGCATGAGTGGCGTCGACCTGGTGCGCGAGATCGCCCCGCGGCTGCCCGGCACGCGGATCGTGATGCTCACCGTGTCGACCGATCGCCGCAACCTCATCGAGGCGATCCGTCACGGCGCGGCGGGCTACCTGACCAAGGACCTCCCCGCCGACGCGCTGCTGCGCGCGGTGCGCGGCATTCGCCAGGGCGACCTCCCGATGCCGCGTGCCCTGGCGGCCCAGGCGCTCGAGCACTTCGTCCGCGGCACGCCGATCGAGAATGCGGACGCGCAGCTGGCGTCCCTGAGCTCGCGGGAGATGGAGGTGCTGCGCCTGCTGGAGTCGGGCCTCACCGACCGCGAGATCGCCGATGCGCTGACGATCTCCACGCGCACCGTGGAGAGCCACGTCAGCGCGGTGCTGCGCAAGCTCGCGGTCCGCAACCGCGCCGAGGCGGCGCGTCGGCTGCGGGGCAGCGCGGCAGAGGGATCGCCGGGGGGCTAGCGGCGGCGGCCGAAGATGCGGCCCAGGAACCCGGCCCGTTGGCGCGCCTGCTGCGCCTCGTCGTGCACGCGATCCCAGGCGGCTGACTGGTTGGCGATGGCCTCGACGCGGCGCTGCGTCTCCTCCCGACGACGGCGGACCATCTCGAGGCGCTGGCGCTCCAGCTCGTCGTCGGCGCGGGCGCGCTCCAGGGCGGCGGCCGCGTCCTCGTAGGTCTTCTGCGCGAGCGCCAGGCGGGCGAGCGGCCGGTTGCCGCCCTGGCGTGACTCGCGAAGGGCGTCGAGCCACTCGGCGCGGGCGGTGTCGTAGGTGGCCTGGACCTCGGCGAGCGGGACGCCGCGCGGCTGGATGCCGACCGTCGGTGCCTCGGCGGCGGTCTCCCCGTTCCCCTCGATGCGCTCGGTACGCTGCCCGAGCCGCTGTGTGAGCCGGCTCATGGTCTCGACAAGTGTCGCACAGCTGCGAGCTCAGCGCGAAGGAGGCGCGGCTGGCCCACGTCGAGCGTGAGCCCCTCGCCGTTGCGCAGCGTGAGCAGCAGCCGCTCGCCGGCAAGGGCGGTCTCGGTGATGTCGCCCAGTGGAATCGACATGGTCACCTGGCCGGCCAGTACAAGATGCGTGCCGGTGAGGTAGAGCGTGCCGCCGTAGCCGGGCATCCCGTCGCGTCCCGCGTTGAGCGTGGTGCCC
>DASSPJ010000104.1:0-2697 GCA_035699665.1 Candidatus Limnocylindria bacterium
GGCACCGCGTTCCCGGACGGCCTTGCCGGCGGTCCGGTGGCGGCCCTGGTGCCGGGTCCGGTGCTCCTCGTCAAGCCGACCGACCTGCCCGATGCGGTCGCCGTCGAGCTGCAGCGCCTCGCCCCCGACGAGGTCTTCGTCCTCGGCAGCACCGGCGCCATCTCGAACGGCGTCGTCAACGAGATCAGCGCCGCCCTGCCCTAACCGCGCCGCGCGCGGAGCACCGTCGCCCAGGCGGCCGCCATGGCGCGGCGCTGCTCCCGCACGTCGAACCGCGCCGCGGTGGCTGCCACGGCAGCCGGATCGTAGTCGGGGACGCGCGCCAGGGCGCCCGCCCAGTCGTCGTCGGCGACCAGCGTCCCGTTGCGTCCCGGGGTGACCACGCTGCGCAGCCCGCCCACGTCGGCGGCGACGACCCAGCGCCCCGCGGCGATGGCCTCCGCCGCCGCGAGCCCGAACGCTTCGCGGCGAGACGGCATGAGCAGCACGTCATGCTCGGCCAGGATGCCCGGGATCTCCTCGGGATCGACCACCCTGAGCCCCGGCCCGAGGAGCGTGTCGGCCAGGCGGCGCGCCACGTCGAGCCCCTTGTCGGGGTCGGCGCCGCCGAGGTAGAGGATCCGCCGCTCGCCGGCGGGAGGCCGCGGCCGCACGGCGAATCGCTCGAGCTCGATCCCGGGCGGGATCACCACCGCCTCGGCGCCGAGCTCGGCGACGGCGGCGCGCGTCGCCTCCGAGTTGGCGACCACCAGGTCGGCGCCGCGGACGACGCGTCGCGCCAGCCAGCGCCGCAGACCCCCGCGCGCCATGGGCCCCACGTCCGAGCCGTGCGCCACGACCACGAGCGGCAGGCGACGCAGCCGCGCGACGAGCAGCGCCACGACCCCGGAGGGGAGCACGAAATGCCCCTCCACGCCGTCGAACGGCCCGCGCGCGGTGAGGCCCCGCCACAGCAGCCCGCCATACCGGCGCCAGGCCGGGCTGCGGAGGGTGGGGGGTGCGACGACCGTCGCCTCGAGCTCGGGGTCGGCCAGGCGGCGCCGCACGAAGGCCCCGGCGGCAGGCTGCTCGGGGAGCGGGTAGCGCGCGGTGAGGACGAGCAGGCGCATCGGTTCGGCGACGGTAGCACGTAGAATCGGCGCCTCATGACCAGCATCGCCGCCGCGCGCCGCCCGGACGGACGCGCTCCCAATCAGCTCCGCCCGGTGAAGATCGTCGCCGACTACCTCAAGTTCGCGGAGGGATCGGTCCTCATCCGGGTCGGCGACACGCGCGTCATCTGCGCGGCCACCATCGAGGATCGCGTCCCCGGCTGGATGCGCGGCAAGGGGGCCGGGTGGGTGACCGCCGAGTACAGCATGCTGCCGCGGGCGGGCACCGAGCGCAGCCAGCGCGAGGCCGCGCGCGGGCAGATCGGCGGCCGCACGCACGAGATCCAGCGCCTCATCGGTCGCAGCCTGCGCTCGGTCGTCGCGCTCGACCGGCTGGGCGAGCGGACGATCACCCTGGACTGCGACGTGATCCAGGCGGACGGCGGCACGCGCACGGCAAGCATCACCGGCGCCTACGTCGCCCTGGCGCGGGCGATGAACCGATACGGGATGGGGCACCTCATGACGGCGCAGGTGGCGGCGGTCAGCGTCGGGATGCTCGGCGGGGTCGCCCACCTCGACCTCAACTACGCGGAGGACTCGACCGCCGACGTCGACTTCAACGTCGTGATGCTCAGTGACGACCGCTTCGTCGAGGTGCAGGGCACCGCCGAGCACAGGGCCTTCGATCGGGCGCAGATGAACGCGATGACCGATCTCGCCGCCGCCGGCATCCGGCAGCTGTTCGCCCTCCAGCAGGCCGCCGTGGCCGCCGACGCGGCCGAGTGACCGACCTCCTCCTCGCGACCACCAACCCGGGCAAGCGCCGCGAGTTCTCCCGCCTCCTGGCGCACCTTCCGGCCCGGGTGGTGATGCCCGACGAGGTCGGGATCGACCTCGACGTCGAGGAGCCGCACGACACGTACGCCGAGAACGCCCGCGCCAAGGCCGATGCCTATGCCCGCGCGGCGGGCATGCTCACCCTGGCGGACGATTCGGGGCTCGAGGCCGCGGCGCTGGGCTGGGGGCCGGGCGTCCGGACCGGGCGCTTCGGCGGCCCGCAGGTGACCGACAAGGTGGCGTACCTCCTCGAGCAGCTCGGCGACACGCGCGACCGGCGGGCGCGGATGGTGTGCGTGCTGGCGATCGGCATCCCGACCGACGCCGCCCCGCGCATCGAGGTCTTCAGCGGCGTCATGCAGGGACTGGTCGCGACCCGCCCCCGCGGCGACGGCGGATTCGGCTACGACCCGGTCTTCCTGCTCCCCTCGGGCGTGACCACCGCCGAGCTGCCCGAGGCCGAGAAGGACCGCATCTCGCACCGTGGGCGCGCGGTCCAGGCGGCCACGCCGCGCCTGCTGGAGCTGCTCGCCGCGAGCTGACCGCCGCACGCCGGACCATCGGGCCGGGACCATGGTCCGGTTCCGGGTGGATGGGTGCACTCCTAGGCTCGACTCCGTAGCCGCCCGAGCACGCGGGGCACCGCGCTCGCAACCGGCACGCACCGGAGCACCAGAGCCCAATCGTGTCGCGTCCCGCATCCCTTCTCAGCGCCCTGCTCCTCGTCCTCGTCACCGCGTCGGGCGTGCTTGCCGCGCCCGGCGTC
>DASSPJ010000105.1:0-5725 GCA_035699665.1 Candidatus Limnocylindria bacterium
CGCTCGGCGAGCGCCTACTCCTCGCCGATGTCCTCGTTCCAGATCTCCGGGTGGGCGGCGATGAACTCGTCCATGAGGTCGACGCATTCCTGCGAGTCGAGGTTGACGACCTCCACGCCGCGCTGACGGAGGTAGTCCTCGCCGCCGATGAACGTGCGGTTCTCGCCCATCACGACGCGGGGGATGCCGTAGAGCAGGATGGCGCCGGTGCACATGTCGCACGGCGACAGGGTGGTGTACATCGTCGAGCGGCGGTAGACCGATGCGGGGAGCCGGCCGGCGTTCTCGAGCGCATCGGTCTCGCCGTGCCGGATGGCGCTGTTCTGCTGGACGCGCCGGTTGTGGCCCACGGCCAGCACCGTCCCGTTGTCGGCGATGAGCGCGCCGCCGATCGGCACCCCGCCCTCCGATCTTCCGATCCTCGCCTCCGCGATGGCGTGCTGCAGGCCGGCGAGGTCGCGTTCGTGAGTGCTGGGGTCCATCGGTCCTCCTTCGTGGTTCAGCTGCGGCGGTAGGGCTTGAGGTAGGCCCCCGGGTAGGCGACGTTGCGGCCGGAGAGCGCCAGTGCGCCGATGATGACGAGGTACGGAAGGGCCAGCAGCACCTCGAATGGCAGAGCCGCGAATTCGGGCAGGATGCGCAGCCGGAACTGCAGCGAGAAGATCAGCGAGAACAGGAGCGCGCCGATCACGCCGCGGCCGATGCGCCAGCGGCCGAAGATCACCAGCGCGACGCACACCCAGCCGCGTCCGGCGATGATGTCCAGGGTGAAGCTGCCGAGCAGCGCCAGCGTGAAGAACGCGCCGCCGATGGCCATCAGCGCCCCGCCGATGATGAGCGCCAGGTACCGGGTTCGTGCCACGTCGACGCCCGCCGCGTCGGCCGCCTCCGGGTTCTCGCCGACCGCCCGGATCTCGAGCCCGAAGCTGGAGCGCTGAAGCACCCACCACGCCGCAGGCACGACGACGAGGAACGCCACCCAGGTGAGCCCGTACTGGTCGAAGATGCCGCCGAGCAGGCCGGCGCCGGCCAGGGGGTTGACGGTCGGCATCGGCTGGATGCGCTGGAGCTCGCCACCCTGGAAGATCAGGCGGTTCGCGAACTCGCTGAGGCCGATGAGGCCGATGGTCAGGCCGATGCCGGAGACGTGCTGGTTGGCGCCGAAGGTCACCGTCATGAGGGCCATGATCGCGCCCGCCAGGATGCCGACCATGATCGCCGCGAGGAGCCCGGCGAGCGGCGAACCGGTGACCCACGCGACGGCGAACCCGGTGAACGCGCCGGCGTACATCGTGCCCTCGATGCCGAGGTTCAGGACGCCGCTGCGCTCGGCATACGTCTCGCCCACGGTGCCGTAGACGAGCGGCGTCGCGTTGCGCAGCGTGGCCGCCAGGAGGTCGACGAGGAAGGTCACGTGGCGACCTCCGCGGCACTGTCGACGGCCCCGCCCGGTCCGGCATCGGCTCCGTCGGTCCGTCGCGCGCGATGCCGCCGGACGGCGAGGAGCGCGACGGTGGTGAGCAGCAGCACGCCCTGCGTCACCGCGCCGAGTTGCGACGGGATGCCCAGGGAGCGCGCCGCCGAGCTGGCGCCGACGGTGAGGTCGCCCAGGAAGATCGCGGCGACGGCCACACCGGGCATGGCCAGCGTGCCGAGCATGGCGACCACGATCCCGGTGTAGCCATAGCCCGGTGACAGGCCGCCGGTCAGCCGGTTCTGGATGCCCGCCACCTCGCTCACGCCGGCGATGCCGGCAATGGCCCCGCTCACCAGCGCTGCCCCGAGGATCGTGGCGCCGACGTTGATCCCGGCGAAGCGGGCGCCATGCGGGCTCAGCCCCGTGGCCCGGAGCCGCAGTCCTGCCGGCGTGCGGGCCAGGACATACCACGCCGCCGCGATGACGACGAGGGCGAGGAGGAACCCAAGATGCAGGCGCGATCGCTCGACGAGCGTGGGGAATTCCGCGGTGGCCGCGATGCGCGGCGACTCCGGGAACCCGGTGACCGGGTCACGCCACGGGCCGTGGAGGAGCCCGTTGACGAGGAGGAGCGCGACCGGGTTGAGCAGGAGGGTGGTCACCACCTCGTCGATCCCGAAGCGCACGCGAAGCAGCGCCGGCACGATCGCCCACGCGGCCCCGGCGATGGCACCGCCCGCCACCATGATCGGCAGCGCCAGGATCGGCGGGATCCCGCCGACCAACGTCCCGATCCCGGCCGCGGCGATGGCACCCAGCAGCAGCTGGCCCTCGGCCCCGATGTTCCAGTAGCCCGCGCGGAAGGCGATCGCCACCGCGGCACCGGTGAGCATGATCGGCGTCGAGGTGACGAGCACCTCGAGCAGGGTGAACTGCGAGGTCAACGGCAAGACGACGAAGGCGACGTAGGCCTCGATCGGATTCGCGCCCGCCACGAGGATCGGCCCGGCGGTGATGACGAAGGTGATGAGGACCGCCGACACCACCAGGGCCGGCGTCGACCACGGCGAGATGCGCCTCACGCCGCCGCTCCCCGGCCGGCCATCAGCATGGACAGCCGCTCCACGTCCACGTCGGCGCGCGGCATGGCGCCGACCACGCGTCCCTCGTAGAAGACGACTAGCCGATCGGCCAGGGCCAGCAGCTCGTCGAGATCCTCCGAGACGAGCAGGATGGCGGCACCGGCTGCCCGGCGCTCCAGCAGCTGCGAGCGCACGTACTCGGTGGCCCCCACGTCCAGGCCCCTGGTGGGCTGTGCGACGACGATCACCCGCGGGTCCCGCGAGAGCACCCGCGCCAGGAGCACCTTCTGGATGTTCCCACCGGACAGGGACGCGACCGGATCGTCGGGACGGGCGCGGATGTCGAAGCGTTCGATCAGCTCGTGCGCGTGGCGGCGAATCGAAGCCTCGTCGATCCGACCGCCCCGCCGGAAGTCGTCGAGCCGCTCGAGCACGAGGTTGTACGCGACCGACAGATCGCCGATCAGGCTCGCGTGCCGATCCTCCGGGATCCTCCCGATGCCGGCTCGCATCATGCGCTGCGGGTCTCCGCCGGCCACCTCCTCTCCGCCCACGCGGACCGACCCGCTCGTCGGCCGCCGCATGCCGGCAAGGACCTCGACCAGCTCGGTCTGGCCGTTGCCGGATACGCCCGCGATGCCGACGATCTCACCGGCGGCCACCTCGAGCGCAACGTCGGTCAGTGCCGGGAGGCCGCCTGCGCCGGTGGCGTGCAGCCCGGAGATGGCGAGGACCGGGGTGGCGGCTTCGACCGGGCCGTCCGAGGGGCGTGCCACGCCGAACGTCGGCCGGCCCACCATGAGGCGCGCGAGCTCGCGCTCGTCAGTGGAACCCGGCACCGTGCCGGCCAGCTTTCCGCGGCGGAGCACGGTCACCCGGTCACTGATCGCGCGCACCTCGGCCAGCTTGTGGCTGATGAAGACGACGGCCAGGCCATCGGCGACGAGGGCGCGCAGCGTGCCGAACAGCGAGTCGACCTCGGCGGGGACGAGGACGGCCGTCGGCTCATCCAGGATCAGGACGCGGCAGTCCCGCGACAGCGCCTTCAAGATCTCGACGCGCTGCTGCTCGCCAACCGACAGGTCCGCCACGCGCCTCGACGGATCGACCCGGATTCCGAAGCGCTCAGAGGCCTGTGCCGCACGGCGCGCGGCTTCGGCGAGGTCCAGGGCCAGCCCTCGAGCGCGCCCGAGCGCCAGGTTCTCCGCCACCGACATCGGTCTCACCAGCGCGAAGTGCTGGGTCACCATGCCAAGCCCGGCCCGAATTGCGTCGCGTGGTGAGCGAACCGTGATCGGGCGGCCCTGCACCAGGATCTCTCCGGCATCGGCGTGCGCCAGGCCATACGCGATGCGCATGACCGTCGTCTTCCCAGCCCCGTTCTCGCCGAGCAGCGCGTGGACCTCGCCGCCCCGTACATCGAGATCGATGCCGTCGTTGGCGACGAGGTCCCCGAACCTCTTCGTGATCCCGCGCAGCTCCAGTGCCGGCGCGCTGTCGGTCACGACCTTCCGGTGGCTACGCGTCCGGGATGGTCGAGCCCGGCGGCGTGTCCTCGCTGATGTTCACGCGGAACGTGCCGGCCTTGATCTGGCTCTCGCGCTCCTCGATGAGCGCGACGAGGTCGTCCGGGATGCCGCCCACCACGTCCGCGTTGATCGGTGCCAGCGCGGCACCGCCCTTGGCGACCATCGAGAAGTCCTTGAGATCCTGCGCCGTGTACGAGCCCGCGATCACCTGGTCGATCACGTACGCGACGGTCGGCACCATGTTCCAGGTCACGCTGGTCGCCACGTGCTCGGGGGCCAGCGACTCCTGATCGCTCATGTTGCCGATGGCAACCAGGTCATTCTCCTGCGCCGCCTCGATCACGCCGAACCGCTCGGCGAACAGGACGTCCGCGCCGGCGCCGACCTGGGCGAGGGCCGCCTCCTTGGCCGCGGCCGGGTCGAACCAGCTGTTGAGGAAGGTGACCTTGACCTCCACGTCGGGGTTCGTCTCCTGCGCGCCGGCAATGAAGGCGTTGACGATGCGGTTCACCTCCGGCACCGGGTAGCCGCCCACGACGCCGAGCACGTTCGACTCGGTGACCCCGCCGGCCAGCATGCCCGCCAGGTACGCGGGCTCATGGATCCAGTTGTCGAAGACGCTGAAGTTCGGCTCAGCGGGCCCGCCGCCCGATCCGAAGACGAAGGCGATGTCGGGATAGTCAGCCGCCACGGCGCGGACCGCCTCCTCGTTGCCGAAGGCGTCGCCAAAGATGATGTCGGGCTGCTCCTGCTCGGCGGTCTCGCGCAGCACGCGCTCCATGTCACCGGCGTAGCCGATGTCGTCAGTGAACGAGTACTCGATCCGGCCGGCCTCCTGCTCGCCCTCGAGTGCGCTGTGGATCACACCGTCCCACGGCTCCTCGATCTGCGTCGCAAAGGCGCCGAACACCTTCGGGACCTCGTCGCCCGCGGCCCCCGAGGGCGTGGCGGCGATCCCGCCGCACGCGCTGAGCAGCAGCACCGCGCTCAGGCCGAGCGCGTGAGCGCCGCGAACCATTCGTCGAAATTCCATCAGCCCGAACCCTCCTCCGGTCCTACTCAGAGCCACCGTGGCTTGACGTCGTAGCGTACGCGATGCCATCTGGTCCAGGAGTCGTTCCGTAGTGAGTGTGAGTGCCGAGATCTGGCTCAGCTGTCGCTTCACTCCATCCCGAGGGCGCGGCCATGCTTGACGTGAGTCATACGCGCGGGATAGATTCATATCGTGAGCAGTCGAGTAGGCGAACGCGGCCAGATCACGATCGAGAAGGCGATCCGGGAGGAGCTCGGCATCCACGCCGGTGACGAGGCGGTCCAGAGGATCGAGGACGGCCGGATCGTCATCGAGGTGGTGCCGGGACGCCATTCGCGTTCGCTCGCGGGAAGCCTGAAGGCCAAGGTGGCGCGGCGGCCCTGCGACGAGTCGTGGGAGGCGCTCCGACAGGCGGCGTGGGAGACTGCCGATCCCGATCGCGGGCCGTGATCAGCGTCGACACCTCGGTGCTCGTCCGCTACCTGGTGGGCACGCCCGCGGCCCAGGCGCGGAAGGCCGCAGCCCTCATCGACGGAACCGATGAGATCGGCGTGTCGGCGGTGGCCCTTGCCGAATGCGCCCACGTCCTGCGCACGCAGTACGGCGTGGAGCGCGCGGACATCATCGACAGCCTGATCGGCCTGATCCAGCGCGAGAACGTACG
>DASSPJ010000106.1:0-3164 GCA_035699665.1 Candidatus Limnocylindria bacterium
CTACCTGGCGCGCAACGCAGCCGCGGAGCGTCGCTTCAGCTTCCTGGACGGGCCGATCACCGCCAACAACCCGATGGGCGTCCACCATGCCTGGGGCCGCACCTACAAGGACCTCTTCCAGCGCTTCCACACCATGCTCGGTGAGCGGCAGCGCTACCAGAACGGGTTCGACTGCCAGGGCCTGTGGATCGAGGTCGAGGTCGAGAAGGAGCTCGGCTTCACCAACAAGCGCGAGATCGAGGCCTACGGCATCGATCGCTTCGTCGAGCTGTGCAAGGCGCGGGTCGACCGCTTCGCCGCCATCCAGACCGAGCAGAGCAAGCGGCTCGGCTACTGGATGGACTGGGACCACAGCTACTACACCAACTCGGACGAGAACAACTACACCATCTGGGCCTTCCTGGCCGAGTGCCATCGGCGCGGCCTCGTCTACCGCGGCCACGATGTCATGCCGTGGTGCCCCCGCTGCGGGACCGGCCTCTCGAACATGGAGATCGCGACCGAGGGCTACCGCGACCTGCGTCACCTGTCGCTGACGATCCGGCTCCCGCTGACCAGCCCCGGCCACGAGGGCGAGGACCTGCTCGTCTGGACGACCACGCCGTGGACGCTGTCGAGCAACGTGGCGGCGGCCGTCAACCCGGCGCTCACCTACCAGCTGGTGGAGGGCCGTGACGGCCGGCGCTGGTGGGTGAGCCACGGCTCTCGGGCGCGGGTCGCGGGCGACGCCGCCATCCTGCGCGAGGCCGCGGGGTCGGAGCTGGTCGGCCTGGCCTACGCCGGGCCGTTCGACGAGCTGCCGGTGGCGGCCGGCGTGGAGCACCGGGTCATCGCCTGGGACGAGGTGAGCGACGAGGAGGGGACCGGGATCGTGCACATCGCCCCCGGCTGCGGCCAGGAGGACTTCGCGCTCGCACGGCAGTACGACCTGGCGGTGCTCGACCCGATCGACGAGTTCGGTGTCTTCCGCGACGGCTACGGGTGGCAGACCGGCCGCTTCGCCGGCGCCACGCCCGACCCCCAGGACGACCTCGCCACCGCCGTGGCCGCCGACCTGGAGGCGAAGGGCCTGCTGGTCGCACGGGAGCAGTACCGGCACCAGTACCCGGTCTGCTGGCGCTGCCAGACGCAGCTCGTGTTCCGCCTCGTCGACGAGTGGTTCATCGCCATGGACCCGCTGCGCGCGCCGCTCTCGGACGCGACGCGGTCCATGAACTGGCTGCCCGAGGGGATCGGCCTCGAGGAGCGCGAGCTCGACTGGCTGCGCAACATGGGCGACTGGATGATCAGCAAGAAGCGCTACTACGGGCTGGCGCTGCCGATCTGGGAGTGTGGTGACTGCGACGCGTGGGAGGTGATCGGCTCGCGCGAGGAGCTGCGCGAGCGCGCCGTCGCCGGCTGGGAGGCGTTCGACGGGCGCTCACCGCATCGGCCGTGGATCGACGCGGTCGAGATCGCCTGCAGCGCCTGCGGCGGGCGGGCGCGGCGCACCACCGACGTCGGCAACCCGTGGCTCGATGCGGGGATCGTGGGCCTCTCCACCATGGGCTGGATGACCGACCGCGAGGAGTGGGCGCGCTGGTACCCGGCCGACCTCATCACCGAGTCGTTCCCCGGCCAGTTCCGCAACTGGTTCTACGCGCTGATCGCCGAGTCGACGGTCATGACCGGCCAGGCGCCGGCGCGCAACCTGTTCGCCTACGCGCTGATGCGCGACGAGCACGGCGAGGAGATGCACAAGAGCCGCGGCAATGCGATCTGGTTCGACGATGCCGCCGAGCGGATCGGGGCCGACGTCATGCGCTGGCTGTTCTGCACCACCACGCCGGCCACCAACCTCAACTTCGGCTACGGCCCCGCCCACGAGGTGGTGCGCCGCTTCCTGCTGCCGCTGTGGAACACGTACGCCTTCTTCGTCAGCTATGCCCGCCTGGACGGCTGGAGACCGGACCAGACCGATGGCGCCGCCGGCGCCCGCACCCTCCTGGACCGATGGATCCTGTCCCGGCTCGACACGGTGATCGGCGTCGCTCGCGAGGCGCTCGCCGCCTACGACCCGCCGCGCGCCGCCCGGGCGGTGGAGGCGTTCGTGGTCGAGGACCTCTCCGGCTGGTACGTGCGCCGCAACCGGCGCCGCTTCTGGAAGGGCGAGCTCGACGCGGACAAGCGCGCCGCCTTCGCCACCCTGCACCGCGTGCTGGTCGACGTGACCCGCCTCCTCGCGCCGATGCTGCCGCACGTCGCCGACGCGGTGTGGGACAACCTGGTGGTGGCGGTGGATGGCGCCGCACCCGATTCGGTGCACCTGGCGCCGTATCCGGAGGCCGACCCCGACTCCCGCGACGCGGCGCTCGAAGCGGCGATGGAGCGGGCGCGCGCGGTGGTGGCGCTGGGTCGGGCGGCGCGGAGCGCGTCGGGCGTGCGCACGCGCCAGCCGCTGGCCGCGGTGCGGGTCAAGCTGCCGGGAGGGGCCGCCGCGCTGGCTGACGATCGCGCCTTGGCCGACGAGCTCGTCGCCACCGTGCTCGAGGAGCTCAACGTGAAGGCGCTCGAGCTGATCGGCGAGGACTCCGAGCTCGTCGAGCGCTCGCTCTACCCGTTGCTCCCGGTCATCGGACCGCGCCACGGGAAGGAGGTGGGGCGGATCATGGCCGCCGCGCGGAGCGGCGACTGGACCGCCAACGACGACGGGACCGTGACCGCCGGGGGCGTGACGCTGGCCGCCGACGAGTTCCAGCTCACCGCGCGTGCCCGCGCCGGTCACGAGGTGGCCGAGGAGGGCGGCATCCTCGTCGCGCTCGACACGCAGCTCTCGCCGCAGCTCGAGGCGGAGGGCCTGGCGCGCGAGCTGGCGCATCGGCTCCAGAACCTGCGCAAGGCCGCCGGCTACGACCTCGCGGACCGCATCGAGGTGGCCGTCACGGCGCCACCCGAGCTCGCTGACCGCCTGGCGCCGCACCGCGACTGGCTCGCCGGTGAGCTGCTGGCGACGTCGCTCGAGATCGGCCCCGACGCCGTGCTCGACGGCGCGGAGGAGTCCGCCACGCTCGGCGTGGAGGGCGGGACGGTCGAGATGTCGATCCGGCGACGCTCGCCCCGTGACGAGGCGCCAGGTGAGGGTGAGGGCGGATGAGCTTGGTCGTGATTCCTGGAGCGCCGCACCC
>DASSPJ010000107.1:0-5326 GCA_035699665.1 Candidatus Limnocylindria bacterium
GCACCGCGGCGCTCGGCGCCGCCGCCAGCGCGGCGGCGCTGGGAAACCGTTGCATGAATGTCGGGAAGCGCTCCGCGACGCGACCGGCCTGCGTCTGCTGGAGCATCACCTCGCTGACCAGGATGGCGTAGGGATCGGTCAGGCCGCGCCATGGGAAGTCACGGTGCTCGACCGCGTACCACGCCGCGATGTCCGCCCGCACCGCCGCGGTTTCGGTGAGGCTCACTCCCCGGCGTACAGGCAGAAGGGGTGGCCGTCGGGGTCCAGGAAGGTCCTGGTGCGCTCGAGCGGCTGGTGGTCCGCCAGCCGCGCTCCGAGCTCCACGGCGTGCTGGGTGGCGGCTTCGAGGTCGCTCACCTCGAAGCTCAGGTGCATCATCATCCGCTGCTTGCCGGGCTGACCGGGCCACACCGGCGGCTCATAGTCGTCGACCTTCTCGAAGCCGATGTAGGCGACCCCCTCGCCCGAGCTGATCGCCGCGCTGGTGCCGTCGCCATCGCCGCCGGTGACCTCCCATCCCAGCAGCGCACCATAGAAGCGCGCCAGGGCCAGGGGATCGGGCGTGTCGATGGTGGCGCCCCACCAGTCGTGCCGCTGCCAGCGGTCGGTGGAGGCGTCGGCCGCGTGCCTTCCGCGCATGCCACGCATCCTAGCGGGAGCGCGAGGGCAGCAGCGCGACGCGGGATGCATCGGTCCGCTACCGTGCTGAACCACGATGGCCTACCGACTCCTCCTCCTCGACGCCGGCTTCACGCTGCTTTCCCCGCGGCGCTCGCTGGCCGATGCGCTGACCGGGGTGCTGGCCGAGGACGGGCATGCCGTCGGGCAGGACGAGCTGCGCGCCGCCTGGGAGGTCGCCGACCGCTGGTTCTGGGACGAGTACCACCGCCCCGGCAACGACACCTGGACCGATGACGCGCGGATCGACGCGTACTGGCGCCGCTACCACGAGCTGATGCTCGACCGGCTGGGTCTCGACGCGCGCCGCGAGATGCTCGACCGGGTGCTGGCCAGCCAGTTCGCCACCGACGCCTGGGAGCCCTATCCCGATGCGGTGCCGATGCTCGAGGCGGTTCGCGCGCGCGGCGACGTCCGCATCGGCGTGGTGAGCGACTGGGGCTCCAACCTGCGCGACATCCTGGCCGGGCTGGAGCTGGACCGCTACCTGGACTTCGTCCTCGCGTCGGGCGCGGTGGGCCTCGCCAAGCCGAACCCCGCCTTCTTCGGCGTCGCGCTCGATCGTGCCGGGGTCACGCCCGACGAGGCGCTGATGGTCGGCGACTCGTACCGTGCCGACGTCCGCGGGGCGTGGAGCGCGGGGATCGACGCGCTGTGGCTCGATCGGACGGAGGGCCCGAACATCAACGGCCTGGGCGGCGAGGCGCCGACCGACGTGCGGCGCATCCACGGGCTCGACGAGGTGCCGGCGATCCTGGCCGGCCCCAGCGGCGTGCTCCCGCGCGGCCCGGGAATCGGTGCCCAGCCGCAAGCTGCCCGCGGCTGACGCTCGGTGTCCGTGCCGCACGCAGCCGCCCCGGTCGTGGTCGACAAGTTCGGCGGATCGGTCCTGCGGCAGCCGGAGGACATCGCGGAGGCCGTCTCGGTGGTGGAACGGCAGCGCGCCGCCGGGCTGCGACCGGTGGTCGTGGTGAGCGCCTTCGAGGGCGTGACCGACACCATCCTGGGCGCGGCGCGGGTCATCTTCCCCGAGGGCGCGCCGTGGCTGCGGGAGCCGAGCCATGCCGGTGACTCGCCCTTCGCCCGTGAGACGGATCGCGCCCTGGCCACCGGCGAGGCGCTGTCGGCGGCGCTCTTTGCGCTGGGGCTCCAGGCGCATGGCATCCCCTCGCGCTCGTTCTCCGGGGCCGAGGCCGGGATCCGGACCGCCGCGGCACACCTGGGCGCGGAGGTGCGGCGGGTGCTGTCGCGGCCGCTGCGCGCGGCGCTGGCCGGCGGCCTGGTGCCGGTGGTGGCCGGCTTCCAGGGGATCGGCGAGCACGGCGAGCTGACGACCCTCGGGCGCGGCGGAACGGACCTCTCGGCGGTGGTCCTGGCGGTGGCCCTGCGGGCGGACCGCTGCGAGCTCTTCAAGGACGTCGGCGGCGTCATGGAGGCGGACCCGCACCTGGTCCCCGGCGCGCGCTTCCTCCCGCTGGTCGACGCGGTGCAGCTCGAGCTGCTGGCCGAGCTCGGGTCGGAGGTGGTCCATCCCGTGGCGGTGCGACGGGCGCGCCGGGGGAAGCTGCGCCTGGTGGTGCGCGCCCTGGACGACGCCGCGCCGCAGACCGTGGTGCGCCCGCTCCTGGGCCGCGGCACCGAGGAGGTGCCCGGTGCGCTCATGCTGGCGGTCGACCGCAAGGAGCGCCTGGCGCGCATCTCGCTGGTGGGGCCCGCGGCGCTGGTGCCCGAGCTGCTCCCGCTGCCCGCATCCGGCGAGGGCTCCTTCGACGCCGGACCGATGCGCGTGGTGTGGGCCGAGGTGCCGGTCGAGCAGGCCGCCGCCGCCGCCCAGGCGGTGCACGCTTCGTTCATGGGCCGCTGACGTCGCCACCGATGAATCGGTGGATCAGCGCCCGGATGGCCCTGCTGGGCTACGTTCATACGATTCATCGGTACGCGCGTCGCCTCGCCGGCCTCCCCCAGGGCGCTCGGGCGTCACACCCCCCGATCAGTCGAAGAGGCGTAGCCCCGGACCCATGCCGAGGCGTCAGACCCGCGATGAATCGCCGGCCTCAGGCCGCGCCCACCGCCTCGTGCTCGGCGGCCGGTCCACCGCCGACCTGGAGCAGCACCGCCGCCACCAGGATCAGCGCCCCGCCGGCGAGCTGGAGCGCGGCCGGCTGCTCCCCGAGCAGGAGCGCCGCGAGCAGGACGCCCACCACCGGCTCGAGCGTGGCCAGGATCGCGGCGCGCGGCGCCCCGAGGATCCGGATGCCGGTGATGAACGCCAGCGTCGGGATGGCCGCGCCGATCACCCCGGCGAGGAGCACCGGCACCAGCGCGGCGCTCGACGCGAGCGGCGCCAACAGGCCCGCCGCGCCACCCGTCACCAGGGCGATCACCACGTAGCCGAGCGCGGCGACGGTCATGGTGGTCGCCGCCGCCTCGACCGGCGGGATGCGGCCGAAGCCGTGGCGCGCGGCGAGGACGTAGAACGCCTGCGCGCCGCCGGCCATGATCGACAGCCCGATCCCGAGCAGGTCGAGCGACCCGAGCTCCCCGGCGCCGGCCAGGGTGAGCACCAGCCCGACCGTCGAGAGGCCCAGGGCGCCCCAGCGCACGCCGTCGAGCCGCTCGCTGAACCACGCCACCGAGGCCAGCGCCACGAACGCCGGGTAGGCGTAGAAGAGGAGCAGCGCCAGCCCGATCTCGATGCGCACGAAGGCGATGAACATCGCCAGGTTGAGGACCAGGTTGGCGATCGCCCCGGCGCCCACGAACCAGCGGTCGCGCACCGGCAGGTCGCCAACCCCCAGCGGCCGACGGCCTGCCGCGCCGCGCAGCACGCCGAGCAGCAGCAGCATGGCAAGCCCGCCGATCGCGGCGCGCCAGGTCACGATCGCCAGCGACCCGACGCCCGCCTCGTCGGCGAAGCGGGTGACCGGCCCCAGCGTCCCGAAGCAGACGGCGGCCAGGGCCACCAGCCCGGCGCCCACCAGGCGGGGTCGCGGCGACGCGAAGGTCACGAGCCGACCGTCGCGAGCGTCGCGCTCAGCTCCTCCCGTTCGGCGCTCAGCTCCGTGACGCGGTCGCGCGCCGCGTTGTGGCGCTCGATCAGCTCGCGGACGGCATGCGGGTCGGCATAGACCGATGGATCGGCCAGCCGAGCGGTCGTCTCGGTCACCTCGGCCTCCGCGGCGGCGAGCCCGCGTTCCACCTCCCCAAGGCGCTGTCGAGCGCCGTGGGTCTGCCGGTAGCGACGGTTGCGGGCCTCGGCCTCGGCGCGCTTGCGCGCGGCGGCATCCGCCGCGCTCTCGCGCGGGCGCGACGGCGCCCGCGCCTCGACCCCGCGCGGCGTGGCGGTCACCCCGTCGTGCGCCCCCGGGGCGGCGCCGAAGGCGACCGCGGCGGCCTCCGCATCGGTCTGTGATCCGAAGCCCTCGGCCAGGCCGCGGTGATCGAGGTCGATCCCGCGGTGCGCCGCCCACTCCTCCAGGTCGCCGGGATAGAGCGTGGCCGTGCCGTTGCCGATCTCGACGATGGTGTTGGCCACGCTGCGGATGAGGTGCCGGTCGTGGGTGATCAGGACCACCGTGCCGGGGAACTCGGTGAGCGCCTCCTCGAGCACGTCGCGCGAGGCGATGTCGAGGTGGTTGGTCGGCTCGTCGAGGCAGAGCAGGTTCGCCGGATCGGCGAGCAGCTTGGCCAGCGCCAGGCGCGTCTGCTCGCCCCCGGACAGGACGCGCACCTTCTTGTCGATCGCGTCGCCGGAGAAGAGGAACGCGCCGGCCAGCTTGCGCATGTCGTCGGTGGTCAGGCGCCCGGTGGCCGTGCCGAGCTCCTCGAAGACGGTGTTGGTCGGGTCGAGGGCCTCGACCTGGTGCTGGGCGAAGTAGGCCACGCGCACGTTGAGCCCCAGCTCGCGGGTGCCGCGCTCGAACGGCAGGACGCCGGCCAGGATCTTGAGCAGGGTCGACTTGCCGGCCCCGTTCGGTCCGATGAGCGCCACCTTCTGCCCGCGCTCCAGGGTGAAGTCGAGGCCGTCGTACACGACGTGCTCGCCGTACGCCTTGCGGACGTCGTCGAGGGTGATCACCGTGCGCCCCGAACGCGGTGGGGCGGGGAAGTGGAACCGCACCGTGCGGCGCGCGCGCCTGGGGGCGGCGACGCGGTCCATCTTCTCGAGCGCCTTGATGCGGCTCTGCACCTGGCGCGCCTTGGTGGCCTTGTAGCGGAAGCGCTCGATGAACGCCTCGGTGTGGGCCACCTTGCGCTGCTGGCTCCTGGCCTGCGCCTCGAGCGCCGCCTCGCGCTCGTCGCGCTGCTCGACGAAGTCGGCGTAGTCGCCGACGTACTCGGTGGCACGGCCGTGGGCCAGCTCGACGACGCGGTTGGCCACCGCGTTGATGAAGTCGCGGTCGTGGCTCACCAGCACGATCGCGCCGGCATAGCCGGCCAGGAAGTCCTGGAGCCACTCCACGCTCGCCAGGTCGAGGTGGTTGGTCGGCTCGTCGAGGAGCAGGACGTCCGGGTTGGCGAGCAGCAGCCGGGCCAGCGCGACGCGCATCATCCAGCCCCCCGAGAACTCCTCGACCGGGCGCTCCATGTCGGCCTGCGCGAAGCCGAGCCCCGCCAGGATGCGGCGCGCCTCGGCATCCAGGCTGTA
>DASSPJ010000108.1:0-5506 GCA_035699665.1 Candidatus Limnocylindria bacterium
CTGGGCCGCTACCGGCTGACCGACCGCCTGGCCACGGGTGGCTCGGCGGAGGTGTGGCGCGCCCACGACGAGCAGCTTCAGCGCGACGTCGCGGTGAAGCTCCTCCACCCGCACCTGCTCCCCGACGAGCGCTCGCGGGCCAGGCTGGCGAGCGAGGCGCGCGCCGTGGCGGGGCTCGCGCACCCGGGGATCGTGGGCGTGTACGACGTCGACACCGACGGCGAGGCCCCCGCCGTGGTGCTCGAGCTGGTCGACGGCGACTCGCTCGCCGCCCGGCTCGCCGCGGCGGGCCCTTTGGAGCCGCGCGAGGCGGCCCGGATCGGCGCCGAGGTCGGTGAGGCGCTCTACCACGCCCACGGCCGTGGCGTCGTCCATCGCGACGTCAAGCCGGGCAACATCCTGCTGGAGCGCGACGGGCGGGCACGCCTGGTCGACTTCGGGATCGCCCGCACCCTCGACGAGGCCGCCGAGCGCCTGACGGTGACCGGCACCGTGATGGGCACGCTGCGCTACATGGCGCCGGAGCAGCTGAGCGGCGGCGAGATCGGCCCGCGGACCGACCTGTGGGGGCTCGGTGCGGTGCTCCACGAGATGCTGACCGGCCGCCCACCGTTCGACGCGACGACTCCGGTCGGGCTCGCCGAGGCGCAGCGGAGCGGCGTTCCCGAGCTCCCCGGCGTGGATCCGCCCCTCGCCCGCATCGTGGTGGCCTGCCTGGCCGTCGATCCGGCGCAGCGCCCGCGGCACGTCGGCTCCGTGGCGGCCGCCCTGCGGTCCTGGCTGGCCGGCGAGCCGGTGGACGCCCTCCTCGCGCCGGCCGGCATGGCCGACACCGATGCGATCACCGCCGCCGCGATCCCGGTGGCCCCCCCGGACGCCCCCGTCGCCCCGGCGGCCGCGGCAGCGGCCGCGCGCCCGCGTGCGCCCGTGGCGCGCCGCGACGGACCGTCGTGGTGGCTGATCGTCGCCCTGCTGGTGGCGGTGGCACTGGTCGCGCTCGCCGCATTCAACGGTGCGCGGCTGCCCGGCGTGCCGGGCGCGTCACCCAGCGGCACGCCGGCGACCGCCACGCCCACAGCCACCGGCACCCCGACCCCCGAGCCGACGCTCGATCTCGCGTCGCTCCCCAAGCCGGTGCGGGATGAGGTGGAGAAGTATCAGGAGGCGTGCGGGGCGGACGCGCCGCTGCCTCCCGACCTGGCGTCGATGAACAAGCGCCAGGCGGAGGCGTACTTCGAGCCGCTCACGGAGGCCTGCGAGGGCGACTGACCGAATCGCCGGTCACCGATGGGATCGGCACACCGGCCGCGCGTGCCGACCAGGTCGGTAGATGGCGACGCGCCCGGCCGCCCCGGGATCGGTCTAGTTCGGCTGGAGGAAGAGGGCGACGATCTCGCCCGCCTCGACGCGGAAGTTGGCCTCCACGTTCATGGGCGGCACGCCGGGACGCATGACGGTCACGTCGGCGATGTAGCTGCTGCCCATGTTGCGGCTGTCGTTGGTGTACATCCGGAACCCGTCACCGGCGCGCACGAACCAGCCGCCGACCTTGTCGCGGCCACGCAGGTTGGTGCGTTCGTCCGACCCCGGCACGCTGATGCCCAGCACGGCGTGCTCGGCGAACAGCTCGACCGCCTTCTCGCGGCGGTCGTCGTTGATCAGCTCGAGGAACAGGTCGACGGTCTCGGTGGCTCCCATGCCGGCAAGTCTAGACGCTCCTGACCGATGCCACCCGCGGGGCGGGTAGACTCGCGGGCATGACCACGCGACCAACGCGCATCGGGCTGATCGGATGGGGGACGGTGGGCGCCGCCTTCGGCCAGCTGGTGCGGCAGGGGCCGCTGCCGCTCGACCTGGCGGTGGTCGCGGTCCGCGACCCCGCCCGGATGCGGGGGACGGCGCTGCCGGACGGCGTGCGCATCGGCACCCCACAGGAAGCGCTCGACGCGGACGTGGTGGTCGAGCTCGCCGGCGGCGCCGAGGCGCCGCTGCCCTGGGCGCGGACCGCGCTGGCCGCCGGGACGCCGTACGTCACCGCCAACAAGGCGCTGCTGGCGACGCACGGTGCCGAGCTCGCCGAGCTGGCGGCCGCCAACGGCGCGGCGCTGCTGGCGTCGGCGAGCGTCGGCGGCGGCACGCCGATGCTCGAGACGGTCGCCCACCTCGCGGCGACCGGCGAGGTCGCGCGCCTGCGCGGCATCGTCAACGCCACGACCACCTTCATCTGCTCGGCGATGGGGGAGGGGCGCTCGTACGACGAGGCGCTGCGCGCGGCCCAGGCGGCCGGCTACGCCGAGGCGGACCCCACCTTCGACGTCACCGGGCGCGACGCGGCCCAGAAGCTGGCCATCCTGGCGTCGGTGGCGTGGGGCCGCTGGCGCCCCGAATCCGACGTCGAGACCAGTGGGATCACCGGACTGGCCGTGGCTCCGGGTAGCACGGTGCGCCTGGTCGCCGAGGCGACCGTCGAGCGCCTCCGCGTCGGACCGATGGAGCTGCCGCCCGACGATCTCCTCGCCACCGTGACGGGGATCGGCAACCTGCTGGCCGTCGAGGTCGCGGGGGCGGGCACGTTCACGGTGAGCGGGCCGGGAGCCGGCGGCCGCGTCACGGCGGGCGCGGTGTATGCCGACGTCGCACGCCTGCTCGCCGGGGAGCGGCCGATCCTCTTCCGCTCTGCGGCCTGAGGTATCGTGCGCGCTCATGCCCCAGCAGCCTGATCCACGCTCCTGGCCGATCGTCGGCGTGGCCGGCGCGCGCGGCGTGGTGGGCGGCGTCTTCCTGTCCATCCTGGCCGATGCCGGCCTGCCGCCGGACCGGCTGCGCGCCTTCGGCCACCAGGCGGGCAACCGCACCCCGTACGCGGGCGGCGAGGTCCCGGTGGAGGTGCTCGACGAGGAGCGGGCCGGGGAGCTGGACGTGTTGTTCCTGGCGGTCGACGCGGCGCAGAGCCGCGAGATCATGGCCGGTCCGGGGGCATCGGTCCCGCTGGTGGTCGATAACTCGAGCGCCTTCCGCCTCGCCGACGACGTGCCGCTGGTCGTGCCGGAGGCCAATGGCCACGCGGCACGCGACCGCGCCGGCAACCTGATCGCCAACCCGAACTGCACCACCGCCGCGGTGGTGGTGGCGCTGGCCCCGATCCGCGATGCGGCCGGGCTGGCATCGGTCGACCTGGCCTCGTACCAGGCGGTCAGCGGGGCGGGCCGGGCCGGGCTCGACGCCTTCCTGGCGGAGCGCGGGACTGAGCATCGCGACCGGGCGGATGCCTCGCCGTTCCACGGGCGGATCGCCGACAGCGTGGTCCCCCAGATCGACGTGCTCGACGAGACGGGCTGGAGCGGCGAGGAGAAGAAGATCCACGCCGAGATCCGCAAGATCCTGGAGATGCCGGACCTGGACGTGGCCGCCACCACGGTCCGCGTGCCGGTGCGCACCGGCCACAGCGCCGCCCTGCACCTGCGCACTGAGCGCCAGGCCACCGTCGCGGAGCTGGAGGACGCCCTGCGCGCCGCCCCGGGCCTCGAGTACCGGCCCGCCGACGGCACCCAGCGCCACCCGATGCCCCTCGACGTGGAGGGTCGCGACCCCGTCCTCGTCGGGCGCCTGCGCGCCATCCCGGGGCGCGAGCGCGGCTTCGCCCTGTGGGTCAGCAGCGACAACCTGCGCAAGGGCGCGGCCCTCAACGCCATCCAGTGCGCGGCGGCCGCCGACCCGGAGCGCTTCGGGGCGCTCGTCCCGCCCCCGCGCTGATCCCGGGTGGCGTTTCCCCCGATTCATCGGCGGTTTGACGCCGCGGGCCTGCTCAGGGGCGACGCACCGCCGATTCATCGGCGAATCTGACGCCTCGGATGCGGCATGGAGGCTCTCCGGGCTACGCCTGGACCGATGAATCGGCGAGGCGACGCCTGGCCGCCGCCTCCGGGCGCCATTCCCTCGATGCATCGAGGGGAGCGACCGCCGCGAGTGCGCGGCCGGAGAGCCGCGGACAGGACCATCGGGCTATGCTGCGCTGGTCCTCATCGGTCCATCTGAAGCAGCATGCTGGGGTGCCCACCGCCGTGCCTTCGTTCAGCGACCTTGCTCGCCAGTTCCTCGACGAGGAGCATGCCGCCAACCCGGTGCGTGCCTCGTACCTGGGGCTCACCGACTACGACGACCAGCTCGACGACCTCTCCGAGTCCGCCATCCTGGCCGATGCCGCGCGTTCCGCGGACTGGCTCGACCGGTTCGCGGCGCTCGACGAGGGGGAGCTGACCTTCGACGAGCGGATCGACCGTGACCTCGCGATGGCCTCGCTCCGCGAGCGGGCGATCTACCACCGCTGGGAGGTCTGGCGTCGCCAGCCCGATGCGTACCTCAACCCGGGGATGCGCGGCGTGTTCGTTCTGTTCCTGCACCGGCTGCGCCCCGAGGGAGAGCTGGCCGCCGCGGCCGCCGCCCGCCTGCGCCGCGTGCCGGACAACCTCGCCGCGGGGCGCGCCAACCTGCGTCCCGAGATGGTGCCGCTGGTCATCCTCGAGCGGGCGATCAACCAGGCCCGCGCCGGCGCCCGCTACGTGCGCGACCTGCTGCCGGCCGACGTGGCCGAGGAGCACCGCGCCGACCTCGCCGATGCGGGCGCCGCCGCGGCGGATGCGTTCGAGGCCTATGCCGCGTTCCTCGAGGAGATGCGTCCCACGGCACGTGGCGATTGGGCCTTCGGCGAGGAGAACTACTCCGCGGTCCTGCGCGATGGCGAGCTGCTCGGCTTCGACACCCGGGCGCTCCAGGCGCGCGGCCGCCAGCAGGTCGACCTGCTCCTCGGCGAGATGCGTCGCCTCACCCGCGAGATTGCCGGGCACGACGACTGGAAGCGGCTCATCGGCGAGCTGAATGCCGACCGACCGGCCGATCCGGAGGCGATGCGCGTCGGCTACGAGGAGTGGACCGCGCGAGCGCGCCAGTTCCTCCACGACCGGCGGCTGGTGACCTTCCCGGCCGGCGAGGAGTGCCTCGTCGTGCCGTCGCCGCCGTTCCAGCGCCCGGTGCTCGCGGTGGCCAGCTACGTGGCGCCGCCCCACTACGCGGACACCTTCCGCGGCCACTTCTTCGTGCCCTTCCCGCCGGACGGGGCGTCGGAGGAGGAGATCGGCAAGCGCCTCGAGTCGAACTCCTATCCCGGCATCCCGACCACGGCGGTCCACGAGGCGTACCCGGGCCACCACTGGCACCTGGCGATGGCCAAGACCAACCCGTCGGAGCTGCGCGCCGAGTTCGGGACCAGCTACTTCGCGGAGGGCTGGGCGCTCTACGCGGAGGAGATGATGACCGCCGCCGGCTTCTACGACGACCCGCGCCACGTCTTCTACCAGGTCGAGGCGCGCCTCTTCCGGGCGGCACGCATCGTGGTCGACACCTCGCTCCACCTGGGCGAGATGGGGCACGACGAGGCGGTCGCCTACATGCTGGCGCATTCCTCGCTCACCGAGCCGACGGCGATCGCCGAGGTGACCCGCTACTGCTC
>DASSPJ010000109.1:0-2481 GCA_035699665.1 Candidatus Limnocylindria bacterium
GAGGGCGCGGACATGGTCATGGTCAAGCCCGCGCTGCCGGCGCTCGACCTCGTCGCGGCCGCGCGCGCCGCGCTCGACGTCCCGGTGGCGGCCTACCAGGTGAGCGGCGAGTACGCGGCCATCTGCGCCGCCGCCGAGCGCGGCTGGCTCGACCGGCGCGCGGCCGCGCTCGAGGCGCTGACGGGGATCGCCCGGGCCGGCGCCGGCATCATCGTCACGTACTTCGCGGCCGACGCCGCCGGCTGGCTGGCCGAATGAGCGACGAGCGGTACGTCCATGCCTGGCACCTGCGCCTCGACCCGGCGTGGCGCCGCCTGCCGGCGCACGAGCGGCGGCGGGACGTGGACGCCTTCTGCGCGGCTGCGGCGCGGGCCGATGAGCGGGTCCTCCAGCTGAGCTACTCGACCATCGGCCTGCGTGCCGAGGGCGACCTGCTGCTGTGGCGCATGGCGGAACGGCTCGAGGACCTCGAGGCCACCGCCGCCGCGCAGCTGGCCGCGGGGATCGGGCGCTGGCTGACGGCGGCGAGCAGCATGATCGGGCTCACCCGGCCGTCCCAGTACGTGAAGCGGCCGACCACCCAGGAGCAATCGCTCTTCACCGGGGAGCGGTCGCGCTACCTGGTGATCTACCCGTTCACCAAGTCGGTCGAGTGGTACCTCACGCCCGCCGAGGAGCGGCAGGCGGTGATGAAGGGGCACATGCGGGTGGGACATCGGTATCCGCAGGTGCGCCAGCTGCTGGCCTACAGCTTCGGCCTCGACGACCAGGAGTTCATCGTGGCCTACGAGACCGATGACCTGGTCGCCTTCCAGGACCTCGTCCGTGAGCTGCGCGAGACGGAGAGCCGGCGCTCCACCGTCCGCGACACCCCGATCATCACCGGCATCCACCGCCCCCTCGGGGAGATCCTGGCCGCGCTGAGCGGCGGACCGGACCGATGACCGTGGCGACCAGCCGCTCGGCGGCGCTGATGGCCCGCGCGGCGGGCCTGTTCCCCGGTGGCGTCAACTCGCCGGTGCGTGCCTTCGGCGCGGTCGGGGGCGCGCCACGCGTCATCGCGCGGGCGGCCGGGGCGCGGCTGTGGGACGAGGACGGCACCGAGCTGATCGACTACGTCGGCTCGTGGGGGCCGATGATCCTGGGCCACGCGCACCCCGACGTGACCGCGGCCATCGTCGCGGCCGCTGCCGACGGGACCAGCTACGGCGCCCCGAACCGCCACGAGGTGGCCCTCGGCGAGCTGATCCGCGACGCGATGCCCGCCGTGGAGCGGCTGCGTTTCACCAGCTCCGGCACCGAGGCCGCCATGAGTGCCATCCGGCTGGCTCGCGGGGCGACCGGCCGTGACCTGATCGTGAAGATGGCCGGCGGCTACCACGGCCACGCCGACGCGCTGCTGGTCGAGGCGGGCTCCGGCGCCACTGGCCTGCCGGCGAGCGCCGGGGTCACGCGCGGGGCGGCACGGGACACCCGGGTGGTGCCCTACAACGACGCCCCCGCGGTCGAGGCGGCGCTGGGCGCCCGGGACGTGGCCGCGGTGATCGTCGAGCCGGTGGCCGCCAACATGGGCGTCGTGCCGCCGCTCCCCGGCTACCTCGCCGCGCTGCGCAGCGCCACCGAGCGCACTGGCACCCTGCTGATCTTCGACGAGGTGATCACCGGCTTTCGCGTGGCGCGCGGCGGTGCCACGGAGCGCTACGCCGTGACCCCGGACCTCACGATCCTCGGCAAGATCATCGGCGGCGGCCTGCCGGTGGGCGCGTACGGCGGCCGGGCGGACCTCATGCGCCACGTCGCCCCGGAGGGATCGGTCTACCAGGCCGGCACCCTGTCCGGCAACCCCTTGGCCATGGCGGCGGGGGCGGCCACCCTGCGGCTGCTCGACGCGGCGGTCTACGCGGCGCTGGATGAGTCCGGCGCGCGGCTCGAGGCCGGACTCCGCGACGCGGCTCCCCCATCGGCCAGGATCGCGCGCGTGGGCAGCCTGCTCACCGTGTTCATCGACGACTTCCCGACCTTCTTCCACGCCATGCTCGAGGCGGGCATCTTTCTGCCGCCCAGCCAGCACGAGGCGTGGTTCGCCTCCGCGGCCCACGGCGACGCGGAGATCGACACCACCATCAGCGCCGCGAGGCGTGCATTCGCGGCCCTCACGGAGACCTCATGACCGTCATCCCCACACGCCCCGCCACCGGCGAGGCACGCTTCCTCGCCGCCCTCGAGCACGAGCAGCCGGACGCCACGCCGGTCTGGTTCATGCGCCAGGCGGGCCGCTGCCTGGCCGACTACCGGGCGCTGCGCGAGCGGCACGACATCCTGACCATCGCCAAGACGCCCGAGCTGTGCGCGGCGGTGACGCGCATGCCGGTCGATGCGTTCGGGGTGGATGCCGCGGTGCTCTTCGCCGACATCATGCTGCCGCTGGAGCCGATGGGCGTCAGCCTCGAGATCCAGCCCGAGGTCGGACCGATCATCCAC
>DASSPJ010000110.1:0-7512 GCA_035699665.1 Candidatus Limnocylindria bacterium
CGATCGCGGGAGGCGTGGCCGGGTCGGCGAACAGGGCGTCGATGAGCTCGGGCACGTTCGGCTGGAACGGCTTGGTGTTGCGCCACGCCTCGACCATGCCGGTCAGGCCCTGGATGAGGTAGAGGGTCGGGAAGCGGCGCTCCGGATCAGCCCCGGCGGCCGGCGGGGTGTAGACGTAGATCGGTCGCAGATGCGGGTCGCCGAGCGGGTTGCCGGTCAGTGCCTGCGAGTCGATCTCGTGCGTGTGGAGGGTCCCCGCCCACCGGTGCGTCCGGGACTGCAATGCCGGTTACCTCGTACTGCTCCATTGTTGCCGATCAGATCGAGCGGGCGACGAGACCGCGTACGTGCGCCGGGGCGCACGTAACCACCAAGTTGCCGTCGATCCCGGCCGTCATGTGCGCGGCGGCGCACAGGGTGACCATGATGAGCGGCGGATCGGCCCCAAGTTCGTGCTTATGTGCGCCGGGGCGCACGCCCAGTCGCGGCCCCGGACCCGGCGGCGCGCGCCTCACGCCGTCTCGCCGGCGATCTCGAGGCGCGAGAGGCGCCGCAGGGCGATCCCCAGCGCGAGGGCCAGGACGACCACCGCGGCGATGATGGCGGTGCCCACCGCCAGGCGGGGCTCGAGCTCGTCGACCAGCGGAGAGATCCTGGCGGTCACCGATTGGGCGATCGAGATCGCGTACTGGCGCACCGAGAAGGTGGCGATCCCCGGGAAGAGTCCCGCCAGCAGGCCCTCCCAGATGAGGACGTAGCCCAGCCCGATGACGAACGAGCGCGACGTCACGAGGGACAGCGCCAGAAAGATGGTGGCGTACACGACCGCCCCGACCGCCCCGCCCACGGCATAGCCGATGGCCACGCCGGCGTCGTCGGCCCCGATGAGCCCCGCCAGCAGGATCGGTGTCGCCGACAGGACGACCGAGCAGGCCGCCGCCACGAACAGCTTGGCCACCCCGACCCGCCAGCGCGGCACCGGCTTGGTGAGCAGGTGGACCGCCGTCCCATCGTCCAGCTCGGCACCCATCGCCCCGCTCCCGAAGATGAGCGCCACGAGCGGCACGACGGTCACGAGGGCCAGGTACTCGAGCATGCCCATCGTCCAGGAGACCGCGTCGGCGGGCGAATCGGCCTCGCCACCGAGGCGATAGACGAGCGCCAGGACGACCGGCACCGCTCCGAGCAGCAGCAGCAGCAGGGTGCGCCGCCGGCTGAGCAGCTGGCGCAGGGTGATCGAGGCGATGGTGCGCATGGCCGTCATCGGCGCATCACCGGCGCACCAGGTACGAGAAGACGCTCTCCAGCGACTCGTCGGTGGGGAGCAGCTCGTAGAGGCGCACCCCCGCGTCGCGCGCGGCACCGGCCACGAGGCGGCTGAAGGCCCCGTAGTCGCCGGCGCGGACCGTCAGCAGCCCATCCTCGAGCTGCACGCCGCTCACCACGGGGTCGGCCACCAGGCGCGCACCGAGGGCGCGATCATCCGACGAGCGGACCGTGAACGTGTGCGGGCGATCGGTCATCAGGCGCCGGATCTGGCGGAAGTCGCCGCTGGCGGCCAGGCGCCCCGCGACGATCACCAGGACCCGCTGGGCAAGGCGCTCGACCTCCTCGAGGATGTGGCTCGAGAACAGGATGGTGCGTCCCTCGGCGGCCATCCGGCGCAGCATGGTCATCATGTGCAGCCGCTGCCGCGGATCCATGCCGTTGAATGGCTCGTCGAGCACGAGCGCGGGCGGATCGTGAACCAGCGCGCCGGCGATCTTGATCCGCTGCCGCATCCCCTTGGAGTAGCCGCCGATGGCGCGGTCGGCGGCCGCGGCCATGTCGACCGCCTCGATCGCCCGGGTCGTGGCGGCATCGGCATCGGCCAGCCCGTGGAGCCGCGCCATGTCGCGGACGAACTCGCGCCCGGTGAGGAACGGGTAGACCGCCTCACGCTCCGGCACCAGGCCGATGCTGCGGTACACCGGCGGATTGCCGAAGCTCGTCTGGCCGCCGACGGTGACGGTGCCGGTCGACGGGGCGAGCAGGCCGGCGACCATGTGCAGGATGGTCGACTTGCCGGCGCCGTTGGGGCCGAGCAGGCCGGTCACGCCGGCGCCCACGGTGAAGCTGACCTCGTTGACGGCCACCACGTTGCCGTACCACCGCGAGACGCCGGTCAGCTCGATCATGCGGTGATCCTCCGGTAGCGCCAGACGACCAGGCCGATGGCGAGCGAGACCACGATGGCGGTGATCAGCCCGTAGGTCGACAGGGCGAGGCCGCTCGACGCCACCGGCGAGTCGGGGACCGACCGGCCGAGCAGCCAGTCGCGCGTGCCGTCGAGCCAGACGAACGGGTTGATCAGCGGACCGTAGTCGCGCAGCGGGCCGCGCGTGCCGCGCGCGACCGCCTCGGCGACGCCCTGCCCGACGATGAACAGGGCGATGATCACGCCGGTGGCGTAGGCGCGCCGCGGGGTGAAGGCGGCGATCGCCAGCGCCACCGCGCCGACGCCCAGCGCATGCAGCAGCGGCGCGCCGATCACCTGCGGCAGCGCGCCGAGCTCATCGCCGAGCGCGCCCGCCAGGTCGGGAGAGCCGAGGATGCGCCCGACCCACAGCAGGAGCATCGGCGCGCCCATGACGATCAGCAGCGCGGCGACCATCGCCCCCAGCTTGGCGATCGCGTAGTCCACGCGCTCGAGGGCGTGGCTGAAGTAGAGCGCCAGCACCCGGTGGCGCTGGTCGCCACCGACCAGCTCGGGGGCCTGCGCGGCGACGAAGAGGCCGAAGATGGCCTGCATCTGCCACAGGAAGTCGTCATAGCTGAACGGCGAGAAGTCGGGCCCCACGCTGGCCGAGATGGCGAGTGACACGGCGGCCGGGACGATCGCCACCGCGCCGAGGCCCCACGGCGCGATCTTGGCGCGCGTGGGCCGGCCCAGGCCGAACGCCGCGCGCAGGCTCGAGGTGAAGAGCGACCAGGTGGCGTAGGCCCGTCCGAGGCGCGGCCCGTCGTAGCCGCGGTACCCGATGTCGTAGATCTCGCTGGTCGTGGTCTCAGGCGGCATCGGTGGACTCCGTCGGCGCGTCGTCGCGGAACAGGTCCTCGAGGCGTCCTCGGCGCTGCTCGATGCGGATCAGGGCCAGGCCGAGCTCCGCCACCACGTCGCGGACGAGGTCGTAGGGCCGCTCGTCGGGCAGGTCGACGAGCACCGTCCGCCCATCCACCTCGGCGGCCGCGCCGGCATCGGCCAGCCGGCCGGCGAGACGATCGGAGCCCTCCTCGACCTCGACGATGAGCGTGCCGGTGCGCTCCGTGAAGCTCGCCAGCGGCGCGGCGCGCAGCAGGCGTCCGGCATCGACCGCCAGCAGGAACGTGCAGACCCGCTCGATCTCGCCGAGGAGGTGGCTGGCCACCACCGTCGCGATGCCGAACTCGTGCCCCGTGCGCCGCACCAGCTCGAGCATCTCGTCGCGGCCCGCCGGGTCGAGGCCGTTGGTCGGTTCGTCGAGGAGCAGCAGGCGCGGATCGTGGACCAGCGCCTGGGCGAGCTTCACGCGCTGCTTCATGCCGGTCGAGTAGCCGCTGATCGGCCGGTAGCGCTCCTCGTAGAGCCCCACGTGGCGGAGCACGTCCGCGGTGCGCTCCCGCGCCGCGGCGCGGGGGAGGCCGGACATGCGCGCCATGTGGGTCACGAACTCGGTGGCACTCAGGTCCGGCGGCAGGCAGTCGTGCTCCGGCATGTAGCCGACCAGGCTGCGGATGCGAGAGCCGTCACGGCGCACGTCGAGATCCAGGACGGTCGCGCTCCCCTCGGTGGGCTCCAGCAGCCCGAGCAGGATCTTGATGAGCGTGCTCTTGCCCGCGCCGTTGGCGCCGACCAGGCCGATGATGCCCGGCTCGACCGCGAGCGTCAGCCCGTCGAGCGCGGTCACCGCGCTGCCGAATCGCTTCGTGAGGGACTGCGTGGCGATGAGGGGCATGGAGCGGGCAGGGTACCAGCGCCCGAGAGATTCCTGCGCGAGGCGAGGGGTCGCTAGTACCACTGGTCCATGGTCAGGCGCACCGGTGGAGGGCACCGTGGGGCAGCTGATGGCCCACCCGATGCCGACCCACGTGCCGGAGCCCCAGCCGCCGCGTGGGCGACGGCTGCGGATCGCACGCGCTCGCCCGGCCGCCGGCATGACGCTCCCGGCCTCGCGAGCGGTCCTCAGTGCGCTCTTCGACGCGACCCTCGACGCGATCGTGCTGGTCGACCGCGACGGCGTCATCACCGCCTGGAACCGCCAGGCGGAGGCGGTCTTTGGCTGGCCGGCTCACGAGGCGGTCGGCCGCACGCTGGCCGAGCTCGTCGTCCCGGCGCGACTGCGCGCCCAGCACGTCGCCGGCCTCGCGCGCTGCGTGCAGACCGGGGAGACGCGCATCACCGACCGGCGCCTCGAGCTGCCCGCCGTGCGCCGCAATGGCGAGGAGTTCCCGGCCGAGATCACCATCACCGCGGTGGGGCAGGGCGACCAGGTCCTGTTCGCCGGCTTCATCCGCGACCTGTCGCGCGAGCGGCTCGCCGAGGCGGCCCGCCAACGTGCCGAGGCTGAGCTGGCGGCCGCGCGGCACGAGCGCGCGCGCATCGCGACGGCGCTCCAGGCGCTCCACGCGATGGGGACGCTCGAGGAGACCGCGGCGCACATCGGCGACGCGATCGGCTGCCTGCCGGGGATCGACTTCGTGGTCATCTACAGCTTCGAACCGAACGGGGTTCTGCCGCTGGCGGTCCGCGCGCCGTCGCCGGTGCCGACCTCGGTCGGGCGTCCGCTTCCCGCGCACCGGGCGCGGTACCTGCGCGAGAGCGCCACCGGCCCCTGGATCGACCAGTGGAGCGCCCGACCCACCGACGACGCCTATACGCGGGCCTGGCTCGACGCCGGGCTGGTCGAGGGCGCGTATGTCCCGTTCGGGCCGACCGATGAGCCGTACGGCCTGATCTCCGCCGGCACCTCCAGCCACCTCGGGCGCGAGGGGATGGCCAACGCGCTCGCCTCGGTGAGCGAGTTCGCGGCGGTCACCGCCGCCCTGCTCGGCCCGGAGCTCCAGCGTCGCCAGGCCTACGCCGATGTGCGCGAGGGAGTCCTGCGCGCCATCGATGAGCGCGGCTTCCGGACCGTCTTCCAGCCGATCGTCGAGCTCGCCTCGCGCGCCATCGTCGGCTACGAGGCGCTCACCCGCTTCGCCGACGGCGTTCCGTCGGACCGTCGGTTCACGGACGCGGAGCGGGTGGGCCTCGCTCACGAGCTCGAGATGGTCACTCTCCAGGGCGCGCTCGCGGCGGCCGCGCAGCTCCCCGAGGGACGCTGGCTGAGCGTGAACGTGTCACCGTCGGTGCTCGTCGAGCTGTCTCACGGCACGTTCGCCGAGCACGAGCGGATGATGGTCGTCGAGATCACGGAGCGCAGCGCGATCGAGGACTACGCCGCGGTGCGCGGCGCCCTGGAGTCGCTCGGCAGCGAGATCCAGCTGGCGGTCGACGACGCGGGCGCCGGATTTGCCAGCCTGCGCCACATCATCGAGCTCCGCCCGCAGTTGGTGAAGCTCGACATGCGCCTCGTGCGCGGGGTGGAGGCCGATGCGGCACGGCAGGCGCTCATCGCCGGCATGGTCTTCTTCGCTCGCCAGGCCGGCTGCGCCCTGATCGCCGAGGGGATCGAAACACAGGCGGAGCTGCGCACGCTCCAGGGGCTCGGCGTGAGCCACGGCCAGGGGTTCCTGCTCGGCCGCCCGGAGGCGCAGCCGCGTCGACGGTGACCGGTGACAACAACCGTGGACGTGGGTACACGTCCAGGTTGGCAAGGGTCTTGCGTGGGATGGGAGCAGACCCGGCTGCGGTCGGGCCCACAGACACGAGGAGCGCTCGCCATGGCCACCACCGCAATGGTCGCCCCGCGGCGCGACGCAGGACAACCGCACACCCAGCCCGCCAGGCAGTCCCGGGAGCGAACTCGTCGGCGCGCGTTCGTGGTCGACGATGACCCGGCAACGCGCCACCTCCTGGGCGAAGTGGCGGCGGACCTCGGCTGGCAGGCCGAGCGCTTCGCCAGTCTGGGCGCCGTGCGAGCCGCGCTACGCCGGGACCAGCCGGACCTCGTGATCCTCGACGACGACCTGCCCGATGGGAAGGGCGGCGATTTCGCGGTCGAGATGCGCGCCAATGCGCGGCTCCGCAGCCTGCCGATCATCTTCTGCACCGCAGCGGCGTGGCCACGTCGCCGCGAGATCGGTCGCATTGCCCCGGTCCTCGGCAAGCCGTTCGACCTCGTCGCCCTCGAGCGCATGCTCGAGGAGGCGGCGGAGGCCAGCAGCCGCTGATCGGTCGCCTGACCCGCCCGTCCTGCTAGGGTGGAGGGTGCCGTGCGCGCCCTCCTGCTCACCAACGAATTCCCGCCGTCGATCTACGGCGGTGCCGGTGTCCACGTCGGCGAGCTGACGCGCGCCCTGCGCGGCCACGTCGACCTCGACATCCGGACCTTCGGCGACCACGATGAGACGGCCGCGGGCTGGCGAGTGCGGGGCTACCCGCCGTCGGCGGACCTGCCGTTGACGGTCCCGTTGCTGGCGCCGATCGCCGGTGCCCTCTCCCGGGACGTCGCCATGGTCGCCGACCCGGTCGACGCCGACCTGGTGCACGTCCACACGTGGTACGTGCACCTCGCGGGGGTGCTGGCCAAGCTCGCCTACGGGATCCCGCTGGTGGTGACCGTCCACTCGCTCGAGCCGCTGCGACCGTGGAAGCGCGAGCAGCTGGGAGGCGGCTACGACGTGTCGGCCTGGATCGAGCGCACGGCGCTGACCATGGCCGATGCCGTGATCGCGGTCAGCGAGGGAACGCGGGCCGACGTCCTCCGCCTCTTCGAGGTGGCCCCCGAGCGGGTGCACGTGATCGGCAACGGCATCGACGCCGACTTCTACCACCGCGTCGACGAGACCGATGCGCTGCGCGCTCGCGGCATCGACCCCTCCGTGCCGTACGTCCTGTTCGTCGGACGGGTCACGCGGCAGAAGGGGATCGTCCACCTCGTCCGTGCGATCCGGCACCTCGATCCGGGCATCGGGGTGGTGCTGTGCGCCGGCCAGCCCGATACGCCCGAGATCGCCGCCGAGATGGAGGAGGGCGTGCGTGCGGCCCGGGCCGAACGGTCGAACGTGGTCTGGATCCCCGAGATGGTCAGCCGCGAGGAGGTGCGGCAGCTCTACTCGCACGCCGCGGTCTTCTGCTGCCCATCGGTCTACGAGCCGTTCGGGATCATCAACCTGGAGGCTGGCGCGTGTGAGACGCCGGTGGTCGCCTCGGCGGTGGGCGGCATCCCAGAGGTGATCGTCGACGGCGAGACGGGGCTGCTGGTGCCGGTCGACCTCTCCCTGGACGACCCGATGCGCCCGGTGGACGCCGACCGTTTCGAGCGCAACCTGGCCGGTGCGATCAACGCCCTGATGGCCGATCCGGCGGCGCGCGAGGCGATGGGCCGGGCG
>DASSPJ010000111.1:0-10702 GCA_035699665.1 Candidatus Limnocylindria bacterium
TCGAGGACTGGCCGATGCGCGTCGAGGCGGTCGAATCGGTCCTCGGCGGCTTCCAGGCCGAGGATCTCTATCCCGATGCGCTGCCCGCGCTGGAGGCGCTGGGGGAGCGAGGCTACCGCCTCTCGGTGGTCGCCAACCAGCCCGGGGTGCGCGAGGCGCAGCTGCGCGACATCGGCGTGCAGGTGGAGGTGATGGCCATGTCCGACGACCTCGGCGTCGCGAAGCCGGATCCGGCCTTCTTCGCCCGGTGTCTCGAGCTGATGGGCGGCCCCGACCCGGGGGACGTGGCGTACGTCGGCGACCGCGTCGACAACGATGTCATCCCGTCGGCTGCGGCGGGGATGCGGGCGGTCTGGATCCGCCGCGGCCCATGGGGCGTGATCCAGGCGCCTCCCGATCCGAGCCTCGTGGCGCTCGAGGTCGACTCGTTGGCCGAGCTGGTGCAGCAGGTGGACAAGGCGTGGCCGGACGCGGGTGAGACGCAGCCGACCGATGCGCCGGACCAGGAGCTCACACCATGACGTCCGCGAGCCACCTGCGCGAGCGGCTGCTCCGGTAGAACAGGCGGAGCCGCTACTCCTCGCCGCGCCGCAGGATGGCGTCGATCTCGCGGTCGCTGACCCCGAAACGGCGCAGGGCGTGGCGCACCAGCTCGTTGCTGAGCTGCCGCTCCGCGACCACGACGCGCGTGGCGCCCATCTTCCGCAGGTCGGCCTCGTCGGTCTCGGAGTGGGCGCGCGCCACGACCTCGAGGCGCGGGTTGTGCGCGAAGGCATGGCCGATCGCCTGGCGCGTGGCCAGCGCGTCGGGGATTGCCACCACGAGGACGCGCGCCTCCCGAATGCGCGCGCTGTCGAGCACGCTGGCCGACGAGGCGTCGCCGTAGACCAGCGGCAGCCCCGCGTCCCGGCCGGCGCGCGCGACGGGGTAGTCGAGGTCGATCGCCACCCAGTCGAAGCCGCGTGAGCTGAGCACGCGCGCCACCGCGCGACCGATGCGGCCGTAGCCGACGATGACGGCGTGGCGGCGCATCGGGCCGACCTCGTCCAGCGGTGCCCCGGCGATGGCCGCCCGACGAGCAAGCCGCGTCGCTGCGCGGCCGGTGAGCGCGGCCACCGGACCGGCCAGCAGGATCGAGACGACCACCGCGCCCATCGCCTGGCTGAACACGTCGTGCTCGATCGCTCCCGCCTGGAGGCCCACCGTGGCGAGCACGAAGCTGAACTCGCCGGACTGGGCGACCAGCCCGCCGGTGCGGAGCGCCACGTCGGCGCCCTGGCCGCCGGCGCGCAGCACCGCGGCCGCCACGCCGCCCTTGACCAGGACGATCAGGGACACCAGGAGCAGCACGACGACCCATCCCTCCACCAGGGCGGCCGGTTCGAGCAGCACCCCGACGCTCACGAAGAACAGGGTGCTGAACAGCTCGCGCAGCGGGACGATCTCGCCGAGCACCGAGGCGGCGAGGTCCGAGTCGGCGAGCGCCATGCCGGCCACGAACGCGCCGAGCGCGATGCTCACCCCCACCGCCTCCGCGGCCGCCGCGGTGCCGATCGCCACCACCGCGACCGCCACGATGAACAGCTCACGCGAGGCAAGGCGGGCGATCCGCGCCAGGACCCAGGGCAGCGCGCGCGAGCCAAGGAAGATGACCGCCGCCACGAACGCGGCGGCCAGGATGGTGGCGCGTGTCACGTCGACCAGCGGCTCGTCCGACTCGAGGGCCAGCGCCGACAGCACCACCACCAGGACGACGGTCAGGAGGTCCTGGACGACCGACCAGGCGAAGGCCAGCTTGCCGTGCAGGGTGGCATGCAGGTCGCGCTCGCCCACGACCTTCACCATCACCACCGACGACGCGATGCTGACGATCGCGCCGAGGAAGAGCGCCTCGATGAGCGGGTGCCCGAGCGCCATCCCGGCCGCTGTCCCGATGGCCAGCGTGATTGCCACCTGCACCGGCGCCCCCACCCCGACCACCCGGCCCACCGTGAGCAGCTCACGCTGGCTGAACTGGAGACCGATGCTGAACATCAGCAGCGCGACGCCGAGGTCGGCGAGCTCGAGCACCTGCTCGCGATCGGCGATGATGCCGGGCGTGAAGGGACCGACGAGGAGTCCCGCGGCGATGTAGCCGACCATCGGCGCGAGGCGCAGCCGGTGCGCGACGGCGCCGAGCACCAGGGCGGCGGCGAGCGCCACGAGCAGGGTCAGGCCGAGGCTGGTTGTCATCGGTCTGGGCGGCTCCTGTGGGGGGCCATGATAGCCGCCGCGCCTTGCCCTTCCGGCAATTGAGCCGGTATGCTCGGCGCGGACCGCAAGGTCCCGGGCCCGGCCGGCCGCCCGTTATCCGGCCGACCAAGGTGGAGGCTGCGCAACGCTAGATGCGCGGCCTTCGTCGCTGGTACGGACATTCGCCGCCCGGGAGCCCGCGTGGACCATCTCACCGCCACCCTCGTGCAGCTGTTCGCGATCCTCGTGGCCGCCAAGGTCGGGCACGAGCTGTTCCGGCGCCTCGGCCAGCCGACGGTGGTGGGCGAGATCCTCGGCGGGGTGCTCGCGGGGCCAGCGGTGCTGGGCGTCTACGAGGTCACCGCCGAGACGCAGCTGTTTGCCGAGATCGGGGTGGTGCTGCTCCTCTTCCAGGTGGGTGTCGAGACGCGGCTGCACGACCTGCTGCGGGTCGGCGGGACCGCGCTTGCGGTGGGCGTGCTGGGGGTCCTGCTGCCCTTCGCCGCCGGGTTCGTGGCGGCCGAGCTGGCCGGTGGCGACCTCGCCCTCGCCGTGTTCCTGGCGGCGGCGCTGACCGCCACCAGCGTCGGGATCACCTCGAAGGTGCTCCGCGACCTCGGGGCGCTCGGCACCCCGTCGGGGCGCATCATCCTCGGCGCGGCGGTCATCGACGACGTGCTGGCGATCATGATCCTCTCGGTCGCCACCGGCGTGGCGGCGGGCGGCGTGGACGCGGGGCGCGTCGCGAGCCTGCTGCTGGTGGCGGTCCTGTTCGTCGTCGTGGTGATGGTCGGCGGGACGCGCATCCTGCGCCGCCGCCGCTCGCTGCTCACCGAGCCACGGTTCGCCGAGACCCCGTTCCTGCCCGGGATGATCGTCATGCTCGGCCTCGCCGCCCTCGCGTCGTGGATCGGGCTGGCGGCGATCATCGGCGCCTTCCTGGCCGGCATGGTGGTCGGCGAGTCGAGCGAGCGCGACGCGCTGGAGGCGGAGGTGGCGCCGGTCGCGGCCTTCTTCACCCCGTTCTTCTTCGGCTTCATCGGTGCGCAGGTCGACCTGGCCGCGCTGGCCGGCCTCGAGTCGCTCGGGCTGCTGGCCGGCATCACCCTGCTGGCCATCGGCTCGAAGTTCGTCGGCGCATTCGTCGGCGCCTGGCGGACCGGCCGCGCGCGGGCGCTGCTGATCGGCTGGGGGATGGTGCCGCGCGGCGAGGTCGGGATCGTCGTCGCCGGCCTGGGCCTGGCCGCCGGCGCGATCGACGCGGCGATCTACTCGGTGGTGGTCGGGATGGCGATTCTCACCACCCTCGTCGTGCCGCCACTGCTGCCGCGCCTCGTGCGTGCCGCCGAGCCGGCGGCCAATCGCGAGCCGCTCGAGGCACCCACCGCCTGACGTGCCGAGGCCCCTCCACGCGGGAGGGGCCTCGTGCCATTGTCCGATCGGATCCGATCGGCCTATTCGCCGCCCGGCGTGGGCTCCACGTCGGCCTTCTCGAAGTCGTCGCCGGTGACGTCGCCCTCGATGCCGGCCAGCGCCGCCTCGGCGAGATCGGTCCGGTAGGCGCTCGACGGCGGCTCCTCGGTGAGGATCTCCGCGTCGAGCGCGATCTGGACCGTCTGGTCCCACTCGTCCGGATCCATGACGCCGATGCCGTTCGGGGACGGCCAGATCAGCGCGTTGATCTCGTTCATCATCCAGTGCTGGTGCCCCTCGCCCAGGATGGTGCCCTGGTCGAGGACGATGTCGACGCACTCGTCGGGGTTGTCGCGGCAGTGGATCCAGCCCTCGAAGGAGGCGCGCAGGAAGCACGTCGCAATCAGCTCGTTGCTGACCCCGTTCGTCTCGTCGGCGAGCCACGACGCCCGGGCCATGATGTGGTCCTGCAGCATCGCCGACCCGACCTCGTTGAAGTCGATGATGGTCAGCTGGTCGAGCGTGTACAGCTCGCCGGTCTCCGGGTCCTCGGTCTCGAGGATCTGCGCCAGCTCGTTGTAGGTCATCGCCTCGGCCGCGTCGATCTCGCGGTTGAGGAGCAGGTTCATGTTGAAGTCCTGCGTCACCTGCTCGAAATCGACGCCCGGCTCGAGCCCGGCCTGCCGCGCGGCGGCGACGACCTCGAGCTCGTTGCCGAAGCCCCAGGCGCCGACCTTCTTGCCGGCCCAATCCTCGGGGCTGGTGATGCCGGAATCGGCCCAGCTGACCTCGACCGTGCCCGAGCGCTGGAAGACCTGCGCGATGTTGACCAGGTCCGCGCCCTCCTCGTTGGCCACGAGCACCTTGGGCACCCAGCCCTCGCCGAGCTCCGGACCATCGTCGGCGGCCACGACCTGCTGCGGCGCGATGTCCGGGCCGCCGTCGAGGAGCGTCACGTCGAGCCCGGCATCCTCGTAGAAGCCGAGGTCCTTGGCTGCGAAGTAGCCGGCGAACTGCGCCTGCGGGACCCACTGCAGCTGGAAGTCGAGCGCGACCGGCGAACCGCCGAGCGCCTCGACGCCGCAGTCGTCGGCCGCGGTGCCGCCCGTCGCCGATGCGCTCGCCTGCGACGCGCTCGCGCTCGGGGTGGTGGTCCCGCTGCCGCCCGTGCCGCACGCGGCGAGCACCAGGCTCAGGGCCACCGGGATGATCATGAACCGCCAGGGAACCTTCATGCCCTCCGACCTCCAGTCGCTGGGCCGCGCCGTGTTGGCGCCGGCCGGTTGTCATTCCCCCTCGCACCGATCTGCGTACCGATGGCCAGCTCGGCCTCCTTCAGCCTGTCCCCCGGATCGATGCGTGCCATGGCATCACGATCCGCTCGATGCCGATGATGATGAGGTAGAACCCGATCCCGAGCGCGGCGGCGATGATGATCGCAGCCCACGCTTCCGCGAAGCGCAGGAACGACGCGCTCTCCACGATCATGCGCCCCAGCGCCACCGTCGCGCCACCGAAGTACTCGCCGACCACCGCCCCGATGAGGCTCAGCGTGGCGCCGACCTTGATGGCGGTGAAGAAGTAGGGGAGCGCCGCGGGGACCCGGACCTTGCGCAGGATCTCGACCTCGCTGGCCGCGTAGCTGCGCATCAGCTCGAGGGTCGACGCGTCGGCGCTGGTCAGGCCGCGCACGGTGTTGATCATGACCGGGAAGAAGACCAGCATCGCCACGATCATCATCTTGGAGAGCGGGCTGGTGACGCCGAACCACGAGTTCATGATCGGCGCGAAGGCGATGATCGGGATCGCGTTGGCCGCGATGGCGAACGGCATCAGGGCCCCGCGCGCCAGGGCGAAGCGTGCGGTGGCGAACGCGACCGCCAGCCCGGCCAGCAGCCCGATCGCGAATCCGCCGAGCGCCTCGATCAGCGTCGTGCGCCCGGCGGCCAGCAGCTCCTCCCAGTTGCCGACCAGGGCGCCGGCGATCTCGGACGGGGCGGGCAGCAGGAAGCGCTGGATCTGGAGCCCGCGGACGGCCGCCTCCCACACCGCGATGCCGCCGACGAAGACGGCGATGGTGGGCAGGTAGTAGCGCAGCCGGGCGCTCATGGCTCCCCCTCCGCGGGCGTCGCCTCGCGTGCCGTGGCGGCCGGGCCGTGGCCGGCGCGCAACGCCTCACGGACCGCGGTGATCAGCTCGAAGTAGCGCTCCAGCTCGCGGGTCGCCTCGGTCCGCGGCCGGGGCAGGTCGATCTCGATGACGTCGGTGATGCGCCCCGGTCGCGCGCTCATCACCACCACCCGGCTGGAGAGGAAGACCGCCTCCGGAATCGAGTGGGTGACGAAGACGACGGTCGTCCCGGTGCGCTCCCACACGCGCAGCAGCTCGTCGTTCATCCGCTCGCGCGTCATCTCGTCGAGCGCGCCGAACGGCTCGTCCATGAGGAGCAGCTTCGGCTCGAGGGTCAGGGCCCGGGCGATGGCCGCGCGCTGCTGCATGCCGCCCGACAGCTGCCACGGGTGGTGCCCGCCGAAGTCGGACAGCTCCACCAGCTCGAGCATGCGCCGCGCCCGCTCGCGCCGGGCCTCGGCGGGCAGGCCCAGGATCTCGAGCGGCAGCTCGACGTTGGCCTGGATCGAGCGCCAGTCGAACAGGACCGGCGCCTGGAAGACCATCCCGTAGTCGCGGTCGCGCCGCGCCCGCGCGGCCGGCTTGCCGTTGATCGTGACCGACCCGGCCGACGGCTGGGTCAGGTCGCCCATCAGCCGCAGCAGCGTGCTCTTGCCACAGCCGGACGGGCCGATGAGGCTGACGAACTCGCCGCCGCCGATGGCAAGGTCGATCCCCGAGAGGGCATGGGTGGTGGCCTCGCCGGTGCGGAACGTCTTGTCGACGCCCGCCACGGTCACCACCGGCTGGCGGTCGGTCATGCGTCCACCGTCCGCTCGCGGTTGCGCAGCACCACCAGCTCCGCGACGCGCACCAGCACGAAGAAGGCGATCCCCAGCGCGGCGCACACGATCACGGTGGCCCACAGCTTCTCCGGGCCCGATGTGTACTGCTGGTTGAACTGGATGATCGCCCGCCCCAGGCCGCCCTGGATGCCGGTCGGCGCCTCGGCCACGATGGCGCCGACGATGCTCGCCGTGGCGCTGATCTTCAGGGCGGTGAACAGGTACGGCAGCGCGGCGGGGAGGCGCACCTTCCACAGCACCTCGCGCCAGCCGGCGGCGTAGCTGCGCATCAGCTCCAGGGCACGCGGGTCGGGCGAGCTGAGGCCGCGGATGCCGGCGATGGTGACCGGGAAGAAGGTCAGGTAGGCGCTGATGATCGCCACGCTGGGCCAGTCGCGTCCCACCCACAGCACCACCATCGGCGCCAGGGCGATGATCGGCACCGTCTGGCTGGCGATGACGTAGGGCACCAGCGCCCGCTCGAGGAGTCGCGAGTGGACGAAGGCGATGGCCAGCAGCAGGCCCACCACGGCGCCCAGCGCGAAACCGATGGCGGCGCCGCGCCAGGTGAAGATCGCCGCGTCGATGAGCACCGCCCCGAGGCTGAACTCGCTGCGCCGGGTGGCCGGCTCGAAGAAGGCGCCGACGATCTGCCAGGTGTGGGGCAGGTTGATGTCGTTGAGCTGCGAGATGCGGAACGGCGGGTTGTGCGGCGGGTCGATCGGCGCGCCCAGGAAGTCGCGCCACGGCACGCCGGCGACCCACTTCGCCGCCTCCCAGGCGATGGCGATCAGGGCGACCACCACCACGAAGGCCAGCACCGAGCGCAGCGCCCCGCCGAGCGACGTCGCCGCGGCGCTCATCGGCGAGCGCCGGCCGATGGTGGCCGCGCCGACGGTCATCGGTCTACGCGACCGCCGCGTCGGTCTGGTCGAGCGCGCGATCGATGATCGCGAACCCGTCGGCGAGCTCCTCCTCGGTGATCGTGAGGGGCGGGTTGGTGAAGAAGTAGTTCCAGCGCACGAACGTGTAGAGGCCGTCCTCGCGGAAGCGCCTGCCGAGCGCCGCCATCTCGTCGCTGGTCCCGTTGAAGGGCGCCATCGGCTCCATGGTGTCGCGGTCGCGGACGAGCTCGACGATCCCGAACAGGCCGATGTTGCGCACCGCCCCGACGCTGGGATGCTTGTCGGCCAGCGCGCGGTGGTGCTCGGCCATCACCGTGCCCAGCTGGGTGGCGCGCTCGAGCAGGCCCTCCTCCTCGTACACCTCGATGGTCGCCAGCGCGGTCGCGCAGCCGAGCGGGTGCGAGTTGTAGGTCAGGCCGCCGTAGAACACGTTGTCGCGGAAGTGCTGCGCGATGTCGTGGCGCATCCCCACCGCGCCGAGCTGGACGTAGGCCGCGGTGAGCCCCTTGGCCATGGTGATCAGGTCGGGCACGACGCCCCAGTGGTCGACCGCGAACCACTTGCCGGTGCGCCCGAAGCCGGCCATCACCTCGTCGGCGATGAGCAGGATCCCGTATCGGTCGCAGATCTCGCGGACGCCCTGCAGGTAGCCGTCCGGCGGGATGAGGATCCCGTTGGTGCCGGTCACCGTCTCGAGGATGAAGGCGGCGATCGTCTTCGGCCCCTCGAGCTGGATCACCTCCTCGAGGTTGGCCAGCGCCTCGTCGGCCGAGTCCCAGCCACGCTGGATGCCGTGGTACGGGTCCGTGACGCGGATGACCCCGGGGATCCCCGGCTCGGCGGCCCAGCGCCGCGGGTCGCCGGTCAGGCTGATGGCGCCGTACGTACCGCCGTGGTAGCTGCGGTAGCGGGCCAGGATCTTGTGGCGGCCGGTGAAGTAGCGCGCGATCTTGATCGCGTTCTCATTGGCCTCCGCACCGCCGTTGGTGAAGAAGAAGGTGTCGATGTCGCCCGGCGTGATCTCGGCCAGCTTCTGTCCCAGCCGCGCGCGCGGCTCGGTGGCCATGAACGGGTTGGCGTAGGCGAGCGTCTCGGCCTGGGCCTTGATGGCGGCGATCACCTTCGGGTGCCCGTGCCCGATGTTGGTGCACATCAGCTGGCTGTTGAAGTCGAGGTAGCGCTTCCCCTCCGGGGTCCAGAAGTAGACGCCCTTGGCACCGGCCACCGGGATGGGGTCGACCTTGGACTGGGCGCTCCACTCGAAGAGCGTGTGCTGCTTGGTGAGCGCGACGATCTCGTCGCCGGTCATCGTCCCGTGCTGCGTCTCGGTCGCCATGGCGCGTCTCTCCGGTGCCTCGCTGCGGTCGCGCGATTATCGCTGCCCGCACTCCGTCGTGCACCGCCACTCTCCCGCGCCGCCCCGCTGTGCCGTGGCGTGGCGCCGCGCAGGGGTAGTGCGTCCCACGCACGAACCGGAGATCGGCGCGGCCCGGACTGATCCTGCGCCGCCCGCTCGTGCGTCGTGCGCACGGTTCATCGGCCGAAAGCCAGTCCCTCCTCCCGACGGTGCGTCCCGCGCACGATCCACCGGTGGACCGTCAGCTCCACCTCCCGTTCGTGCGTCGGACGCAACGGCAATCGGTGGACCGTCAGCTCCGTCTCCCGTTCGTGCGTCCCACGCACGCCGAGCTGACCCGCGGGGGCGCCCTTCCTAGGCGGGGTCCCAGTGGAAGTCGCCGGTGAACAGCCCGTCCACGATCCCGACCTGGTAGCCGAGGTACAGGCCGAAGGCCAGCGACAGGAGCCCCGAGCCGACCGTCAGCCAGCGGTTGATCCGCTCCGACCGCGCGCGGCTGACGAGGAAGGGCAGCCCGATGACGGTGGTGAGCAGCGCCATCCCGGCCGACACGCCGAGACAGAAGATGACCAGGTAGACCAGCGCCGTGCCGGTCTCCTGGATCGTCGAGAGGACCAGCAGGGCCACGGCGGCGCTGCCCGCCAGGCCGTGGACGAGGCCCACGAGCACCGGCCGAGCCAGCTGGAACCAGCCGAACGTGGCCAGCAGACCCGCCTCGAGCTGCGGGTCGGAGCCATGGCCGTGGAGGTGCGCGTGGCCATGGGCGTGGGGCGCATCGGTGTCGTCATGCGCGTGCACGTGCTCGTGCGGGTGCCCGTGCAGGGGAGCGGGCGGGGTGAACCGCTCGGTGATGCGCCGCATGGCGCCGGTGAGGCTGAGGATCCCGAGCAGGATCAGCATGAGCGCCACGGTGAACTCCATCGCCAGCCCGACCGGCGGGGGGATCACCACGTTGAAGCCGATGATCAGCACCCCGACCAGCGCCACGGTGATGGTGTGGCCGAGCCCCCACAGCGCGCCGATGAGCGTGCTGTGCAGGAAGCGGCGGCTGCGGCTCAGGATGGTCGTGACCGCGATCACGTGGTCGGCGTCGGTGGCGTGTCGCATGCCGAGCAGGAAGCCGAAGCCGGCCAGGGCGAGGAGCTGGGACATCGGTGCGGATCGGCCTCCGTGGGGTGTCTCGGGTGGCGGGCAGTGTACCGGTCATCATCGGTCTATTGCAATCCGTTGCAATAGCGACGGGCTGCCTATACTACGCGCCATGCCCGATGCCGTATCACCCTTCGACAGCCTCGCGGAGGTGCGCGCGGCGCTGCGCGCGCGCGGGCTGCGCTGGACGCCGCAGCGGCGCACGGTGATCGAGGTGCTCCAGGCGTCGCGCGGCCATGTCACCGGCGCCGAGCTGGTCGAGCGCTGCCGGCGGCGCGACCCGGCCACCATCCCGTCCACCGTGTACCGCACCCTCGACGTCCTCGAGGAGGTCGGGATGGTGCGTCACGGGCATGCCCCCGATGGACGCGAGGAGTTCCACGTCGGCGCCGAGCCTGAGCACGGCCATCTCCACTGCGCCGGTTGCGGGTCGTCGTGGGAGGTGGGCAGCGACGAGGCGGCAGCCGTGCTCGCGGCGTTCGAGGCGTCGCACGGCTTCGAGGTCGACCTCGGCCACCTGACCGTCACCGGCCGCTGCCGCGCCTGCCGCGCCGCCGCCTCGTGACGACGTTCCTGGGCCTGCCGGCCGGCGACCTCGACGAGGCCGCGGACGCGACGATCCTGGGCATTCCGCACGGGGTGGCCTACCCGGCCCCCGGCCTCACCGCCGGATGCGCCGATGCGCCGGCCGC
>DASSPJ010000112.1:0-14863 GCA_035699665.1 Candidatus Limnocylindria bacterium
GAGACGACCTCGGCGGACGTGTGCTGGCGCAGCTGGTCGGGCGTGCCGGCGAGCAGCGGGAACGTGCCGAAGTGGACCGGGACGACGGTCGAGGCGCCGATCATCTCCACGGCGCGCGCCGCGTCCCGCGGCCCCATGGTGTAGTGCCCGCCGATCGGCAGGACCGCGATCGACGGTGCCCAGCGCTCGCGGATCAGGTTCATGTCGCCGAACAGGTCCGTGTCGCCACTGTGATAGACCACCGTCCCGTCCTCGAAGGTGAGGATCCAGCCCCACGCGCCCAGGTCGCGAGTCACCTCCGTCTCGCCGCCGGTGATGGTGGCGCCGCCGGAGTGGACGGCGTTGACCATGGTGAGCTGCACGCCGCCGGCCTCGACCGTGCCGCCCTTGTTCATGCCGATCGCGTCGATGCCCCGGGCGATGAGGTAGATGCTCATCTCGTGGCCGCACACCACGGCGACGCCCTCGCGCCCATCGGCGAGCTCGACGACGTCCTTGCAGTTCTCGCCGACGTGGTCGAAATGCCCGTGGGTGGGGGCGACGACGTCGACGCGCTCCGGGGTGCGGTAGGCCTCGGGGTAGGTGGGCCCGCCGGTCCATCGGTCCACCCACAGGTGGGTGCCGCTCGAAGTCCGGTAGAGCACGCCGCCGTGCCCGAGCCAGGTGATCTGGAGGTTCGCCACGCTTGCACTCGTCTCCTGCGTCGATGTGAGCCGATCGTACCCGCAGGACCGATGCCGCCGCCTCAGCCGGGAACGATGAGGCGCCCGGTGGCGGCGATGCGCCGCAGCCAGGGCAGCTCGCGCGCGACTGTCGTCTCCGGGCCGTGACCGGGGAGCACCCGCACGGCCTCGGGAAGGTCGCGGGCGAGGCGCGCCAGCGAGGCGACCATGGCCTGGTCGTCGCCGCCGGGCAGGTCGGTGCGGCCGTACGAGCCGGCGAACAGGACGTCGCCGGAGAGCAGGATCCCCAGCCGCTCCTCGTAGAGGCAGACCGATCCCTCCGTGTGGCCGGCCGTGTGGAGGACGTCCCACACCAGGTCGCCGACGCGCACCTGGTCACCCTCGCGCAGGTCGCGCTCGGCGACGCTGGGCGTCACCTCGAAGCCGTAGGAGTTGCGCCCGTCGAGCCGGTACGCGTCGTCGGGATGGATCGCCAGCGGCGCGCCGGATGCCGCCTTGAGCGCGGCGTTGTCGAACACGTGGTCGATGTGGCCGTGCGAGTTGGCGATCAGCTGCACGCGCAGCCCGGCCTCCGCGGCCCGTGCCACGAGCGGCTGCGCCGCCCCCATGCCCGGATCGAGGACCAGCGCGTCGGTCGAGCGGCCGTCCCACACCAGGTAGGCGTTGGTCTGCCACGGACCGAAGCTGCCGACCTCGATCCGGACGCCGTGGTCGGGGTCCATCGCCGGCGCCGCGGCCCGCTCCACGGCGAGGTCGTCGGCGTCGCTCACTGCTCCCGTCCGCCGCCCGGACCGATGACGCTCGGTCGGCCATCGGTCAGGCGCAGGCCGAGGTGCGCCGCGAGCTGACGCTCCAGCTCCGCCTCGACCGCCGCCATGTCGACCGGGTGGCCGAGCTCGCGCTCCAGCGAGGTGACCGCCTTGTCGGGGATGCCGCACGGGATCATCTCGTCGAACCAGCGCAGCGAGGTGTTCACGTTGAGGGCCAGGCCGTGGGTGGTGACGCCGCGCCTGACCCGCACCCCGAACGCGGCGAGCTTGCGCTGGCCGTCGACCCACACGCCGATGTGCTCGGACAGCCGGCCGGCGCGCACGCCGAACGCGGCCACCGTGGCGATCACCGCCTCCTGCAGGGTGCGCACGTAGCGGCGCAGGTCGAGCGGGTCGCGGAGCTCGAGGATCGGGTAGGCGACCAGCTGGCCCGGGCCGTGAAAGGTGATGTCGCCGCCGCGATCGATGCGCACGAGGCTCGCCCCGAGCTCGCGCAGCCGCTCCGGGCTGGCGAGCAGGTTCGCGTCGTCGCCCCCGCGACCGAGCGTGTAGACCGGGAAGTGCTCGAGCAGCAGCAGCCGGTCGCCGATGCGCCGCTCTCGCCGCTGGGTGGCCAGCTCCTCCTGGAGCTGCCAGGTCGGCTCGTAGGCGACGGTGCCGAGCCGCTCGACGGTGAGCAGGCCGCCATGCGCGGCGAGGAGCGGGTGCTCGTCGCTGGCCGGGCGATATGGCGCGTGCCGGGCGGGGCGGCGCAGGCGAGGGCGGTCCTCACCGCCGGCAGCATCGGGCGGGATGCTGATGTCGCGGAACGGGGTGCCGGTGGTCATCGGTCAGCGAGGAGGAGGTGGCCGTCCGCTCAGACGGCGGCGGCGGCCTGGGCGCCGGGGACCTGCTCGGCGGCGTGGTAGCTGGACCGGACGAGCGGCCCGGACTGCACGTGCTTGAACCCCATCTCGATGCCGATGCGGCGCAGGGTCATGAACTCGGCCGGGGTGTAGTACTTGACGAGCGGCAGGTGCTGGCGGGAGGGGCGCAGGTACTGGCCGATGGTCAGCACGTCGACGTCCGCCTCGCGGAGCAGGCGCATGGCCTCGACGATCTCGTCCCAGGCCTCGCCGAGTCCGAGCATGATCCCGGTCTTGGTGACCATCGCGTCGAAGCCGATCTCGGAGGCGACGGCGCGGCCATGGGTCAGCACGCTCACGCTGCGGTCCCACTTCGCGCGGCGGCGGACGGCGCGCTGCAGGCGCGGCACGGTCTCGACGTTGTGGTTGAGGATGTCGGGCTGCGCCTCGACCACGGTGCGGATGTCGGCCTCGCGTCCGTTCAGGTCGCTGATCAGGACCTCGATGCTCGTCGCGGGGTTCTCGAGCCGGATCTGGCGAATCGTCTCGGCCACCATGCCGGCGCCGCCATCGGGGAGGTCGTCGCGGGCCACCATGGTGACCACCACGTGCTGGAGCCCCATCTGGCGGGTCGCCTCCGCGACGCGACGCGGCTCGTCCCAATCGGTGGTCGGCGGACGTCCGGTGTCGATGGCGCAGAAGCCACAGTTCCGGGTACAGACGCTGCCGAGGATCATGAAGGTGGCCGTGCCGAGCGCCCAGCATTCGCCGACGTTCGGGCAGCGTGCCTCCTCGCAGACCGTGTTGAGCGCCTCGGCGCGGATGACCCGCTTCGTCCCGGCGTAGGTGCTGCCGGCACCGATGCGCACCTTCAGCCACTCCGGACGCCGCCCGCCCGGGCCGGCGTTCTCGGGAATCGGGTCGCCCGGCGCCAGCAGGCCGCCGTCCACCTGGGCGCCGCCGGGGTACATGACCTCGGACGGACCGGCGTGACCGCCGACGGGGTTGCTCACCACGGCGAGCTCGCCGAGCGAGCCAAAGTCGGGGCGCTGCGGGATGACCATCTCCAGGCCAGTCTAGCGAAGGGTCGCGTCGATCGCCTCCCTGCACGTAGGGAGCTGCCGATAGATCGGCGAGATTGCACGGGAGAGGTCGGTCGTGGCGGATTTCGACGATCTATCGCGGACCGGTGCGCACGAGTGTCGCCCCCGGGCGCGGCTTGTGCTCATGGGCCGCCGATCTGTCGTCGAAACTGCGCCCCTGGGAGGCATTCGCGCGCGATCCTGCCGATCAATCGTCGCGAGCCCGATGCCCTGCTCGACACGTGCAGCCCGCCGTCAGGTCACGCGGTGGCCGCCCACGTCGACGGTCAGATGCTCGTTGCGCTCCACCAGGCGGCGCAGTCGATCCAACCCGTCCCACACGTCGGCGAACCGCGTGGTGAGCGGGCTGAAGCCGAGCCGTATCACGTCCGGCTGGCGGAAGTCCGGGACCACGTTGGCGCGCTCGATGAGGGCACGATCGATGCGCCACGCGTCGGCGTGCCGCAGCGCGACGTGCGCGCCGCGGCGGTCCGGGTCACGCGGGGTCGCGACCTCGAAGCCAAGCGGCGCGAGCCACGCGTCGGCCAGCCGGATGGCGAGCGCGGTGAGCTCACGGCCCTTGGCGGCGATGCGCGGCATCCCGGCCTCCTCGACCTGTGCCACCGCGGCGTCGACCGCGGCGACCCCGATGATCGACGGCGTGCCGGCCGCGAAGCGATCGATCCCGTCGGCAGGCTCGTACGCCGGACCCATGGCGAACTGCTCGCGCTGGCCGAACCAGCCGCGAATCGGGGAGCGCATCGCCTCCGCCAGCCCGTGACGCACGTAGAGCCACGCCGGCGCGCCGGGCCCCGCACAGAGGTACTTGTACGTGCAGCCCACCGCCAGCTCGGCCGCTGACAGGTCCACCTCGACCGCCCCGGCGGCGTGGCTCAGGTCCCACACCACGCGCGCCGGCGTCGCGGCGGTGATCCCGGGCAGGTCGAGCAGCTCACCGGACCGATAGTCGACCAGCGAGAGGCACGCCACCGCCGCGTCACGCACCGACGTCACCTCGTCGGGGCGCTCGACCTCCACGTAGCGCCGGCCCCGGGCCTCGGCGATGCCGGCCAGCACGTAACGGTCGGTCGGGAAGTTCGCCGCATCGGTGACGATCGGCCCATCGGCGAGGTCGAGTGCCGCATGGACCAGCTTGTACAGGTTCACGGTCGTGGAGTCGGCGACCAGCACCTCCCCGTCGCGCGCGCCCAGGACGGCGCGCGCCAGGCGATCGCCGGCGCGGCGCGGGGTGTCGAGCCACGTCTCCCACCCGCCGACCAGCTCCCGCTCCCACGCGTCCAGCGCGGCGTCGACGGCGGCGCGCACCGCGTGGCTCGCCTGCCCCAGCGAGTTGCCGTCGAAGTAGATGCGCGTCGGGTCGCGGTGGACGAACCGGTCGCGGAACGTCGCGAGCGGGTCGGCAGCATCGAGGTCGACCGCCGCCGAGCGGTCGAGCGGGGCGCTCATGCGCCGCCCCCCTCCTCGAACACCGCCATGGCATGCACGGTGCGGAACCCCATCCGTTCGTAGACCGGCCGTCCCATGGCGCTGGCCTGGAGGATGGCGAGCGACGCCGGCGCGCCTGTCTGGCGCATGGCCGCCGCGGTCACGGCCGCGCCATATCCGCGGCCACGCGCGTCGGGGACGGTGCCGACCGTGTAGATCCCGATCACCTGACCGGTCTGGAAGCTGGCCGCGCAGGCGACCGGGCGGCCGTCGACGAGGCCCACGAACGCGCGAATCTCCGGCACCGCCAGCATCTCTGGCGGGAAGACCGCCTCGGCGATGGCGGGCGGCATCTCGAAGCTGCATCCCGCGACCTCCCGAAACAGCGGCAGCGTGGCGGCGTCCGCCCTCCGCAGCTCGAGCTCGACGGGAACTGGCGTGGCCACCGGAAGCGGGCAGGCCATGCACGGCATCGTCCACTCTCGTTGCAGACCGGTGGCAGCCACCGCGGCCACGGCGCTGGGATGATCCTCGCGAACGTACGCCTCGAAACGAAGCCGGTGCGCCCGCACGAGGGCCAGCGCCTCGTCCAGCTCGGCCGGATCGGGCGATGGATCGGTGACGATGACCTTGTTCATCACCGGCGTGCCCGAGGCGACGACGGTGACGGTCTTCCAGGCACGGCGCACGCCGCGCGGCAGGACGTCGGCGATGGCGCCGAAGGTCGCGATCCAGTTGGCGTCGTGCGCGGCCGAGAGCGCTCCCGGCGTCACATCACTCACGGACCAGCTCGACGACCACCCTCATGGTTCCGATTGTACGGGCCCAGCAGGCTCCGGCTGTCCCCGCGTCGATGGAGGCTGCTCAGCTGTGCACCGAAAGTACCGTGGCGTGAGCCAGCCATCCGTGCGATAGCTGAGCAATAACTCATCGAAACTGGGGGATTCATGATCAACATCCTGTCCGGGCGGCGCAGCGAAGTTCGGGATCGCGGTGGCGCCGCCGTGGCGCCCGCGGCCACCAGATCGGGCAGCGTGCCCCGCTCGCGACTGCTGGCGATCGTCTCGATCGTGGTGGTCGTCCTGCTCATGGTGCTCGGCGTCGCTCTTGCCACGCTTGCCTCGGCCCATGTGTCCGCCGCCGCCGTCACCGCCGGCGCGGCTGCCGACCGTGCCCTGGCGACCACGCTTCTCGCCGAGCTTGGCCCTCGCGCCGCCACCGAGCCGACCACCTCGGCAGACCGGGCCGACCTGCGCCGGGCGCTGCAGGGAGCGGTCGATGATGTCGGCCTGCTCGGCATTGCCCTGGTGGGCCCGGACGGCGAGCGCTGGGCGGCCGGGGGAACGGCATACGCGAGCACTGCCCCACCGGGCGGCCGCAGCGCGGATCAGCCCGCCGCAGCGCTCGTCGATGGCCCCGCCGGGCCGCTGCTGGTGGAGTGGTTCCCCATCCGCCTCGACAACAGGACGGTCGCCTCGCTCTCCATCGTGCGCGATGGAACGGCAGCCCAGGCAACGGCGACGGCGGCACAGCGCGACATCGCCATCGCCGCCGGGCTCGGCAGCGTCACGGTGGTCGTCGTCATCTTCCTCATCTTCCGTGCCGCGCAGCGCCGCATCGACGAGCAGGCCCGCCAGCTGGTCGAGGCCGATCGGCGTGACCCGCTCACCGGCCTCCTGGCGCACGGAGCGGTGGTGGGTGAGCTCACGGCCGCGGTCTCGGTCGGGGAAGGCCCCGTGGCGGTGGCGCTCATCGACATCGACAACTTCACCCAGCTGAACGAGACCCATGGGCACGCGTTCGGCGACGGCGTCATGCGGCAGGTAGCGACGGAGCTCGCCGGGGATCCGCCGCCAGGGTCCGCCATCGGCCGCTCCGGGCCTGACGAGTTCCTGGTGGTTGCGCCCGACACCGATGCCAGCGAGCTCGCCGCCTGGGTCGAGACGGTCAGCCGCTCCCTCGGCAGCCGTGGCGTCGATACCGATGCCGGGGACCGACTCCCGCTCGGTTTCAGCGCCGGGATCGCCGTGGCGCCGCTGCACGGCCGCAGCGCCACCGAGTTGCTCTCGGCGGTGGCAATCACCGTCGGTGAGGCGAAGGGCCGCGGGGGTGGCGAGATCGTCATCAGCCGACTCTCGTACGCCGATCTCCTCGAGGAGCACCGGGCAACGTTCACCATCCTCGATGGACTCGTGAACGCGATCGACACGCGTGACCGCTACACCCGGCGGCATTCGGACGATGTCGCCCGCTACGCGCTCTTCCTCGCGCAGGAGCTCGATCTCGACCATGGGTTCCGAGCGGCGCTCCACCAGGCGGCGATCCTCCACGACGTGGGCAAGATCGCGGTGCCCGACGCCATCCTGCGCAAGCCGGCGGCGCTGACCGAGAGCGAGATGGAGGTGATGAAGCAGCACGTGGCGCTCGGCAGCGCACTGGTGCGCGACCTCACCGCCGCGGAGCTCGTGATCGAGGGCGTGCGGCACCACCATGAGCGCTGGGACGGCAGCGGCTATCCCGACGGCTTGGCGGGTGACGCGATCCCGCTCATTGCGCGAATCGTCGCGGTGGCGGATGCGTACTCCGCGATGACGACGACCCGGCCCTACCGCCGGGCGCTCAGCCGACCCGTGGCTCTCGAGCGCCTGACCGGCGCGGCGGGCACGCAGCTCGATCCTCGTCTCGTGGACGTCTTCGTGATCGCCATGGCGTCGCAGGCGACCCCACCCGAGCCATCGGATGCCCGTGCACCATCGACGTGGCTGACCGAGGGGTCCGCGGCGTGAAGCAGCCAGCCTCCAGGGTGACCGGGGTGATCTCGGTCGCCGCCATCGTGGTCGCGCTCGGCGTGGGCCTTGCCCCTCCGCCGTCAAGGGCGGTCGAGCTCCCAACGCTCCCGTCGATCAACCTGGGCACCCCGCTCCCGTCGATCAACCTGGGCACCCCGCTCCCGTCGATCAACCTGGGCACCCCGTTGCCATCGATCAACCTGGGCACCCCGCTGCCATCGATCAACCTGGGCACCCCGCTGCCGTCGGTCAACCTGGGCACCCCGTTGCCGTCGGGCTCGGCAGGCGGGTCGCCTGGCGCGTCGGCGTCCGGGAGCGCCGGCTCCACGACGTCGCCATCGGCGGATTCCGGCGGCGCATCGCCCACAGGGACGGGTGAAGGCACGCCAGGGGCCGAGGGCGGACTGGGTGAGCCGGCGGCGGGGAGCGGGAACCCGGGTCCTCGCATCCCCGAGCTGCCGCGACCGGTCCCCGTCCTGCCCGACGTTGGATCGTGGCTCGTGCCGACGATCGGCGTGGCGGTGCCGGCGCTGATCGGCATCGCTCTCCTGGCCCTCCAGGTGCTCGGCGGAGCAGCCGGGGTCAAGCTGGCTCGGGGAACCCTCGACCGCGTCGCGTCGGCCGCGCCGTGGTGGTCTCGCTCCTGATCGTCGTCAGCCCAGGGGAGTGTCGAGGCTCCAGGACTCCAGGCGCTTGCGGACATCGGCCAGGAAGAAGCCGACCTGCGCGCCATCGAGCACGCGGTGGTCGAACGAGCAGGTCATGTTCATCATCGGCCGGATGGCGATGACGTCCTGACCGTCCACCTCGATCACTCGCGGGCGCTTGACGATCGCCTCCATGGAGAGGATCGCGACCTCGGGCGCGTTGATGATCGGCATGGATGAGACCGATCCGAACCAGCCGGTGTTGTTCACCGTGAACGTGCCGCCCTGGATCTCGTCGAGCTTGAGCTTGTTGCTCCGCGCACGGGCGGCCAGGTCCTGGACCTTGCGATTCACCCCGCTGATCGAGAGCTGGTCGGCGTCGTGGATCACCGGCACGATGAGGCCGTTGTCGATCGCCACCGCGATGCCGATGTTCATCCGCTGCTTCAGCACGATCCGGTCGCCGGCGAACTGCGCATTCAGCGTCGGGTGCTGGCGCAGCGTCTCGGTGACCGCCTTGATGACGGCCGCCACGTAACTGATGCCGATCCCCTCGCGCGCCTTGTAGGCGGCCTGGTTGGCCTCGCGCCAGCGGACGACGGTGCCCATGTCCACCTCGACCACGGTGTAGGCGTGGGGGACGGTCTGCTTGACCTGGGTCATCTTGGCCGCGATCCCCTTGCGCATCGGCGTGAGGGCGATCTCGGTGTCGCCCCCCGTCGGCGCGGGAACCGGGGCGGGGCTGGGAGCCGGAGCTGCCGGCTGGGCGGGGGCAGGCTGCGTGGCGGGCTCGGCCGGCGTGGATGCCGGTGCCTGCGCCGCGGTGGCCTGCGCGGCGGGAGCGGGCGCCGGGGCGGCCGCCTGGCCACCCTGGGCGACGATCTTCATGACGTCATCACGGGTCACCCGTCCTCCGGCGCCGGTGCCGGTGATGCGCGCCACGTCGAGGTTGTGCTCGCGCACGAGGCGGCGGACCGCGGGGGTCATCCGCATGCTGCCGTCGGTCGGGGGAGCCTGGGGCGCCTCGCTCGCGGCGGGAGGCGTGGTCTCTGCCTGCGCGGCGGGCGCCTCGTCGGCCGGTGTCGCGGCGGCGGTCTCCTGCGCCTCCGGCTCGGCGGCCACCGACGCCTCCGCGGCGGGCGCCTCGTCGGTCCCCTCGGCCGCGGGTGCCTCGGCCGCCGGGGCGTCGCCGTTGGTCGCCGCGCCGCCCTCTGCGTCGATCTCGGCGAGCGCCGTGCCCACCGCGACCGTCTCGCCGTCCCCGACGATGATCCTGGTGATCGTGCCGGCCACCTCGGCGGGCACCTCGGCGTTCACCTTGTCGGTGACGACCTCGAAGAGCGGGTCGTACTGCTCGACCGTGTCGCCTTCCTTGACGAGCCAGCGCTCGATCGTGCCCTCGGTGACCGACTCACCGAGCTGCGGCATCTTGATGGTGGTGGGCATGATCGCCGGCGTCCTCGCTGCGTACGTGGGTCCGTGCTTTGCGTCAGGCTGATGTTGCCAGATGCGCGCCGGCCGTGCGTCCGCGCCGGCGGCTGCGCGACCGATGAGCCGGCCGCAGCGATGGCGTCATATGTGCAGCCACCCGCGACACCGACACACGTGGAGGCCCCGATGCGAGCACCCTATCCCTGCCTCTGGTTCAATGGCAACGCGGAGGAGGCGGCCAACTTCTACGCCTCGATCATCCCGAACAGCAGCGTCGACCGAGTGTGGCGATCGCCTGCCGACACGCCGAGCGGTCCCGCCGGCATGGTCCTGACCGTGGACTTCACCGTGGCCGGCCAGCATCTCCAGGGGCTCAACGGGGGACCGGAGTTCCATTTCAGCGAGGCGATCTCGTTCGTCCTCGAGTGCGAGGACCAGGGCGAGGTGGATCGGCTGTGGGACGCGCTGACGGCCGACGGCGGCGAGCCTGGCCCGTGCGGTTGGCTGAAGGACCGCTTCGGGCTCTCCTGGCAGGTCGTCCCGATCGAGCTGAACCGACTGGTGGAGGATCCCGATCCCGAGCGCGCCCGCCGCGCGATGGAGGCGATGCTCACCATGGGCAAGATCGAGCTCGACGAGCTCCGTCGCGCCGTCGAGGCGGGGTGACCCACCGCCGCGGCGCTCGAGCGCCGTCAGCGCAACCTCGACCGTGCCACATCTGCGTCCAGGGTCACATTAGACACGTCGACGCCGGTTCGAGCGCGGTCGGTCGAGCTCAGCACGCGCGTATCGGTGCGCCAGTTGGTGCCTAGCTGAACCCAGGGGTCAGATCTGCCAGAAACCCGGCGCGGCGACGCCCTCAGTAGGCGGCCAGGGCCCGGGCGGCGGCCACGATCTTGGCGGGCGAGACCATGAACCAGTCCTCGAGGTCATGGTGGAACGGCACCCCCGGCACCTCGGGTCCCGCGAGCCGGGTGACCGGCGCGTCGAGGTGCTCGAAGCCCCGCTCGGCGATGAAGGCGGCCACCTCGGCGCCGAAGCCGCCGAAGCGGTTGGCCTCGTGGACCACCAGCGCGCGCGCCGTCTTCTCGACCGATGCCAGGATCGCCTCCTCGTCGAGGGGGCGCAGCGAGCGCAGGTCCACGACCTCCGCCTCGATCCCGTCCTCGCGGGCGAGCGTCTCGGCCGCCTCCAGCGCGAAGGTGCGCATCATCCCGTAGCAGAAGATCGAGAGGTGGCTGCCCGCGCGGGCGACGTCTGCCTTGCCGATCGGCACCACGGTATCGCCGTCGGGGACCTCGGCCCGGAAGAGGCGGTAGGTCTTCTTGTGCTCGAAGAACATCACCGGGTCCGGGTCGCGCACCGCCGCCTTGAGCAGGCCCTTGGCGTCGGCCGGCGTGCCGGGGGCGACCACCTTGAGCCCGACCGTTGAGGTGAAGTAGGCCTCGTTCGACTGGCTGTGGTACAGCGCCCCGTGGACGCCGCCGCCGTACGGCATGCGGATCACCATCGGCAGGCCGAAGGTGCCGTTGGACCGATACCGCATGCGGCTGATCTCGGAGACGATCTGGTTGAAGGCGGGGTAGACGAAGTCGGCGAACTGCATCTCGGCGATCGGGCGCAGCCCGTACATCGCCGCGCCGGCCGCCGCGCCGGCGATCATCGCCTCGGTGAGCGGGGTGTCGAGGACCCGCTTCTCGCCGTACTTGGCAAACAGCCCCTCGGTGGCGCCGAAGACGCCCCCCTTCTTGCCGACGTCCTCGCCGAGCACCATCACGCGCTCGTCGCGCTCCATCTCCTCGTCCATGGCGAGGCGAACGGCCTCGAGGATGTTGAGCTCAGGCATCGGTCGCCTCCTCCGGCTCGGCGTAGACGTGGCGCTCGGCGGTCGCGACGTCGGGCTCGGGGCGTGCCTCGGCGCGCCGGCTGGCGTCGTTGACCTCCGCCTTGACGTCGGCGCGCAGCTGGGCGTCGACCTCGTCGTCCAGGAGGCCCCACCCGCGGAGCTGGTTGCCGAAGATGGTGATCGGATCGCGCTCCTTGAGCGCCTCGACCTCGGCCGGGTCGCGGTAGCGCCGCTGGTCGTCGTCCGAGCTGTGGCTGGTCAGGCGCACGACGTTGGCCTCGATGAGGGTCGGGCCCTCGCCGGCGCGGGCGCGGTCGTGCGCTTCCTTCGCGACCCGATAGCACTCCAGCACGTCGGTCCCGTCGACGGTGACGCCCGGGAACCCGTAGCCCTCCGCGCGCGCCGCCACGCGGCCGCCGCCGACCTGGCGGTCGAGGGGCACGCTGATCGCGTAGCCGTTGTTCTCGCAGACGAAGATGACCGGCAGGCGGTGGACGCCGGCGAAGTTCATCGCCTCGTGAATCTCGCCCTGGTTGGACGTCCCCTCGCCGAAGGTGGTGAGGGTCACCACGTCCTCGCCGCGGACCCAGGCGCCCATCGCGATCCCCACCGCGTGCAGGACCTGCGTCCCGACCGGCGAGGAGAGCGACACGATGTTGTAGCGCGCCGCGCCGTAGTGCCCGGGCATCTGACGCCCACCGGAGCTGACGTCATCGCCCTTGGCCAGGTGGGCGGTGATGATGTCCTCGGCCTGCATGCCGAACGTGATGGCGGAGGCGATGGACCGATAGAACGGCGCCATCCAGTCGCGCCCCGGGCGCAGCGGCCAGGCGGTCGCCACCTGGGCACCCTCGTGGCCCTGCCCGGAGATGATGAACGCGATCTTGCCGGCGCGCTGCATGAGCCACATGCGCTCGTCGACGGCGCGCGCCAGGAGCATCTGCCGGTACATCGCCCTGACGTCGTCATCGGTCAGGCCGAGCTCGGCGTGCCTCGGCTGCGTTGCGGTCTCCTTGGCCACTCGATTCGTGCTCCCGTCAGACGTGGATGGCGGCGCCGTCGACGGCCAGGGCGGCCTCGGCGAGCACCTCGGTGAGGGTCGGATGCGCGTGCACGCTCATCGCGATCTCGGCTGCCGTCCCCTCCACCAGGCGTGCCAGGGTGGGCTCGGCGAGGAGGTCGCCCGCGTGCGGACCGATGATATGCGCCCCGAGCAGGATGCCGGTCTCCGCATCGGTCACCAGCTTGGCGAAGCCGTCGACCTCGCCGACGATCGTCGCCTTGCCGAGGGCGCGGAACGGGAACGAGCCGGCCTTCACGCTGCGACCGGCGGCGGTCGCCTCGGCCTCGCTCATCCCGACGCTCGCGATCTGCGGCCGGCAGAACGTGACGCGCGGCATGAGGTCCATGCGCACCGGCTCCGGGTCGTGACCGGCCAGATGCTCGACCGCGACCACCGCCTCGTGGCTGGCGACGTGCGCGAGCGCGAAGCCCGGCACGATGTCGCCGATGGCGTACAGGTGCTCGACGCCGGTGCGCATGAACTCGTCGACCACCACGTAGCCGCGCTCGACCGTCAGCCCGCCGATGCCCTCCAGGCCGATGCCCTCGGTGAGCGGGCGCCGGCCGACCGCCACCAGGATCACGTCGCTGGTCACGTCGGTGCGCTTGCCGCCGTCCTTGCCGGCGATCGTGAAGCTGATCTCGCCGTCTCCCTTCTTGAGGGTCTCGGCGTCGATGGTGCTGGCGGTGTGGATCGCGATGCCGCGCTTCTTGAAGACGCGTGCCAGCTCCTTGCTGACCTCCGGGTCCTCGAGCGGCACCACGCGCTCGGCGAACTCGACGAGCGTCACCTCGGCGCCGAAGTCGCGATACATGCTCGCCCACTCGACGCCGATGGCGCCGGCGCCGACGATCGTCACCCGCCCCGGGACGTCACCGCGGGCAAGCGCCTCGTCGGAGGTGATGATCAGGCTCCCATCCGGCTCGAGGCCGGGGAGCGAGCGCGGAGCGGAGCCGGTGGCAAGGATGAGGTGGTCGGCGGTCGCCTCGACGTCCCCGGACTCGCCGCCCGACACCCGGACGCTGGTCGGGCCGGTGAGCACGCCGTTGCCCTTGAGCACGGTGACCTTGTTCTTCTTCATGAGGAACTCGACGCCCGACACGTGCTTTTCGATGACCGCGTCCCGGCGCTTCGCCAGCGCGGGATAGTCGAGGCTGATGCCCTCGTGGCCGGCGAGGCCGAACTCCGCGCCCTGCTCGGTCACGCGGTGGAGCAGGTCGGCGGTCTCGAGGAGCGCCTTGGATGGAATGCATCCACGATTCAGGCACGTGCCGCCGAGCCGGTCGCGCTCGACGAGACCCACGTTGAGGCCCAGCTGCGCGGCGCGGATGGCGCCCACGTAACTCATGCCGCCCCCGAGGATGAGCAGGTCGAATCGTTGCTGGTCGGCCATGAGTCTCCTGGTGCTGTCTCAGCTCGCCGCGGCCGCGCTCGGACGCGGCGCATCGGCCTCGAAGGTTCGCCGTTCGTACTGTCCGATCCTGGCTCGCCACTCGTCCGGGACCGGCACCGGGCGAGCGCTCTCGTAGTCGTAGGTGACCAGCACGGTGTGCACGTCGCCGGCCAGCCGGGCCTCGGGGCCAGCGGTCATGCGATGGGCCATTCCGATGCTGGAGCGGCCGATACGGTCGACCCGCGTCTCGACCTCGACCTCCTCGCCGAAGGTGATCGGGGAGCGATAGTCGAGCTCAACGCGCGCAAGGATCAGCGGCAGGCGGTCAAACGGCCGGTCCGGCTCCAGCACGTCGAGGAGGTAGCGGATGCGCGCCTGCTCGACGTAGCTGAAGAAGACGGCGTTGTTGACGTGCTTGAACGCATCGATGTCGCGAAAGCGCACCTGCAGGGTCGTGCGGTGGCGATAGGCATCGGTCACAGGACGGCCATTCTAGCCGGTGTGCCCGTGGCCGGTCCGGAGGTATATACGGTATATATGCGCGGGCTACCCGCGCAGCACGACCGTCGCGGCGACGCGGCGCAGGTCGGGGTCGTCGGTGACGAGCGGGACCTCGAGGCTCGCCGCCAGGGCGGGATAGGGCGCGCGACCCGGAGCGAGCCCCTTCGCGAGCCACGTGGCGAGCGCCTCCATCGACGGATCCTGCAGCTGGAGGCCGATGCGCTGGAGCTCGGCCCCGATGCGCGGCAGCGTCTCCTCGGGGACCCCTCGGCCGGCCAGCGTGCCGAGGACGTCGGCGACCAGGCCGCGCGGGCCGACCACGGCGAGCGGGCCGGCCTCGTACTCCGTCCGCAATGACCGATGCGGG
>DASSPJ010000113.1:0-4352 GCA_035699665.1 Candidatus Limnocylindria bacterium
GGAGCCGTGGCCGCCCGGGCGGCGAGCCGGTGCAGCGCGTCGCACAGCACCTCGTCGTCCCGCACCGCCGCCCAGGCCGTGCCGGCCCCGTGGACCTGCGTGTCGTCCCCGCGCCGCAGCAGGACGACCCCGATCTCGCACGACAGGGCGTCCGCGGCGACCGAGGCGGCGTGGGTCGCGGCCTCGGCCAGGGTGCGTGGCATGAACTCGTTGAGCTGCTGCACGGCCTGCACGAGCTCGAGCTCGTCGGCGAGCAGCTTGGCGGAGGGGATGTCGCCGACCAGCGAGACGGCCTGCATGGCGTGACGGACCAGCTCGCCGCTCGACGCTCGCAGCGGGTGGGGCCCACCGGCCACCACGAGGTGCTCGCCGACCGGGATGAGCGCCGCGTGGGCCGCCCAGTACGGGCCGATGATCCGCGTGGGGTCAGCGCCGTCGACCCGGACCACGCGACGTCGCGTCAGCACGTCGGCCAGGTGCGGCTCGGTCGGCACGGTGACGTCGACGATCCCCGCCCAGCCGGCGCCGCGGCCGGCGCCGCCGATGAGCGAGGCTCCGTCATCGCGCAGGTCGAAGACGAGCAGATCGACGGCGTGGAGCGCCGACGCGAGGTCGGGCAGGCTCGCGGGTTCGGAATGCGGCATGCGGGCGAGCCTACGCGCGCGTCGCGCACTCGACGATGGGCCCAAAGTACCGCCGCTAGACTCGCGGTCCGATGCCCTACCGCTCACCCTACCCCGACGTCGCCATCCCGGCGCTCACCCTTGACCGCTTCCTCCTGGCCGGTGCGGCCGCGCGCGGCGCGCGGCCGGCCCTGGTCGACGGCCCCAGCGGGCGCGTCCTCGCCTATGGCGAGCTCGCGGAGCGCGTCGAGCGCATGGCCGGCGGCCTCGCGGCGCGCGGCCTGGGTGCCGGCGACATCGTGGGGCTCATCGCGCCCAACCGCCCCGAGTACGCGGTCGCCTTCCTGGCCATCGCCCGCCTCGGCGCGGTGGTGACGCCCATCCCGTCGGTCGCCGCGGCGGACGAGATCGCGCGGCAGCTCGCCGGGTCGGGCGCGCGGGCGATCGTCGCCGATGCCGGCTTCCTCGACCGGGCGTGGCCGGCGGCGGCACGGGCGGGCGTCACGCATCGGTTCGTCATCGGTCCGGTGGACGGCGAGGTCACGCTCGACGACCTGGCGCGGACCGATGCGCCGGTGGCGCCCGTGGTGGCGGGACCGGACGACGTGCTGGCGCTGCCGTGGTCGAGCGGCACGACCGGGATGCCGAAGGGGGTCCTGCTGACCCACCGCAACGTGGTCGCCAACGTGGTACAGGTGGCCGCCGGGCTGGAGGTCGGCCCCGACGAGCGGCTCATCGGCGTGCTGCCGTTCTTCCACATCTACGGCATGACGGTGGTGATGAGCCTCGCCCTGGCCCGCGGCGCGAGCGTGGTCACCATGCCGCGCTGGGATCTGGACCAGTTTCTGGACCTGGTGGAGCGCCATCGCATCACGCGGGCCATGCTCGTGCCGCCGATCGTGCTCGCGCTGGCGCGCGACCCGCGCGTCGACGGGCGCGACCTGTCCTCGATCCGCTTCATCAAGTCGGGGGCGGCTCCGCTCGATGCCGCGCTGGCGCGGGAGGCAGCGGCCCGCATCGGCGCCACCATCGTGCAGGGCTACGGCATGACCGAGGCGAGCCCGGTGACGCACCTCACGCCGGACCGCGAGGGAATGCGCGACCCGGGGAGCATCGGCCCGCTCGTCCCGGGCACCGAGGCGCGGATCGTGGACCTGGTATCCGGCGACGACCTGCCACCCGGCCGCGAGGGGGAGCTGTGGGTCCGCGGGCCGCAGGTCATGCGCGGCTACCGCGACGACCCCGTGGCGACGGCCGCCACCCTCGATGCCGACGGCTGGCTGCACACCGGTGACGTGGCCCGCGTCGACGAGGCGGGCTGGTTCACGATCGTCGATCGCGTCAAGGAGCTCATCAAGGTGCGCGGCCACGGCGTCGCGCCGGCCGAGCTGGAGGCGCTGCTGGTCTCCCACCCGGCGGTCGCCGACGCCGCGGTGATCGGCGTCCCGGACGAGGACGCCGGTGAGCGTCCGGGGGCGTTCGTCGTGCTGCGCGGCGCCGCCGGCGAGCGCGAGATTCGCGACTGGGTGGCCGAGCGCGTGGCACCGTACAAGCGCCTGGCATCGGTCAGGGTGGTCGACGCCATCCCCCGCTCCGCGTCGGGCAAGATCCTGCGCCGCGAGCTGCGGGAGGGACGCTCGCCGGGCTAGGCCTCGGTGCGCAGCTGCTCGAGATCGATCTCGCGCTGGATGGCGTGCAGCACGTCGTCGGCGATGATCCCGCGGTCGCGCAGGTCGATCAACACGCCGCGTTCGGACTCCAGGACCTCCTGGCGGATGCGCTGGTGCTCGAGCAGCTCCCGGTCCGCCGCCTCGTCGCCGACCGAGGGCAGGTGCTCGCCGCGGTGGCGATACCGCTCGCGGAGCTGGTCGATGAGCGGCAGATGATCGGGATACTCCTCGGTGAGCTCCTCGAGGCGCGCCAGCGCCGCCTCGGTGGCAGCTGTGCGCGCCAGGTGCTCCTCGCGATCGTCCTCGGCGGGGGGACGCACACCGAGGCGGCGGATGAGGAACGGCAGCGTCAGCCCCTGCCCGACCAGCGTGGCCAGGATGACGGCGAAGGTCGAGAAGAGGATCACGTCGCGCCCGGGGAACTCGGCCGCCAGCGACAGTGCGAGCGCCAGCGACACCGCGCCGCGCATGCCGGCCCAGCCGACCACGAACGAGCTGCGCCACGTCGCCTGCCGGCTCCCGGTGACCAGGTCGCCGACCACCTTGCCGATGACCAGGACCCACGCCAGGCGCACGACGATGGCGGTCACCGCGACCGCCGCGCCCACACCGACCAGCTGCTCGATCGGCCGCTGCGCCTCGGCCAGCACGACCGGCAGCTGGAGACCGATGAGGACGAAGATCGCCGCGTTGATGAGGAAGATCATCATCTGCCACACCGCCACGCCGAGGGTCCGCGACGAGGAGGTGAGCACCCGCGGCGACCACCGGCCGAGCACCAGGCCGCAGGCCACCGCGGCCAGGACGCCGGATGCGCCGAGCTGCTCGGCGGGCAGGTAGGCCGCGAACGGAGCGATGAGGCTGACCAGCACCTCGACCGGCGCGTCGTCGATGCGGCTCTCGATCCAGGTGACCGCGGCACCGGCCGCCACGCCGATGGCCGTCCCCACCACCGCCACCCACGCCAGCTCGACCGCCGCATCGCTGAGCGCGAAGGTCCCCGCGGTGGCCGCGGTGGCGGCGATCCCGAACGCGGTCAGCGCCGTCGCGTCGTTGACCAGGCTCTCGCCCTCGAGGATGACGACCAGGCGACGCGGCAGGCCGAGACGCTGCGCGATGGCGGTGGCCGCCACCGCGTCCGGCGGCGACACGATGGCCCCCAGGGTGAAGGCCGCCGCCCAGCCGATGTCCGGCGCCAGCGCGTTGGCCACCGCGCCGACGGCGAGCGTGGTCGCCACCACGAGGCCCACCGCCAGCAGCGAGATCGGGGCGAGGTTGGCGCGCAGGTCGCGCAGCGAGGTGAAGTACGCCGCGCTCATCAGGATCGGCGGCAGGAAGATGAGCAGCACCACCTCGGCCGGCAGGGCGAGGCGCGGCACGGCCGGGATGAAGCCGAACGCCAGGCCGCCGACGACCATCAGCATCGGGTACGGCACGCCCAGCCGCCGCGACAGCGTGGCGAAGAGGGCGATCGCGGTCAGCAGGCCGAGGAGCGCGGCGAGGGCGATCGTCGTGTCGGACGGGTGCATGGTGCGCGCAGCGTACATGCGTCACTTTGCATGGGTGCTGATCGGTCTGGTGGCCTGCGGGTCGCGCCATTCGTCAGGGGCCGGGTAGGCCGGACGGGCATCTCGTCCACCCGGGTGCGTGGGGCTACGGTGCAGCGACTCAATCCACCCACGAGGAACCGATGACCCAGGTGCAGGCACACGAGTGGCGCAGGTACGGCTTCGGCGGACCGCCGGAGCCGTGGGAGCGTGGCGCGCAGCGCGACCTCGACCGCCTGGCGACGTCGTACTACCTGGACCTCATGGAGTCACGCGGCCTCGTGCTGGCGCGCGACGACGCCGAGGAGCTGCGGGCGCAGGTGGAGCGGATGTTCACCGACGCGACGCGCCACAAGCACGAGATCGACTACACGCTGCGCCACTGGGCCACGCCGGTCGAGCGGGCCCGCGTCGCCGACCGCCTCGGGCAGCTGATGCGCCTCTCGCGGCAGATGCGGGAGCTGGCCCCCGAGCAGCGAGGCCCGGCACCGGAGCCGCTGCCCGCGGCATGA
>DASSPJ010000114.1:0-24137 GCA_035699665.1 Candidatus Limnocylindria bacterium
ACTTCCCGGCCATGGTCCCGATGTGGATGTTCTCCACCGCGCTGGCGTGCGGGAACTGCTTCGTGCTGAAGCCGTCGGAGAAGGACCCGTCCGCGTCGCTGCTGACGGCCGAGCTGCTCAAGGAGGCCGGCGTCCCCGACGGCGTGTTCAACGTCGTGCACGGCGACAAGGAAGCGGTGGACGCGATCCTCGATCATCCGGATATCGCGGCGGTGAGCTTCGTCGGCTCGACGCCGATCGCGCGCTACATCTACGAGAACGGGACGAAGCACGGCAAGCGCGTCCAGGCGCTGGGTGGTGCGAAGAACCACATGATCGTGCTGCCCGATGCGGACATCGACATGGCCGCCGATGCCGCGGTCTCCGCCGCCTACGGCTCCGCCGGCGAGCGCTGCATGGCGATCTCGGTGGTGGTGGCCGTCGGCGACGTCGCGGACCCGCTGGTGAGCGCCATCGAGGAGCGGCTGCCCAAGATCACCATCGGTCCCGGCCACGAGGAGAGCTCCGAGATGGGACCGCTCATCACCAGGGAGCATCGCGACAAGGTCGCCTCCTACCTCGACTCGGGCGTTTCGCAGGGCGCGACCCTGCGCGCCGATGGACGGCAGCACGTGCTGTACAGCCAGTCCGAGGGATTCTTCCTGGGTGTGAGCCTGCTCGACAACGTGACCCCCGAGATGGAGTGCTACCGCAACGAGATCTTCGGCCCGGTGCTCGAGATCGTCCGTGTCCCGACCTACACCGATGCCGCCCAGGTGATCAACGACAACCCGTACGCCAACGGCACCGCCATCTTCACCCGCGACGGCGGGGCGGCACGCCAGTTCCAGTTCGAGGTCAACGTCGGGATGGTCGGCATCAACGTCCCGATCCCGGTGCCGGTCGCCTACTACAGCTTCGGTGGCTGGAAGGCGTCGCTGTTCGGCGACCTGCACATGTACGGTCCCGAGGGGATCCAGTTCTACACGCGTGCCAAGGTGGTCACGGCGCGCTGGCCCGACCCGGGCACCTCGAAGGTGGACCTGGGCTTCCCGCGCACGCGCTGAGATCCGGGGCGGGGCGCGCACGCCCTGTGCGTCGGACGCACGAACCAGAGAAGAACCGGGCTTGATCGGGCCAGTCCTCCGACGGTTGGTGCGCCCCACGCACGAAACGCCGGTTAGAGCCCCGTTTGGGTGTCTTCCTTCTCCCGTTCGTGCGCGTGGCGCACTGGAGGCCCCTTCACGCCGGCGCGTGAGGCTCCGCCCGGCGATGAATGCCACAATGGCCCGCGCATGACCGATCACGAGCACGATCGCCGCGAGGGCGATCGCTTCGAGACGCTGGCCGTCCACGCCGGCGCGGAACCCGACCCGGCGACCGGCGCCGTGGTGCCCGCCATCCAGATGAGCACCACCTTCAAGCAGGACGGCGTCGGCGGGACGCGCGGCGGGTACGAGTACGGCCGCTCCGACAACCCGACGCGCCGCGCGCTGGAGGCCGCCATCGCGACGCTCGAGGGCGGCTCCCACGGCTTCGCGTATGCCTCGGGACTGGCGGCGACCCAGAACTTGCTCTACCTGCTCGACCCGGGCGACCGGCTGCTCATGTCCGACGACGTGTACGGGGGCACCTGGCGCCTGGCCGACAAGGTCTGGAAGCGCTACGGCGTCGAGACCGATGCGGTCGACCTGCGTGACCTCGATGCGGTGGCGAGCGCGCTCAACGGGCCACGCCCACCGCGCATGATCTGGATCGAGACGCCCACCAACCCGCTCCTCAAGATCATCGACATCAGCGCGGTGGCACGCCTGGCGGCCACCGCCGGCGCGATGACCGTGGTCGACAACACCTTCGCGACGCCCTACCTCCAGCGGCCGCTGAGCCTGGGGGCGGACCTCGTGATGCACTCCGCCACGAAGTACCTCGGCGGGCACTCCGACGTCATCGGCGGCCTCGTGGCGACGCGGTCCGCGGAGCTTGCGGAGCGCCTGCGCTTCCACCAGAACGCGGCGGGCGCGGTCCCCAGCCCGTTCGACTGCTTCCTGGTGATGCGGGGCCTGCGCACGCTGGCGGTGCGCATGGAGCGCGCATCGAGCAACGCGGCGCTCATCGCCGCCTGGCTCGCCGCGCGGTCGGAAGTGGAGCGCGTCCACTACCCGGGCCTCGCCGACCATCCGCAGGCGCCGCTGGTGGCGCGACAGATGCGCATGGCCGGCGCCATGGTCAGCTTCGAGCTGCGCGGCGGGGACGCCGCCGCTCGCGCATTCGTGGCCGAGACCCGCCTCTTCACGCTCGCGGAGTCGCTCGGCGCGGTGGAGTCGCTCATCGAGGTGCCGGCGGCGATGACCCACCTCAGCGTTGCGGAGTCGCCGCTCGCCGTCCCGCCGGGCCTGGTCCGCCTCTCGGTCGGGATCGAGAGCGTCGACGACCTGGTGGCCGACCTGGCGGGCGGGTTCGCGGCGGCCGCATCGGTCTCGTGAGCGTGACGGCCCCGGACGGGCGCCACGAGCGCAACGCGGAGGGCGAGGAGATCGCCGTCGACGGGCCGACCGAGCTCGTCGAGGGCGAGGGTGGCGAGCTCGTGGAGCGGCTGAGCGGGGGGACGGCCACGCTGCTGCTGACCTGGCTCATCGGAGTCGGGGCGCTCTCGACGCTGCTCGCGGCGTGGCTCTTCGCCTGGCTCGTGCTGGGACGACGCCTCGGGATCGGCGACCTGTTCGGCGGCTTCGGCTTCTACACCGCCCTGGCCGGCGCCGCCGGTCCGTGCGTCCTGTGGCTCGCCGGGCGGGCCCAGGGTCGGCCGCTGACCTGGTTTGCCTGGACCGCCGCGCGCATCGCGCTGCTGATGGTCGCGATCATCGCCGGGATCGTGCTGCTGGCGACCGTGGTGATGGCGGGACAGCTGCCCAACGCACCGGCGCTGGTCGCCGCCCTGACCATGGCCGCCATGGCCGTGGTGCTGAGCCAGGTCTGGGCGCTCGCCACCTGGGGCGCCGACCGATGGATCGCCCGCGCTCGACTCGAATAAGCCGGCGATAACGCCGCAGTAAGGGCCTGGCCCGATGCTGGGCGGCATGACTCGCCGCAGACAGCGTCGCAATCCATTCCCGGACCTGGCACAGGTCGGCCGGCGCCTCGTCGGCGGTTCCGCCGCGGCCCCGTCGTCGACCCTCGGCGACGGCGTCGTCGTGCCCACGGCTGAGGAGATCCAGGCGGCACTCGACGCCATACCGGCCGACCTGAGCTGGGAGTGGGCCGCCCCGCGGCTCATCCCGGTCTTCGAGCGCGGCTACGTCGACGGGACGCCGGGGGACCCGCTGATCAACACCCTCGCGCCGATCGGCGTGGGCATCGGCTTCGCCATCGACATGGGTCCCGTGCTGGCCCGGGTCAGCAGATCGCTCGCGCTGCGCTGGGAGGCATCGGTCGAGCAGATCGAGCGGGCCGCCTTCGCGCACCTGGCCGAGGTGGCGCGCACCATCACCCCGCGTGACGTGCAGCCGTTCGTGTATCGCGGCCACATGGTGCGCGGCCTCGGCGAGCCGGGCGGCTGGTCCTCGTCCCTGGTGCTGGACGGAGCGGACACGCTGTCCCGCATCTTCGGGCCGCAGGACCAGGTCTTCACCGTCCCGTCGCGCAACAACCTGCTGGCCTTCGATGCGGCGACCCCGTCCCATGCCATCGTCGACGTCACGCTCGCCTTCGAGGGCCTCGACCCGAACCCCCTCGAGCTCGATCCCTTCACGCTGGTCGACGGAGTCCTGGCCTGGGACGGCCTCAGCGACCCCGTGCCGGAGCCCTGACCTCAGACCGCGTAGGTCTTCAGCACCTCGGCCACCTCGACCGGGCCATCGAAGGTCGCCGCCGCCTGCTCGCGCGCCCATCCGTCGTGGTCGAGGACCGGGAGGTGCGTCAGCACGAGCTGCTTGACGCGGCCCCGGGTGGCGATCTCGCCGGCCTCGCTGGGCAGGAGGTGGCCGCGTGGCTCGGGCGGCCTGGCATCCTCGGCGAGCGAGCGCAGCGCCGCCTCGCACAGGAACATGTCGGCGTCCTCGACCAGCGCCTGGACGTTGTCGGTGGGCGCCGTGTCGGCGGAGTAGGCGAAGACCTTCTCGGGGTGCTCCGCGCCGCCGCGCGAATGGACGCGGAAGCCCCAGGTCGGGACGTAGTGCTGCATCTTGTGCGGCTCGAAGCGCAGCCCCTTGATCTCGATCGGCTGCACGCCATCGTGCTCGACGAAATCGAAGCTGCGGGCGAAGAAGTCGGGGTAGCCGGCACCACGCGCAAGGTCCTGGAGCTGGTCGGCCGAGTCGGGCGGCACGATCACCGTCAGTCGCCGCTTGGCCTCCTCGAGCCACGGGTAGGCGTAGCGCAGCGTGACCAGGTCGAGGAAATGGTCGGTGTGCATGTGGCTGATGAGCACCGCATCGAGCTCCTCCGGCTCGCAGGTGCGCAGCAGCTGTGCCACGACCCCCGGCCCGGCATCGAGCAGCACGCGCACGTCGTTGCCCTCGACCAGGTAGCCCGCGCAGGCCTCGCCGGGGTTGGGCCGGGCGGGGCTCCGGCCAAGGATGGTGACGCGCATGTCGGCGTAGGTTATCCGGGCTCGCGGCGGTCGATGGCGACGTAATCGCGCGCCGGTGCACCGATGTAGACCTGGCGCGGCCGGCCGATCTTCGTCTCCTTGGCCTCCATCATCTCGCGCCACTGGGCGATCCACCCGGGCAGGCGGCCGATGGCGAAGCAGTTGGTGAACATGTTCTTCGGGAAGCCGAGCGCGTGGTAGATCAGCCCGGAGTAGAAGTCGACGTTCGGATACAGCTTGCGGCTGACGAAGTACTCGTCGCTGAGCGCCACCTCCTCCAGCCGCCGCGCGACCTCGAAGAGCTTGCCGTCGGCGCCGGTCGCGGCGAGCACCCGCTCGGCGGCGCGCTTGATGATCGTGGCGCGCGGGTCGAAGTTCTTGTAGACGCGGTGCCCGAAGCCGGCGAGGCGGAAGCTGTCGTCGGGATCCTTGGCCCTGTCGACCCACTTCCTGACGTCGCCGCCATCGGCCACGATCCGCTCGAGGGTGTTGATGACCGCCTCGTTGGCGCCGCCGTGCAGCGGACCCCACAGCGCGGAGATGCCGGCGCTGATCGACGCGTACAGGTTGGTGTGCGCGCTGCCCACCATGCGCACCGTGGAGGTCGAGCAGTTCTGCTCGTGGTCGGCGTGCAGGATGAGGAGCAGGTCGAGCGCTTCGGCCACCTGCGGGTCGACCTCGTACTCCTCGGTCGGCACCGCGAACATCATGTGCAGCAGGTTGGCCGCATAGCCCAGGTCGTTGCGCGGGTAGACATAGGGCTGGCCGATCGCCTTCTTGAACGACCAGGCGGCCAGGGTCGGCAGCTTGGCGATGAGGCGGTTGATGGTGATCTCGACCGCATCGGGGTCGAAGATGTTCTGCGAGTCGGGGTAGAAGGTGCTCATCCCCACCGTCCCCGAGGCGAGCACCGCCATCGGGTGGGCATGGCTCGGGAAGCTGTCGAAGAAGTGGCGCATCTCCTCGCGGATGAGGGTGTGGTGCGTCACCTCGCTGACGAACGCGTCGAGCTGCGATCGCGTGGGGAGCTCGCCCCAGATGAGCAGGTACGCGACCTCCAGGAACGTCGACTGCTCCGCCAGCTGCTCGATCGGGTAGCCGCGGTAGCGCAGGATCCCGCTCTCGCCGTCCAGGTAGGTGATCGCGCTGGTGCAGCTGCCGGTGTTGCCGTAGCCGGGGTCGTAGGTGATCAGGCCGGTCTCGGCGCGCAGCTTCCCGATGTCGACCCCGGTGTCGCCGTCGGTGCCGGGGACCGCGGGCAGCTCGACCTCGCGATCGCCCCAGCGGATCGTGGCGGACGCGGTCGCCCGCTCCGTGGCGGTCCTGCCGTCGCTCATGCGTCGAGCAGCTCCTGGACGGCGGCGCGCTCCTCCAGCAGCTCGTCGGTGGTGGCGCGGACCTTCGCCGCTGCCCACGCCCCGTGCGAGATGCCCTGGACGATCTCGACCGCCCCGGGCGCCGTGGCGCGCAGCGGATAGCCGAACACGAGCCCCGCCGGGACGTCGTAGCCGCCGCCGGCCGGGGCCGCGATGGCGGCACTGAAGATCTCGCCGCTCGGCTGGGTGACGTTGCGGACCGTGTCGATCACCGCGTTCGCGGCGCTCGCCGCGCTCGACTGCCCGCGCGCGGCGATGATCGCTGCCCCGCGCTGCTGGACGGTGGTCATGAAGTCGCCCTGCAGCCAGCCCTCGTCGAGCACCTCGGTCGCCGCTCGGCCGCCGATGGTGGCGTGGTAGAAGTCGGGGAACTGGGTCGACGAATGGTTGCCCCAGATGGCGAGGTCGCGCACCTCGCTCACCGGCACACCCGCCTTCGCCGCCAGCTGCGTGCGGCCGCGGTTCTCGTCGAGCATGGTCATGGCGAACCATCGGTCGGTCGGCATGCCGTGGCGTGCCGCCGCGGTGGCGCCGATGAGCGCATTGGTGTTGCACGGGTTGCCGACCACCAGGACGCGCGCATCGTCGGCCGCATGGCGTCCGATCGCCTCGCCCTGCTCGGTGAAGATCCCGCCGTTGATGGTGAGCAGGTCCTTGCGCTCCATGCCCTGCTTGCGCGGCACCGCGCCGACCAGGAGCGACCAGTTCGCGCCGCGGAACGCCTCGTCGGCGCTCGCGGTGGTCACCACCCCTTCCAGCAGCGGGAACGCGCAGTCCTCGAGCTCCATGACCACGCCGGAGAGGGCTGGCAGCGCTGCCTCGAGCTCGAGGAGCCGGAGCTCCACCCGTGTCGACGCGCCGAACATCTGCCCGGAGGCGATGCGGAAGAGGAGCGCATAGCCGATCTGCCCGGCGGCGCCGGTGACGGCCACGCTGACGCGATCGGGGGAGTCGGGCATGGAGCCTCCGAAGTCGTGCGTGATCGGTGCTGGTCGTCGAGTGTACCGCAGCGGCCGTGCCGCCCTGGCGGCCCCTACCAGTCGCGCGGCACGCCCCGCCGTCGCTCGGCCCAGTCGGCCAGCGCGGTGGCCATCGAGCGGAACGCCATGCGCGGCAGCCAGTCGGCGACCTCGCCACGCGCCACCCAGGCGTGGTCGTCGCTCTCCCCGTCCGGATCCACCGCCGCGTCGGCCCGTGCGGCGCGGGCGACGTAGATGGCGCTGACCGCATTGCCGGGGCGCGAGGTGTAGATGCCGAGCAGCTCGACGAGCTGCACCTCGAAGCCGGCCTCCTCCGCCGTCTCGCGGCAGGCGGCCTCCTCCATCGACTCGCCCGGCTCGAGATAGCCGGCCGGCAGGTCCCAGGCGCCGAGGCCGGGCTCCACCGCGCGCCGCAGCAGCAGCACCTCCACCTCGCCGTCCGGCCGCCCGCGCTCGACGACCGTTCCCGCCGCCGGCTTCGGGTTGGCGTACCAGCGCCAGCCGCAGCGGTCGCAGACCAGTGGCTGCTCGAAGGCGAGGGCACAGTTCGGGCAGGCCGGGACGCTGCGGCTCATCCCGGCGAGGGTAGCGCCTCCCGAACGAACCGATCGATCCGCGCGCGCAGCTCGTCGCGAGCGGCGCGGAAGGCATCGAGCCGCCCGTCGCCCTGCACCGCGGCCGGATCGGCGATGCTCCAGTGCCGCTGGTTGGCGACGCCGGGAAGGATCGGGCACGCCTCGCGCGCCTGGTCGCAGACGGTGACCAGCCAATCGATCCGCTCGTCGCGGAACCGCTCGAGCGTCTTGCTGTGCTGCGCGCCGATGTCGATCCCGATCTCGGCCATCGCGGCGATCGCCTCGGGTCGCACCTCGGTCTGCTCGGTTCCCGCGCTGAGCGCGTCGACGCAGTCGCCGGCGACCGCGCGCAGCAGGCCCTCCGCCATCTGGGAGCGGGCGCTGTTGTGGGTGCACAGGAAGAGGACGCGGGGACGGACGGTGGCCATCGGTGCGTCAAGGATGGCACCCATCGGTCAGGTGTGCGTCATGCCCGCGTCAATGTCCACATTGGGGATTGGCAGTGGATAACCTCGCCAACTCGTCGCAACCTCGGGGATAAGGGGGATTGCGCCCACGGACGACGCGCCCATATCCTGTGGTCGTCCCGAAGGGGCGGCCAAGTCGGCACCGGCGATCACATCAACGGTCCGACGACGCGACACCGGCGATTGCATCAACGGTTCGCGATGGCGGTCCCTTCGGGACGTTTGCGTGCTCTGGCGGGGCGGTGTCCGTGGGGGCCCGGCCGTATATACGGTATATACGCTTGGGCTCGCGGCGCGGATCAGCGCCGGGCGTCATGCCCCACGTTGCGCTGGAGGCGGCGGACCACCTCGGCGGTCCCCTCGTCCGGCCCGTGGCCCGGCTCGGAGCCGGGGCCGGCGAACGTGCCGAACTGCCGGTCACCCGCGTCGCCCAGCCCCGGCACGATGTACCCGCGCTCGTTCAGCTCGCGGTCCACGGCCGCGACGTGGATGTCGACGTCGGGGTGCGCGGACGAGAGCGTGGCGACCCCCTCGGGCGCCGCGATCAGCGACACCTGCTTGACGCGCGCCGCGCCCCACGCCTTGAGGATGTCGACGGTGGCCGCGGCCGAGCCGCCGGTGGCGAGCATCGGGTCGAGGATCAGGCAGACCTGGACCGTCGCGGCGTCGGGAAGCTTGTTGTAATACTCGACCGGCTTGAGCGTGCGCTCGTCGCGGTACAGACCGATGTGCCACACCTCGGCCGAGGGCAGCAGCTCCAGCATGGCGTCGACCATGCCCAGCCCGGCGCGCAGCACCGGCACCAGCCCGACCCGCGGCTCCAGCTCGGCGCCCTCCATCGTCTCGAGCGGCGTCTCCACCCGCTTGGGGCGAGGGGCGAGGTCGGCCATCGCCTCGTAGCCCAGCAGCCAGGTCAGCTCGCGGACGAGCTCGCGAAACTTCTTCGGGTCGGTCGAGACGTCGCGCAGGATCGACAGCTTGTGCGCGACCAGCGGGTGCGTGCTGACGTGGAGGTTCGGCGGGCCGGCGGGATCAGGCATCGGCGCGGATTCTACCCCCGCGCCATGCGATGACCGCGGTACCGATGAGCACGGCGAGCGCCCCCGCCACGAACGGACCGGCGGGCCCGGCGGCCGCCGCCGCGCCGACGGCCAGCGCCGGACCGACGATGCCGGCAGCGTAGAGCGGCAGGTACACCAGGTTCAGGGTGGCCGAGCGTCGTTCGGGCGGCGTCTCGGTGGCGAGCAGCCCGAAGACCATCGCCCCCGCGACCGCGATGCACGCCGCGAAGGCGAGCTGCGCCGCGGCCAGCGCCGCGAGCGCCGGCGCGAGCGGCATTGCCAGCAGGGTCACGCCGGCCAGCGTCAGCGCGCCGAGCAGGACCGGCTGGAAACCGACCCGGTCGCCGAGCGCGCCGCCCAGCGGGGAGACGGCCGCGCCGGCGAGGGCGGCGGCGCCCACGACCAGCGCGACGGCGCTCGCCAGGCCGGGTCCGGTGCCCACCAGGCCCTCGACCAGGACGGGGATGTAGGGGCGGCTCGCCTGGGTGGCCAGGAACGCGACGGTGTAGATCGCGAAGATGCGACGCACGGTCGCATCGGTCAGGACGCCGCGCAGCGCCGCGTAGGCCAGGTGCAGGGTGGGCCCCGTGGGGACCACCGCGGGTCGCACCTCGGTCGTGCCGAGCCAGACGAGCAGCGCGGCCGCCACCGACAGGCCCGACGAGAGCCAGAAGACGGCCGGCAGCGACCATCCGATCCCGTCGATCAGGAGTCCGGCGGCGGCCGGTCCGAGCGCGAAGCCGATCGGTCCGGAGGCCCCGAAGACCGCGACCGCCAGGCCGATCCGGGGGCGCGGCGCGACGTCGCGAATGGCGGCCAGCATGACCCCGGTGTTGCCGAGCTGGAAGCCGACCAGCAGCACGGCCAGGGCCAGCTGCCAGGGCGCGGCGGCGAGCGCCACGCCCGCGAAGACGATCGCCTCCACCACCGCGCTGCGCGCGATCACCATCGTGCGGCTGTGCTTGTCGGCCCACACGCCCCACAGCGGGACGAGGGGAGCGCCGACGACGAAGATCCCGGCGCTGAAGATGCCGATGAAGGTCAGGCGCCCCTCGCCGGTCAGGCCCAGCTCGAGAAGCCTCGCCGGCAGCAGGGCGAAGATCTGGCTCACCCCGGCGGCCTCGATGAGCGAGACGACGAAGTACGCGGCGAGGAGGGAGCGCCACGCGGGGCGCCGAGCGTCCGGCTCCTCGGTTCCTTCGCGCACCACTTCCTCCGGCCCGTTCCTTGCTGCTAGGCTAGTCGTCCTTGCATGAACCCGCCGTGCCGTGCGCGGTGCGCCTGCGACGTCGCCCAAAGGAGGATGCCAGAGCATGGTCTTCGGATCGAAGCGTGACCAGCAGCGCCCCGACGCACTATCCCGCGAGGACGTCGTGGGCAATCTCTATCCAGAATCCCTCAGCAGCGAGGTCGATGTGACGCCGACACCGAACGAGCCCTCGTTCCGCCGCGACAGCGGCAACGAGAGCGTGATCGATCCCCATGCCCGCTTCAATGGCAAGTACGTCAGCGATCGGGACCTCCGCATCGAAGGCGAGGCCCAGGGCGAGATCGAGTGCCAGGGCACGCTGATCATCAGCCCCCAGGCGCGGGTGCGCAGCGCCATCAAGGCGCACAACGTGATCATCAACGGCGACTACGAGGGCGACGTCGACTGCGGCGGCCGCTTCGAGATCGGCTCGACCGGTCGCGTCAAGGGCAACATCAAGACGCAGGTGCTGGTCATCAAGGAGGGCGCCCACTGGGAGGGCGGCGTGACGATGACCCGTGACGCCAGCGCCCCGCCGCGCCCGGCTCCGGGTGCCCAGGGCGGCGCCGGTCCCCAGGGCGGCCGTGGCGGCCAGGGTGGCGGCAACAGCGGCAGCGCCGGCGGCTCCGGCCAGGGGGGCAGCGTCTTCAGCAAGCAGGACCGCGAGCCGGCGCCGGCAGGCGAGGGCAGCTGACCGACTGCTGATTCGCGACACGACGCCTCGGCGTGGCGCGCAGCGCGCGGTCGGCGCCACCGCCGGTGCTCGTCGACGTGCTCCGCGGCGGGCGTGTCGAGTCGCGCCACAGGGGGGCGGTGGTGGTTGCCGCGCCTGACGGCGCGCCGATCGCCGGGGTCGGTGACCCTGACCAGTTCATCTACCTGCGCTCGGCGGCCAAGCCGTTCCAGCTCGCGCCGTTCGTCGCCTCGGGGCGCTTCGACGACTTCGACCTGGGCACCGAGGCGCTGGCGATCATGGCCGCCAGCCACTCCGGCGAGGACCGTCACGTCCGCACCGTGCAGGAGATCCTGCGCCGCGGTGGCCTGACGTCGGCGGCCATCCAGACCGGGACGCACGCACCCTACGACCGCGAGACCGCGCGGCGCATGATCCGCGACGGCGAGCCGGTCTCACCGCTGCGCCACAACTGCTCCGGCAAGCACGCCGGGATGGTCCTGTTCGCGAAGGCCTCGGGCTGGCCGATCGACTCGTACTGGCATCCCGACCATCCCGTCCAGCGGATGGCGCTGGAGACCGTCTCCGCCCTCTCCGACGTGCCAATCGAGGCGATCGCCACCGCCGTCGACGGCTGCGGGGTGGTCACCTTCGGGATGCCGCTGCGCGGCCTGGCGACCGCCTTCGCGCGCCTCGCCGATCCGTCGTCGGTACCGGACCACCCGCTGGCCGATGCGCTGCGACGCGTCCGCGACGCGATGATGGCGCACCCCGAGCTGGTCGCCGGGGAGCGGCGCCGCATCGACACCGCGCTGATGCTCGCGCTGCCGCGGCGGGTCGTCAGCAAGGGCGGCGCCGAGGGCGTGCTGGCGATGGGCCTGCCACCCGGCGCCGTGCCCGAGCATGCGCCGTTCGGCGACGGGCCGATGGGCATCGCCGCCGCGATCGAGGACGGGAATGCGGCGCATCGGGCCGGCGACGTCACCTCGGTCGAGGTGCTGCGCCAGCTCGGTCTCTTCGTCGACGGCACGCCGTCGAACCTGGAGGCGTACGCCCATCCCGCGATCCGCGACCCGCGCGGCGAGGCGAGCGGCGAGGTGCGCCCGGCCTTCCGCCTGGCGAGGGCCGCGGCGTGAGGCGCTTCCGGATCGACATGCCGATCATCGGCAGCGACCCGGGGCGGTGGCGGACCGCCTTCTTCATCGTCGGCTCGGCGTACCTGGTGTTCCTGTTCGTCGAGAAGCTGCTCGCCGTGCTGGGTGGGTTCTCGGCGATCCTGATGGTCGTCTTCCTGGCCTGGCTGCTCGCCTTCATCCTGTCGCCGCTGGTCGGCTACCTCGAGGAGCGGCGCGGCTGGTCGCGCGGCGCGGCCGCCGGGCTCGTCTACGCAGGGGCCCTGGTGGGCGGCGGCATCGGCCTGTTCGTGCTGGGCACCCTCATGGGCAGGCAGCTCGGCGACCTGACCAGCGAGTTTCCGCAGACCCGCACCCGGATCGAGGCCACGCTGGGTGACTGGCAGCGCTCGGTCCAGATCGGCGGCTTCCAGCCGAACCTGATCTCGATCTTCGACGACGGCGTGGGCCAGGTGCAGCGCCTCTTCACCAACGCGCTGGGGGACGCGCCGCGCATCGGCCTCGCGGTGGTCGGCAACATGTTCCTGGTGGTCATCCTGAGCCTCTACATGGTGCTCGACAGCCGTGCCATCCTGCGCGGCCTGACGCGGCCCATCCCCGATCGCTACCGCGACGAGGCCGACCTGCTCGAGCGCAGCGTGGCGCGCGCCTTCGGCGGTTTCCTGCGTGCGCAGGTGATCCTGGCCGGCATCCAGGCCCTGCTGACGCTGGCGGTGGGCCTGGCGATCGGGCTGCCGTACCTGTTCCTGATCGTGGCCGTGTCGACCGCCTTCATGCTGGTGCCCTTCTTCGGCCCACCGCTGGCCCTCATCCCACCGATCCTGGCGACCGCGATCTACCAACCGGGCTGGCTGCTCGTCGCCGCACCGGTGCTGCTCGTCGTCCAGACGGTCGTCGTCAACTGGCTGCAGCCGAGGCTCATGCACGGCGCGCTGGGGCTGCATCCGCTGCTCGTCCTGGTGGGGCTGCTCCTCGGCGCGCAGGTGGCCGGGGTGTGGGGCGCCCTCTTCGCGATCCCGGTCATCGCCGTGATCAACACGTTCGTGAAGTACATCATCGACCTCGCCACGCTCAACGAGGCGTCGGCCGCGGAGGCGGACCAGCTGCTCGACGAGGCGCGGCGCGAAGCGCCGGCCGATGCGGAGGTCGAGGAGATCGTCGCCCTGGCCGCCGACAAGGCGGAGGAGGCGCAGGAGGAGGCACGGGCCGAGGAGGCCCAGGAGGCCGAGGCCGACGAGGTGCTCGAGCGCCTGGCCGAGACGACCGACGAGCTGCGGGAGACGAGCGAGCTGACGCGTGAGGCGGCCACCGAGACCCGGGACGCCGCGCGCGAGACGCGCGATGCCGCGGCCGAGATCCGCGAGGCGGTCCGCGACGACGACGAGCCGCGGCGGAACTAGAGGGCGGCGCGAGACGGATGCCGCTCCGCTACCTCGCCCTCGGCGACTCGTACACCATCGGCACGTCGGTCGACCGCGCGGAGCGGTGGCCCGACCAGCTCGTGGCCCGCATGCCGGAGCGGCTGGTCCTGGTCGGCAACCCCGCCGTCGACGGCTACACCTCCGCGGACCTCGTCCACGACGAGCTGCCCGTCGTCGCGCGGCTGGATCCGGACCTGGTGAGCCTCCTGATCGGGGTCAACGACGTGGTGCAGGGCGTCGACGAGACGACCTATGCGCGCAACGTGGCGCACATCCTGGACACGCTGGGAGCGCGGCTGCCGGCCCGTCGCATCTTCGCCGTGGCGACCCCCGACTACACGCTGACCCCGCAGGGCGCCGCGTACGGCGCGCCGGACGCCCGCCGGGCGGGGATCGTGCACGTCAATGCGCTGCTCGCCGACGCGTGCGCCGCGCGGGGGATCGCCTTCGTGCCGGAGATCTTCGCGATCAGCGGCGGCGTGGCGGACGACCCATCGCTCGTCGCCGGCGACGGGCTCCATCCCTCGGGCACGCAGTACGCCCGCTGGGTCGACGCCATCGAGCCGGTGGTGCGCGACCTGCTCAGCTGACGACCGGCGACTCCACGAGGGACCGCAGCCCACGCGCCCCGAGGCGCTCCAGCACGGCCTCCGCCTCGGCGAGCGTGTCGCCCTCCGCGAAGCGGTGCCACTCCAGGAGGCAGAGGGCCAGGTGCAGTGGCAGCTCGAGATCCCGCCACGCGCGGGCGGCGTCGGCGTAGCGCTGCGCGGCGCCGTTCCCGCCGGCGAGGGCGGCGATCCCCGCCGCCAGCGTGGCCCGCGCCGCGCCGACGGCCCGCCCGGTCGATGGCATGGCCTCCACCGCGGCCGCGGTGGCCCGCAGGCCGTCGAGATCGCGCTGCCACAGGCGGGCGTGCGCGGCGAGCACCAGTGCCCGCAGCCGCTCCGCGCCCAGTGCGCGCTCCGCCGCGCGCTCGGCGTGGCCGACCGCACCGGACCCGTCACCGGCCACGAGTGCCGCCCATCCGCGCGCGAGGTCGGCGGCCGCGAGGTCCTGCGGGTCGGTGGCCGGGTCGATCGGGGCGAGCGCCTCGATCGGTTCAAGCGGGTCGGGGCTTCCGCGCAGGGCGCGGATGGTGGCCGCGCTGGCCGCCAGGTCGAGGCGGTAGGCGGCGCTGATCGGTCGCTCGTCGAAGCGCGCCTGGGTCTCGAGCGCCCAGTCCCAGTCGCCCGTCTCGATCGCGGCCAGGCACCCCAGCTCAGCCATCTGGACCGCCCAGTCCAGCATCCCGATCCGCAGCGCCACCTCGCCCCCCTCGCGGGCGATCTCCAGCGTGCGGCGCGGGTCGTCGACCACCTCGAGCCACGCGAGGTTGTTGCGGGCGCGCAGCTCGGCGGTCTGGAGGCCGCCGGCCTGCGCCTCGGCCACCGCCGCGCGGAGGTCCTCGAGGCCGGTTGCTTCGTCGCCGCTACGGAACCGCGCGGTACCGAGCGTGATGCGCGCGTCGACCGCGACCGCCGTCTGGCCATGATGTCCCGCCAGCTCCACCGCGCGTTCGGCCCAGCGGACCGCGTCGCGATCGCGGCCGACGAGCAGGTTCGCCCGGGCCAGCTGGCCGATGAGCTCGACCGTCGCGGGCGTCGCGTCCACGCCATCGGGGGCCACGGCGGCCTCCAGCTCGGCCAGCGCGGCAGCGTTCTGGTGTGACATGAGCAGCACGCTCGCCAGCTGGGCGCGCAGGCGGTCGCGCTCATCGGCCCCCGCACGCTCGATCAGCTCGCGCAGGTACCGTTCCGCCACCGAGAGCCGTCCCGCGCGCCGCGCCGCGGTGGCCGCCTCCTCGAGCAGTGCCGCGCGCTCCTCCGGGTTGGCCGGCATGGCCAGCGCGCGCTCGAGCCCCTCCAGCGCGCGCTCGGGGGCATGGAGCGCGAGGGCGCGCCGCGCGGCCTGGCGCAGGAGCTCCCGCGCCCGCGTCGCGACGCCCGCCGCCTCGGGATGCGCCGGGTTGGCGGCGAAGGCGGCGGCCAGGTGCGCGGCGGTGGACTCGACCAGCTCCTCGTCACCAACTGCCTCGAAGTGGCGGGCCGCGGCGAGGTGTGCGGACAGGCGCTCCGACCGCGAGAGCGTTCGGTAGGCGAGCTCGCGCACGAGGTCCTGGACGAATGCCAGCTGGCTGCTCGCCGGCGAATGCAGCTCGTCGTCGTAGGCGAGCAGCTCGCGGTCGACCAGCGCCGCCACGCGGCGCCGCAGCTCGGCGCCACCGAGGCCGGTGACGGCCGCCAGCGCATCGGTCGAGAAGCGGCGGCCCAGCACCGCGCTGCGGCGGAGGAGCGCCCGCTCACCCGGCGGCAGGGCGTCGATGCGCGCCGCCAGCAGGCCGTGCAGCGAGTCGGGCAGGTCGGCGCCGGTGAGCGGCCCGGCGAGCCGGTAGCCGCGCTCGGAGGTGACCAGCTGGCCGCGGTCGATCAGCATCCGCGTCAGCTCCACGGCGTACAGCGGCACGCCGCCCGCGCGGTCGAGGATGTGGCGCAGCGCGGGCCGCGGGATGCCGTGCGCGCGGGCGTCGAGGAGCTCGCGCATGGCGGCGTCCGGGAGGCGGTCGAGCCGCAGCGAGGTGAACGACCGCTGGGCCGCGCCCCAGGCCGGCCGCGCGTCGAGCAGCTCCGGCCGGGCGAGCGTCAGGACCAGGATCGGGTGGTCGCGGGCCCACGTCCCGAGGTGCTCGATGAAGTCGAGCAGGCCCGCATCGGCCCACTGGAGGTCCTCGAAGACGAGCACGGTGGGGGCATCCGCCGCGAGACGCTCGAAGAAGCGCCGCCAGGCGGCGAAGAGCTCCTCGCGCTCGAAGCTCGCCGCGGTCCGCGGCTCGAGCAGTACCGCCAGGCGCGGCGCGATCCAGGCGCGGTCGTCGGGGTCGCGAACGAGCTCGGCGAGCGCCGTGTCGAGCTGCCGCCGTGCCACCTCTCCTTCGGCGTGCTCGGCGATGCGGCAGCGACGGCGCACCATCTCGCCCACCGCGGCAAAGGCGATCCCGTCGCCGTAGGCCGGGGCGCCGCCGGTCTGCCACTCGACGCGCGGGCTGCGGTCCACCACCGCGCGCTCCAGCTCCCAGGCCAGGCGGCTCTTGCCGATCCCGGCGATCCCGAGCACCGATGCCATCCGGCCGCGGCCCTCGTGCGCGGTCGCCTCGAACAGCCCGACCAGCTCGCGCAGCTCGGCCTGGCGGCCGACGAACGCGCCGGCGTGCCCGGCGCCACGGCCACTGCGGGCGCGCTCGCCCAGGCTCGTCACGAACGCCGCGACCGGCGCGGACTTGCCCTTGAGGACCAGCGGCCCGACGGGCGCGAACCCGATTGCGCCGTCAGGCCCCGCCGCGTGGCGAGTGGCCTGGTCGACGATCACCCCACCGCTCGGCGCCGACCCCTGGAGGCGTGCCGCGGTGTTGATCACGTCGCCGCTCACCATCCCCTGGCCGTCCGCCACGCTCACCGCCGCCTCGCCGGTCGCCACCGCGGCCCGCGCGGCGAGGCGCGCACCGCCGCCTGCGTCGACCAGCCGCCCGACCGACGCCACCAGGTCGAGACCGGCACGGATCGCGCGTTCGGCGTCGTCCTCGTGCGCCGTCGGCGCGCCCCACATCGCCACCACCGCGTCGCCGATGAACTTCTCGATGATCCCGCCGTACACGGCCACCGTCGCGCGCGCCACCTCGAAGTAGCGTGACTGGATGGCCCGCACCTCCTCGGGGTCGAGCGACTCGGCGAGCCCGGTGAAGTTCTCCAGGTCGGCGAACAGGACGCTCACCCGGCGCCGCTCCGCCCCGGCAGCGCGCCGCGCCTCACCCCCCGGCGCCTCGCCGGCCACCGGCATCGTCCCGCCGCACGAGGTGCAGAACCGCGCCCCGAGGGCGACCGACGACCCGCAGTGCGGGCAGCCGACCGCCAGCCGCTCCCCGCAGCTGGCGCAGAAGCGCGCCAGGTCTGGGTTGTCGGCGTCGCACGCCGGGCAGCGCATCGGTCAGGCCGGCGTCGTCGTCGGCGGGTCGTTCGGGTCCTTGTGGATCATCGCGCCGCACTGGGCCCCGTCCTCGATGACCAGGGCTCGCATGATCGACTTGGCGAGCGTCGCGTCGTGGTTGATGACGAACGTCCCGATGCGGGGCTCGTCGGCGGGGAATCCTTCGACGCTCCCCGTCACCCCCTTGACCTCGCCGCGCATCACCAGGTGCGGCTTGTGGATGAAGTACTCCGCCTCGCGGGTGCTGCTCTTGAACTGCACGAAGGAGACGCTGAACGGGGCCGCCAGGAACTCCTGGATCGCCGGGTTCTCCCTGGCGGCGTCGGTGAACAGCTCGGGATCGTTGAGCCGCTTGATCGTGGCGTAGCCCTGGTCGGGCCCGTAGCCGAGCGACGCCCCGCTCGGGAACTGGTCGTAGATCGGATCGGGACTGAACTCGTTCTCGCCATCGGACATGCTCGGGTCCTCCACCCTGCTGCTCAGGCCGTCGATCATAGGCAGGCGGATGGGTGGTGCCTAGCCCCGGACACCGTGCCTGCTAGGATCGGACCGATGACCGGCACCCTCACCTCCCCCGACGGCGGGCCGATCCGCGTGCGCATGGCACCGAGCCCCACCGGCCCGCTGCACATCGGTACCGCCCGGACGAGCCTGTACAACTTCCTGACCGCGCGCCACGAGGGCGGCACCTACATCCTGCGCATCGAGGACACCGATGCGCTGCGCGGGACGGTCGAGTACGAGCGGGACATCATCGACAACCTGCACTGGCTCGGGATCAGCTGGGACGAGGGTCCGCAGGTCGCCGGCGGCGATGACGTCGGCGCGTTCGGGCCGTACCGGCAGAGCCGGCGCATGGACCGCTACGCGCGCGAGGCGGACCGCCTGCTGGCCTCGGGCGCCGCCTACCGCTGCTACTGCACCGCCGACGAGCTCGACGCGGTGCGAAAGGCACAGGACGCGGCCAGGCAGCCGCCGCGCTACAACGGGCGCTGCCGCTCGCTCACCGATGAGCAGCGCGCCGCGTTCGAGGCGGAGGGCCGGCGAGCGGCGATCCGCTTCGCGGTGCCGGCCGAGACGATCCGCTTCGACGACCTGATCCGCGGCGCGGTGGAGTTCGACAACGCCCTCCTCGGCGACTTCGTCATCGTCCGCGCCGACGGGATGCCGCTCTACCACTTCGTGGTGGTGGTCGACGACGAGGAGATGCGGATCAGCCACGTCATTCGCGGCGAGGATCACCTCTCCAACACGCCCAAGCACATCGCCCTGATCCGCGCCCTCGGCTACCGCGAGCCGGTCTTCGGCCACATCCCGCTCATCCTCAACCCGGATCGGTCGAAGATGAGCAAGCGCAAGTCGCAGACGGCCATGACCGCGTACCGCGAGCAGGGCTACCTGCCCGAGGCGATGGTCAACTTCCTGGCCTTCCTCGGCTGGTCGCCCGGCACCGAGGAGGAGATCTTCACCCTCGACGAGCTCGCCGCGCGGTTCGAGATCGGCAAGGTCCACAAGGGCGGGGCCGTCTTCGACGGCGAGCGGCTCGACCACCTCAACGGGGTCTACATCCGCGCCATGAGCGACGAGCAGCTCGCGCTGCGCCTGCGTCCGTTCGTCCCCGAGGCGCTCCCGGACGACGCGCTCCGGCGCATCGCGCCGCTGATCAAGGAGCGCCTGGTTCGGCTCGGCGACGCCGCCGAGCTGGTGGCCTTCCTGGTCGAGACCGATGGCCAGGTGGCCGCGCGCTACGCCGCGGACGAGCTGGTGCCGAAGAAGGCCGACGCCGCGCAGACCGCGGCCGCCCTGGTGAGGGCGCGCGAGGTGATCGGCGCGCTCGACCCCGCCGACTTCGCCGCCGACCTGCTCGAGTCGCGGAGCCGCGAGGCGGCCGAGGCGTTCGGCTGGAAGCCGGGCGACTTCTTCCGGCCGATCCGCCTGGCGGTCACCGGGCGTGCCGTCTCGCCGCCGCTCTTCGGCTCGATGGAGCTGCTGGGCCGCGACGCCACGCTGGCCCGCCTCGACGCGGCGATCGAGAAGCTGGCGGTGACCGCATGACCGACTGGCGCGCGCGCCCCGACGAGCGCGAGGCGGCGCGCGAGCCGCGCCTTGGCGACCTGCTCCAGGCGACCCTGCTGGTCCCGGTGCGCTCCTCGAGCGGGACGGAGCTCGACGCGTCGCGCCTTCCACCGGGGGCGCTGCGCCACGGCGTCGACGAGACCGGGCCCTTCCTCGCGGCGTACACCGATGCGGCGCTGCTCGCCGAGTTCGGGCCGCCCGGCTCGGACCACGTGGCGGTCGAGGCGCGCGACCTGTTCGGTCACGCCGAGGAGGCCGAGGAGCGGGTGATCATCGACCCGGGCAGCCCCGCGCAGGTCGAGGTTCCGGCGCAGGTGCTGCCGTTCCTCGCCGCCGGAATCGACCCCACCTCGCCGGAGGCGATGGCCGCGCGGCGCCCCCACGGGGAGCTGCCGCCGCTCGAGCCACCGGCCGACATCCCCGAGGCGTTCGGCGACGCGCTGCGCGCGACCCTCACCGAGCTGCCGCAGGTCGCCCGGGCCTGGCTCCTGCGCGCCGGCCGCGCCTGGACGATGGGCGTCGAGATGACCGCGGACGCGGTGCTCGCCGACTTCGACGAGGTCCGCAACCGGCTGCACGCGGTCGCCACCGAGCACCTCGGCTCGCGCCGCGACCTGGTCGTCACCGACCTGCGCGCCGCCTCGGTCCGTGAGGCCTACGACGCGGTGGCCGCGCCCTTCTACCAGGGCGGCGCCAGGCCGAAGTCCGGCGGGTTCCTGTCGAGGCTGCTCGGCGGCGACTGATCGTTGCGGCCCCGGCGCCGCGCGTCGTTGCCAGATTTGACCGATGGGTTCAGCTACGCGCCGCACGTGCCCGAATCCGTGCCATTCGTGACCCCTGGGTTCAGCTAGGCAGGTTTCGGCGGCGTCTCGGCGGTCGCCTGAGCACGACGGCACCGGTCCGACGCCCCGTCGCCTCGCCTAACGGTCGTGGGACGCACAGGTGCCACTTCGCAGCGGCCCGCACCGGGCCTCAGGCGTCAGGCACCAGGACGATCCGGCCCGGCACCTCGCCGGCGGCGAGCCGGGCGTGCGCCGCGGTCGCCTGCGAGAGCGGCATCTCCTCGACGGTCCAGCGGACGCGGTTGGCCCTCGCCAGCTTGACGACCGCGCGCAGGTCGTCGACCGAGCCCCACGCGGTGGTGGTCATCGACGCCTCGACGGGGAGCGCGTCGAAGCCGAACCCGAGGTGGCCGCCCGCCTCGCCGACGAGCGAGACGAGGCCGCCGGGGGCGACGTTGCGGGCGGCGTACTCGAGCGTCTCATCGGTTCCCACGAAGTCGAAGACCACGTCCGCCGGCCCGCCCAGGCCGAGATGGACGAGATCCTCGTCACCGCCGAGGATCCCCAGGTCCGCCCCGAGCGCGTCGGCGACGGCCAGCTTCTCGGGACGCAGCTCGCGCACCGCGATGGTGAGGTCCGGCATGCGCCGCAGGTACTGGAGGGCGAACTGGCCGAGCCCACCGGCACCGATGAGCAGGACGCGGGCGCCCGGATCGAGCCACGACGCCGCGCGGCGCACGGCGCGGTAGGGCGTGACGCCGGCATCGGCCAGGGGTGCCGCGCGCACCGGATCGAGCGTGCCGAGCTTCACGAGGTGGCGCGGATGGGGGACCAGCAGGTACTCGGCGTAGCCACCGTCCTCCTGGAAGCCGGGGGAACGCCCCCGCTCGCAGCGCTGCTCCTCGCCCGCGGCGCACTCGCGGCACGCGCCGCAGCCCCATCCGCCGAAGACGAGCACCCGGTCGCCGATCGCCAGGCGGTGCCGTGGCCGGAGCCGGTTCCCGAACCGCGATCGCGCGGTCTCCGGGCCGATGGCGTCGACCCAGCCGGCCACCTCGTGGCCGAGGGTGAGGGGCAGCTCCACGCGCGGCTGCGACCCGTCGGCGATGTGCAGGTCGGTGTGGCACACGCCGCAGGCGGCGACGCGGACGCGCACCTGCGACCCGCTCGGCTCCGGCACCGGCAGGTCGACGACCTGCAACCCCGCGCCGGGTGCCTCGAGGCGGACGGCGCGCATCGGTCCGGCGCTGGCCGCTACGACGCCGTCGCCGCCGGGACGACCGGGACGTCGTCGGCGTCGGGATCGCGGAAGGCGTCGAGCAGCCGCGCGACCAGGCCGCGCGGCGACGCATCCTCGACGATGTCGAGGATGGTGCCGTCGCTCCCCACCGCGAAGGCGGTCGGCTGCGCGTTCACGTTCTGGCCCTCCTTCGACGTCGCCACGCCGAGCGTCTCGACCGCGCTGCGGCGCTCGTCGGAGAGGAGCAGGAAGGGGAGCTGCTTCTCCTCGACGTAGGCGGTCTGCTGCGCCTCCGAGTCGGTGGTCACGCCGACCACCCCCACGCCCGCGGCGGCCAGCCGCCGGCGACCGTCGACCAGCGCCGCGACCAGGTCGTCGCCGCGCTGCCGCGCCACCCCCTCGAGCGACGGAGCGCCGAAGAAGAGGACGATCGAGGGCTGCTTGCCGACGAAGCTGCGGAGGTTCAGGAGGTACCCGTCGGTGGCGCGCAGCCCGACCGACGGCATCTGGTCACCGAGGTTCACCTTCAGGCTCATGGCCCGATTGTAGCCGTCCGCCCAGGCGCAGCCGCCCGCCGGACCGATGGAGCAGCCCCTCCCCGGCCAGCCCGTCGACGATGGCCGCGTCGAGCCCCTCGGCGGCGATGGCGTGGTCGGGCGCTGCGGCCAGGCGGCGCAGGATGGCGCCCCGGGCCTGGCGGTCGGATCCGGCGAACCTGGCCTGGCGGGGGACCGGGATCGGGGACGCGATCCCGCGCGACGGGCAGCCGGCCGCCACCGGGCAGGCGTCGCAGCGCGGCGCCCGCTGCGTGCAGATGCGTGCCCCGAACTCCATCGTCGCGTGCGTCCACGCGGGGATCTCGTCGCCGCGGCCGGGCGCGGCGAGCGCGTCGGCGAGCTCCTGGAGGCGTCGCGGCGCATCGGGCCCGCCGAAGCGACGGAGCAGCCAGCGGCGGACGTTGGTGTCGACCACGCCGACCGGGACCCCGAACGCCAGGCTGGCCAGCGCCCGCGCGGTGTACGGACCGATGCCCGGCAGCCGCTGCAGTCCCTCGACGTCGCGCGGCCAGCCGTCGGCCGCGACCGCGGCGGCGGTGCGCCGCAGTGCGAGCGCGCGCCGGTTGTAGCCCAGGCCGCTCCACGCCGCCAGCACCGCGGCGCTCGGCGCCGCCGCCAGCGCGGCGGCGCTGGGAAACCGTTGCATGAATGTCGGGAAGCGCTCCGCGACGCGACCGGCCTGCGTCTGCTGGAGCATCACCTCGCTGACCAGGATGGCGTAGGGATCGGTCTGGCCGCGCCACGGAAACTCACGGTGCTCGATCGCGTACCACGCCGCGATGCCCGCCCGCACCGCCGCGGCCTCGGTGCGGCTCACTCGCCGGCGTACAGGCAGAAGGGGTGACCGTCGGGGTCCAGGAAGGTCCTGGTGCGGTCCAGAGGCTGGTGGTCCGCCAGCCGCGCACCGAGCTCGACGGCGTGCTGGGTGGCGGCCTCGAGGTCGCTGACCTCGAAGCTCAGGTGCATCATCATCCGCTGCCGGCCCGGCTGGCCGGGCCACACCGGCGGCTCGTAGTCGTCGACCTTCTCGAAGCCGATGTAGGCGACCCCCTCGCCCGAGCTGATCGCGGCGCTGGTGCCGTCGCCATCGCCGCCGGTGACCTCCCAGCCCAGCAGCGCGCCGTAGAAGCGTGCCAGGGCCAGGGGATCGGGCGTGTCGATGGTGGCGCCCCACCAGTCGTGCCGCTGCCAGCGGTCGGTGGAGGCGTCGGCCGCGTGCCTTCCGCGCATGCCACGCATCCTAGCGCGAGCGCGGCGGTGATCACGCTGAACCAAGCGCTCGCCCGCGCCCTATGGTTGGTGGACTATTTCGTTGGCCAGATGGGAGGGGAGGATGTTGAAGCGCAGTAGGACCTTTCGCACGGCCGCTCTGCTGCTGGTCGTGGCTGCCGTCCTGGGCGGATGTCTCCTGCAGAGCGATGCTGACCGCATCAGACAGCTGGCCGATGGCTTCCTGATCGACATTCGCGATGGGAACGCGGCCGAAGCCTGGGAGGCACTGGCACCTGCGACCCGCCGCGAGGCGTTTGGCGATGACCCAGCGACGTTCGCGGACGCCCTGGGGAGTGGAAGTCCGGACCTTCCGGCGTGGAATGTTGAGGTTCCGACTGAGCTGGACCTGGTCTGGTCCGTGCCGGTCGAGCTGGACGGGGGAGCGGCGGCGCTACCGTCCTTTCTCCTCGCGAACGACGTGATCGGCGAGTGGTCGGAAGGATCGGCGGATGGCTCGGTTCGGGTGCGTGGCATCAACCTGCTTGCGGAGCCGATCGACGGTCGGTTCTTCATCCAGGCCGGGGGCTTAGCCGGAACCGATTGACCGGCGCGGGGCGCGAGGGCAGCAGCGCGACGCGGGATGCATCGGTCCGCTACCGTGCTGAACCACGATGGCCTACCGACTCCTCCTCCTCGACGCCGGCTTCACGCTGCTTTCCCCGCGGCGCTCGCTGGCCGATGCGCTGACCGG
>DASSPJ010000115.1:0-22386 GCA_035699665.1 Candidatus Limnocylindria bacterium
ACTGACGCTCTCGAGCGACTCGTCCAGCGCGCGGAGGATGCCCGGCGCTCGCTCGGCGAACGCGGCACCGGCGGCCGTCGGACGCACGCCGCGCCCGGTGCGCACGAAGAGCTCGATCCCGAGGGTCCGCTCCAGGTTGCGTACCTGCTCCGCGATCGCGGGCTGGCTGACGTCGAGGAGCTCGGCGGCGCCGGTGAACGAGCCAGCCTGGATGGTGGCCAGGAAGCACCGGATCTGCTGCAGAGATAGAAGCTCTGCCTTTGGCTCCCGCAAGAACTAAAGCCTACCACCAGCAGCCGAACTGTCGCACCATGGGCCCATGACACCTCGTCCCGACCCCGTCTCGGCCACGCAGAGCACCACGACGCACGACGTCGTCATCGTCGGTGGCGGCATCGCCGGCCTGACCGCCGCGTGGCGCCTGCGGCACCGCGACGTCGTCCTCCTCGAGGCGGCCGACCGCGTGGGCGGACGGATGCGCTCCGACGGCCGTGGCCAGTACTGGCTCAACTACGGCGCCCACCTCTTCCCGGCGCCCGGATCGCTGGTCGACTCGATCGCGACTGAGCTCAGCCTCGAGACGGTACCGGTGTGGGGCAGCATGATGGGCCTGGCGGTGGGCCGCACCAGGCTGGCCAGCGGTCCGGTCGAGTCGTACCCGTTCCGGCTGCCGCTGTCGATCGGGGACCGGGTCGGGTTCGCCATCCGCGGCCTGAAGGTGCAGCAAGCGGTCGCGGCCTATCACCGTGCGGCGCGCCCACGGCCGGGCGAGACGCCCGCGGAGACGCGAGCCCGCGTCCTGGCATTCGAGGATCAACGGACCTTCGGCGACTTCCTCGGCTCGATGTCACCGGCCGTGGAGGCCATCTTCGCCTGCGCGTCACACCGTGCGACCGCCGAGCTCGACGAGCTGTCCGCGGGCTGCGGGATCGGGCTGTTCGCCCTGGTGTGGGGCGGTAAGGGCTCGCTCATCGCCCGCAACATGCTCGGCGGCACGGGCCGGCTTCCCGAGGCGATCGGTGAGCGTCTCGGACCCGGCCGCGTTCGCGTTCGCGTCACGGCGACCGCCATCCGCACCGATGGCGACGGGCTGGTGGTCGAGTACGCCGACGCTGGCGGCGCGGGGCGCCTCCGGGCCTGCCACGTCATCCTGGCAGCCCAGGCACCCTTCGCCGCACCGCTCGCGCGGGAGGTCGCGCCCGCGGCGGCGGACGCGCTGGCCCAGATGCGCTACGGCGCCTTCCTGAACGTGGCCCTCGCCACCAGGGAGCAGCGGGCCATGCCGTGGGACGCGATCTACGCGATGGCGACCCCGGGACGCGCCTTCGACATGTTCACCAACCAGGCACACGCGCTGCGCCGCGGCGGGCCGCGGCAGCCCGGCGGCAGCCTGATGCTGTTCGCCGGCGGCCATCATGCGGCGGCACTCGCCGAGGAACCCGACGAGGTGATCGTCGGGCGCTTCGTCGACGACCTCGTGGGCCTCTTCCCGGAGGCGGCCGGCCTGGTGGAGGACGCGGTCGTCCAGCGCTGGCCGCTCGGCAACGTCTTTGCGCGGCCCGGCCGCCGGCTCCTCCAGCAGCCGCTGGAGGGCGCCCTCGGCGGAGGAGGCAACCTCCACCTCGCCGGCGACTACTTCGCCGAGCTCGGCAACCTGGAAGCCGCCGCCCGAACCGGGGCCAGCGCCGCGGCGCGCGTCGATCGGCTCCTGGGCGGCCACACGCACGAGGAGACGATCCAGTGAGCGACATGGCGTTCGAGGGAATCCTGCCGGCCCTCATCACCCCCTTCACGGCCGATGGCGCCGCGGTCGACACCGCGGCGCTCGACGAGCTGGTCGAGCGATGCATCGCCGGCGGCGTTTCGGGCCTGGTCACGACCGGCAGCACCGGCGAGTTCACCACGCTCACCGCCGACGAGCGTCGCGAGGTGACCGAAGCGGTGCTCGCCGCAGCAGCGGGCCGGGTCCCGACCATCGCCGGCACCGGCGCGCTCTCGACCGCCGAGACCGTGGCGCTGAGCGCCCATGCCGAGGCGGCGGGCGCGGCCGCGGTGATGATCGTGCCGCCGTTCTACACGCCGCTGCCGTGGCACGAGCTGGTGGCGCATTTCGCGGCCGTTGCCGACCGGATCTCGATCCCGATCATGTACTACAACCTGCCCGCGGCGTCCGGCATCACCCTCACGGCGGAGCGACTGGCCGAGCTGAAGCGCGTCGCCGGCGTGACGGCGTTCAAGGACACCGGCGGTGACGCCATCGCCGCGACCGCGTTCTTCCAGTCCGGCGAGGACCTGCCGGCCCTGTTGAACGGCTATGACACGCTGACCTTCGCGGCGCTCGCGGCCGGCGTGCGGGGCATCGTGTGGGGTGCCGCCTCGTTCATCCCCGGCCCGTGCGTCGAGCTGCACCGCCTGCTGATCGAGGACCTTGACCTCGCCGCGGCGCGCTCGCTGTGGGCGAGGATCTGGCCGATCTGCGATCTCCTCGAGTCCGGCGACTATGCCGCCGGGGTGAAGGCGGGATGTCGCCATGTCGGGCTGTCGACTGGCCCGGTGCGGGCTCCCCTCCACGACCTGCCCGCCACCGATGCGGCGCGGCTGGCCGGCCTTATCGACCGTGCGCTCGATCCGGCACGCCGGACCGCTGACCGACCGCACGTCTAGCAGGACGCTCCGGAGCGCCGAACCTCGCCTCGATCGACACGTTCCTGGCCGAATTCTTCCCGCTTCTCGGGTGCGACGGCGCCGGCAACGGGTAGGGTGGCCGCATGCGCATCCTGTTGATCGGTGTCGGGACGGTGGGCGAGGCGATCGCCTCCCTGGCGACCGACCGCGAATGGTGCGAGGCCATGGTCCTCGCCGACGTCGACGCGGCGCGTGCCGGCGCCCTGGCCGACCGGCTCGGCGATGCGGCGCGCTTCCCGGCCATCTCGCTCGACGCGTCGAGCGCGGAGGCGGTCGCCGCGGCGGCCCGCGCCCACGGCGTCGACCTGGTGATGAACGCGGTCGATCCGCGCTTCGTGATGCCCATCTTCGAGGGCGCGCTGGCGGCCGGCGTCCACTACATGGACATGGCCAACTCGCTCTCGAAGCCGCATCCGGAGCGGCCGTTCGAGCTGCCGGGCGTCAAGCTCGGCGACGAGCAGTTCGCCCGGGGCGACGCCTGGGCCGCATCCGGCCGCATGGCGCTGCTCGGCATGGGGATGGACCCTGGCCTGACCGATGTCTTCGCCGCTCACGCGGCGAAGCACCTCTACGACGAGGTCCACGAGGTCCACATCCGTGATGGCGGCGACCTGCACATTCCCGGGTACGCCTTCGCGCCGGTGTTCAGCATCTGGACCACCATCGAGGAGTGCCTCAACCCGCCGGTCGTCTGGCAGGACGGCGCGTGGCACACCACCGAGCCGTTCAGCGCGCCCGAGCGCTTCCCGTTCCCCGAGGGGATCGGCCCGGTGGAATGCGTCAACGTCGAGCATGAGGAGGTGCTCCTCGTGCCGCGCGCCCTGGACGCGAAGCGGGTCACCTTCAAGTACGCGCTGGGCGCCGAGTTCATCGAGAAGCTCAAGTTCCTCCATGACATCGGTCTGGACCGGGTCGAGAAGGTGAAGGTGCGGGGCGTCGAGGTGTCGCCGCGCGACGTGGTGGCCGCGGTGGTGCCCGACCCGATCGGCATGGGCGACAAGATGCGCGGCCGCGCGATCGTGGGGACCTGGGTCATCGGCACCAGGGACGGGCAGCCGCGTGAGACGTTCCACTACCAGATGGCCGACGCGCAGGAGACGATGGCGCGCTACGGCTCGCAGGTCGTGGGATGGCAGACCGGCTTCAACCCGGTGATCGCCATGGAGCTCATCGCCACCGGCGCCTGGAGCGCCAGCGGCGTGATCGTTCCCGAGCAGCTGGACCCGGACCCGTACCTGGCGCTGCTGGACCGCTACGGGATCCATCACGCGGTGGCCGAGATGCAGCCGGGGGCGCATCGGCCCACCTGAGGAGGTCCGCCGCGCGGGGTCGCGGGGTCTCGGCATTCGAGGTGACAACTGCGCGCTACGGCATGCATTGGCGGGCGCAACCTCGCCGTCCGGCTGCCTCGCGGTGATGATTGAGCACGGACCGGGCTCGGTGAAACGATGCCGTGGTCCCGCCGCGTCGCCAATGCGCAGCCAGGACGGCAGTTGTCACCAACTCGGCCTCGAGGGGGCGCATCGGCCCACCTGATACGGGGCCAAGCGGCCGTGGCGTCGCCGCCGTCATCGGTCCATGCTGGGTGGTCCACAGACCGATGTTGGAGACCGAGTGATGAACGTGGACGAGATGCTCACCGGCGCGCGCGATGCGATGCGCGCCTCGATCGTGTTCGGTGAGGTGATCGAGCGCGACGGCACGACCGTCGTCCCGGCGGCCAAGGTGCGCGGGGGCGGTGGCGGCGGGGCGGACAGCGAGAACAACGGCGGGGGCGGCTTCGGCCTGGACGCCAAGCCGGCGGGCGCGTGGATCATCCGCGGCGGCGAGGTCGAGTGGCAGCCGGCGATCGACGTGAACCGCATCGTGCTCGGCGGCCAGATCGTGGCGATCGTGGCGCTGCTGGTGCTGCGCAGCTGGATCAGGTCCCGCCGCTGAGCCGGCGACCGGCGGACAGCACGAGAGCCGCCTGGCGGGAGGCGGCTCTCGAGATCTGGGAAAGCGAAATGGTTGCGGGGGACGGATTCGAACCGCCGACCTTCGGGTTATGAGCCCGACGAGCTACCACTGCTCCACCCCGCGATGGAGCGTGCATGGTAGGCGATCGGGGGCCCATCGGTCAAACGTTCGAACGGTTCGTGGTGGCGCGGGCCGGTTCGCTACAATGCCGCGCAGGACGCGCCGCCGCGCGCGTCCCGGCGCTTCCGTGCCATTCGGACGGGCGGCGCCGACGCCACTCGAGGTACCGCACAACGCAGGAGGCTGCGAGCGCGCGCAGATGACCGGCACCCTCAAGAAGCTGCGTCCCTACGACGAGCCGCCCCGACGGCGGCGCTCGCTGGTGCCGGGCGCGCCCGACAGCGCCGCGGGGCTCTGGTTCGCGCTCGCCGCGGTGTGGCTGGTGGTGGCCACCGGCATCGGCCTGCTGTGGGTCGGAGCGCGGCTGCTGCCGGCGGTGGCGCCTGACGCCTTCCCCGACGGGCTGAACCTGGCGTTGGCCATCCCGATCGTGAACTGGATGTTCGCGATCACGCCGGAGACGGTCACCTCCGGCTTCTTCGCCGCCCTGGTCTGGGGCTGGCTGACCAACGCCGCCATCGCCGCCATCTGGTACGTCACGCCGCGCCTCACCGGCCAGCCGCTGGCCAGCAACGCCCTGGCGAACGTCGCGCTCGCGCTGTGGAACCTGGGCGTGGCCGGCAGCCTCGCCGCCGCGTACGTCAACGAGCTGGCACAGCCGGGCCTGCTCATGGAGGCGCCGTGGTGGATCGACGGATTGCCGCTGCTCGGCCTGACCGTCGTCAACCTCGTCTTCTGGCGGAGCGTGCTGACCAGCCTGCGCGGCGCCTACGTCAGCCTCTACTACTTCGGGATCGGCCTGCTGGCACTGCTCGGCTTCTCCGGCCTCGGGGCCCTCCTGGAGCTGCCGTTCATCAGCCTCGACGAGACGGTTCGGGCGCTCATCGCGGCCGCGTTCCTGCGCCTGGTGCTGGTCTACTGGGTCGTCGGCGCCGCGGTCGGCGCGCTCTACTACGTGGTGCCGCGCGCCACCGGCAACCCGCTGTACTCATCCGGCCTGGCGCTGCTGGGCCTGGCCCTGTGGTTCGTGCTGGGCGTCGGGTCGGCGCTCGGCACGCTGCTCGACCCGTCGGTCCCGCGCTTCGTCACCGCCCTCGGCGGCGCGGCGACGATCATGCTCGTGGTGCATGCCTTCATCGTCATCGCCAACCTGGCGCTGACCATCTCCGGCCGCTGGACCTTGGTCCTGGGCACCGGCGCGGTCGGCTTCTCGGTCGTCGCGCTCGCCTTCCTCGGCGCCTCGGCGCTCTTCGACGCGGTCGGCTCGCTGACCGGCGTCCAGGCGGTGGTGGGACGCACGGCGTGGGCGATGGGCCCCACCCTCTTCCTCGTCGGCGGCGCCGCGACGTTCGCGGCCTACGCGGTGGCCGACCACGGCCTGCCGCGCATCCTGCGCCGCGACTGGCGGCCGACGCGCCTCGCCGACCTCCAGCTGTGGGCGACCTTCGGCGGCGTCGCGCTGGCCGGGCTGGCGCTGATGGCCGGCGGCCTCATCGAGGGGTCGCTGCGCGCCGCCGCCGCGCCGCCCGAGGAGATCCGCGGCACGCTGCTGTGGCCCGATCTGGCGGTCGGCATCGGCCTGGGGCTCGCCGCCCTCGGTGCGCTCGCCTTCCTGGTCGAGCTGTTCCTGCTCTACACCTCGGGCCGGCGCGCCGATTACGCCATCGCGCCGGTCGCCACCGCCCCGGCTCCACCCTCCGACCCGGCCACCGCACCAGGCAGCTGACAGACCGATATGAGCGTCCGCACCCCCATCGAGTCGCGCAGCGCCGGGCTCCCCGCCTGGGCGCTCTTCCTCACCCTCTTCGTCGTGCTGGTCGGCGGGGTCTACGCCGCCTCGAACCTCGGCGGCGAGAACCCGCCGCTGGTCGGTCCGCTGCCGTCCGGCTCGGCCGCGCCCGGCGGGGCAGGCGCCGCGATGGCGCTGATCCAGTCGGCCGGCTGCCAGGGCTGCCACGGGCAGGACCTCGCCGGCAGCGGCTCGTTCCCGAGCCTGATCGGCGTGGCCAACGGGCCGAAGAGCGAGAACCTCGCCGAGCTGGCGGCGGCCGAGCCGGAGACGTGGATCCACACCTGGATCAAGGGCACCGACCCGAGCGTCGCCGATCCGGCGATGCGGCTCGGCATGCCCGCCTTCGGCGGCCCGCCGTACAACCTCACCGACGAGCAGATCCAGACGATCGTCGACTACCTGAAGACCCTGCAGTGACCGATCGCGCCGGCCGGCCGGCGCGCACCAGGCCGGTCCTCATCGGGGGGGCCGAGATGGGGGAGATCGACGAGGCGGCCCAGCGCCTGGGCATCGCCGGGGACGCCCTGATGGAGAGCGCCGGCGCCGCCGTCACCGAGGTCGTGCTGGCCGAGCTGGCGCGCCTCGACGAGGGGGTCAGCGGTCCCGGCGGCTCGCTCGCGGACCCACCCGTGGTCGCCATCCTGTGCGGGCCGGGCAACAACGGCGGCGACGGGTTCGTGGTGGCGCGCCGCCTCGCCGCCGCCGGCCGCCCCGTGGTGGCCGTCCTGGCCGGCGACCCGTCGCGCTTCGCCGGCGGCGCCGCGGGCCACAACTGGGCGGTGCTCCAGGCCATCGCCTCGTCCGGCGGGCTGGACCTGTTCGTCGCCCCCACGCCCGACCTGCTGGTCCGCCTCCGCGAGCGACTCGCCGGCGCGACGGTGCTGGTCGACGCGCTCCTCGGATCCGGGGCGTCGGGACCGCTGCGCGAGCCGATCGCGACCGCGGTGGACCTGCTCAACGCGGTGCGCAGCCACGCCCGGGCGGACGGGCGGCCGTGCAGCGTGGTGGCGGTCGACGCGCCGACGCGCATCGACCTGACCGGCGGGCAGCGCTCCACCCCGGTGGTGAGCGCCGACGTCACCGTCACCTTCCACCGGGCCAAGGCGGGGTTCGCGCTCGATCCCGAGGCGCGGCGCCTCGCCGGCCGCTACCTCGTGGCGCCGATCGGCATCCCGGTGGAGGCCGAGGCGGGGATCGTCCCTGACGACGGGGAGTGGCCGCCGGCGCGCATCACCGAGGTGCGCTGGGGCGAGCCGCGGCACGACCACGACGCGCCGGAGCGCGCGCGTCCGGGCGACGGCATCGGGGCGGGGCCGGGGATCGAGTAGCGCCGCGCCCTAGCGGCTGCCCGGCTTGACCGCCGTCGAGCCCGCGGCGCACAGCGGGCAGGCGGTCGCCTCCCAGGACGGGATCTCGATGCGCCCGAGCGCGTGCAGCGGCGGCGCGCCGGCGATCGGCCCGCTCGAGCGGTCGACGATCACGGCCGCGGCGAGCGGCTCGACGCCGACCGTGCGCACCGCCTCGGCCGTCTCCACCAGCGACAGGCCGGTGGTCAGGATGTCGTCGACCAGCACCACCCGCTCGTCCGGTGCCACCTGCCAGCCGCGCCGCAGCCGCCGGCCGCCCTGCTCGGCGCGCTCGGCGAAGATGCCGCGCACCGCGCGACCGGACCGTTCGCCGAGCTGGCGCGCCACCTCGTGGGCCAGCAGCACCCCGCCGGTGGTGGGCCCGACCACCAGCGTCGGCGCGTACGGCGCCAGGGCGTCGGCCATGCGGCGCCCTATCTCGACCGCCATCTCGGGATGCTGGAGCACCCAGAACTTCTCGAGGTAGCGCGCGGCGTGGCGGCCGCTGGTCAGCACGAAGTGGCCGTCCAGCAGCGCGCCGACCGCCGCGAAGAGGCTCTCGATGGTCTCGTCCTCCCAGGCGCAGCCGACGCCGACGCCGAGCCGGGGGGCGCCGGTCGCATCGGGCATCGGCCTACTCGTAGACGGCGGTGAAGTCGACGTGCGGGTAGCGCTCGGCGAGCGCATCGGTCACCCAGGAGAGGACGTCGGCGGGGTCGTAGTACTCGGCCACCGTCCGCGCGTCGATGATCGACATGCCCGGCCGCTCGGCCTCGTCGGGCGACACCGCGCCGACCGGCAGGTCCGACATGTCGAGGCTGGTCTCGAAGCGCCCGTCGCGGCGCAGGATGAGCACGTCGTCGGCCTCGTCGATGAGCGTCAGCTCGCCGGTCCGTGCCAGCACCTCCTCCGCGTTGGAGCTGAACTCGCGGAGCAGCTGGCGCTGCTGCGTGGCGATCTGGCCACGGTACGCGTCGGCCAGCTGCCAGAGGCGCTGCGCGGCGATCGTCTCCTGCTGGGTCGGCGGCAGGGTCGCCTGCCAGTCGCCCTCCGGCGCCTCCTCGACCGGCTCGAGCGCCTCCGCCTCCTCGAGCGCGTCGGCGGGGAGGAGGTGCTCGGTGGGATTGGCGGCCGCCTCCATCAGCCAGGCGTAGATGTCGGCCGGGTTGTAGAGCTCCACCACCTCGCTCACCGCCTCGACCAGCTGCTCCTCGTCGTACCACTCGTTGTCGGCCGGGTCCTGGTAGGTGAGGCGCGTGGTCCAGGTCTGGTCGCCGGGGTGGTAGAGCAGGTAGTCGGTCTCGTCGTCGACGAGCTTGATCGGCCCGATCTCGGCCAGCCGCTCGCGATGGGTGTCGAGGAAGCGGCGCAGCTGCTCGGTCGACTCGTACAGGAAGTCGCGCCGCTCCATCTCGGCCTCGGCGGCGAGCTCACGCAGCGCGGTCAGTCGGGGTGCGCTCATCGGCTCCTTCTCAGGGCTTGTACACGAAGTCGGGACCCATCCGTTCCCGCAGGAAGATGGTGTGCTTCGACTCGAAGACCGACTCGGCCACGCGGTGCCCCAGGCCGCGCGCCGACGGGTCGGCGTAGAGCTGGTCGAGGACCGCGTAGTTGGGCAGGTCGAGGATCATGACGTTGTTCCAGGTCGAGCCCTCGGTCACGTTGAACCAGCCGACGAAGTGGATGCCGTACTTCTCGGCGTACTGCCGCGCGGTGCGCGGGAAGACGTGGCGCATCCCGCGCTTGAAGAGGGTGTCGCGCCCGCGGCGGACGTTGAAGAAGGTCACCATCAGCGGCATTCAGCGGTCTCCGCGCTCATCGGTGGGCTCATCGGTTCGGTCCTCGGCGGGCTCGTCGGATGCGGCCGGCTGGTCGGTCGAGACCACCAGCGGCGGCCGGCTCGGCCGCGCGACGCCCACCTGCCTGCCCCGCCCGCGACGCCGCTCGGCGAAGAAGACGCGCAGCAGGAAGACGCTCGTCATGCTCACGAAGAAGAGCAGCACCAGGTCCACGAACAGCAGGGTCGCCAGCAGCCAGACCGGCCAGCCCCAGCTGAACAGGCCGACCGGGATGAGCAGCAGGATGGCCGCGAAGAGGATGGCCTGGACGGTGAAGCACCCCAGGCCCGGCCCCTCGTTCGGATCGAGGTCCTCGTTGTAGCGAACGGTCATGCATCACGTTGGCGGGGTGGTGAGTGGCCGCCGCATGGTCCCATATCGCCGCACGCCGTGCCGTCGGCTTCCCCTCGTGGAGCGCGAGCGCCCGCGCGGGGGAGCTTCCGGGGGCCACCCGTCCGGCATCCCGCGCCGCTCATCCGGCCGCGCGCGTCGAGCGCGGGAAGACGGTGCCGTCGTCCCACGTGACGCGGCCGGCGGCGACGGTCAGCCGCACCACGCCCGGCAGCTGGCGACCGAGGAGCGGCGTGTTGGCGCTGCGCGAGGCGAGGCCGTCGGGGGCCACCGTCCACGTCGCCGCGGGGTCGAAGGCCACCAGGTCCGCCACCGCCCCGACGCCCAGGCCGCGCGACAGCCCGACGATGCCCGCCGGGCCGACCGACAGGGCGCCCAGCAGCACGGGGAGCGGCACTCGCCCCGCCGCCACCGCGGCCAGCCCGAGCGAGAGCGCCGTCTCGAGGCCGATCAGCCCCGGCGCCGCCTCGTCGAACGGCACGAGCGTGCGCTCCGGCGGGTGCGGGGCGTGATCGGTGGCGATGGCGTCGATCGTCCCGTCGGCGAGCCCGGCGAGCTGTGCCAGGGCGTCGTCGCGAGCGGGGAGCGGCGGGTTGACGCGGCAGCGGCCGTCGTAGGCGAGCCCGTCGTCCGGGTCACCCGGCTCCTCCCAGGCGAAGCGGCGGTCGCCGGCGACCCACGCGTCGGTGAGCGCCAGGTGGTGCGGGGTGACGTCGCAGGTCACCCGCACGCCGCGGGACCGCGCCGCCCGGATCGCGTCGAGCGCGGCGGCCGTGGAGAGGTGGGTCAGGTGCAGGTGCGCGCCGGTCGCCTCGGCAGCGGCGAGGCCGCGCTCCACGCAGGCCAGCTCGGCCTCCGGCGGCCAGCCGCGCAGGCCCAGGCGCACGGCGGTCGAGCCGCTCCGCATCACGGCCCCCGCGGCGAGGGTCGCGTCCTCGGCATGCTGGATGAGCGGCAGGTCGAGCGCCGCGCAGCGCGCGAGCGCCGTGTCGAGCAGCTGCGGTGGTACCGCCGACCCGTCGTCGGAGAAGGCGGCCACGCCGGCGGCGGCGAGCGCCTCGAGATCGGCCAGCGTCTCGCCGGCACGCCCGCGCGTGACCGCGCCGATCCAGCGCACCTGCGCCGCGGCGGCGGCCGCCCGCCCGGCGAGCTCGGCGACCAGGCCCGGGTCGTCGAGGGCGGGCGTCGTGTTGGGCATGGCGCAGATGGTCGTGAAGCCGCCGCCCGCCGCCGCCCGCGCCCCGCTGTCGATCGTCTCCGCTCCCTCGCCGCCCGGCTCGCGCAGGTGGGCGTGGAGGTCCACCAGCCCGGGAGCCACGATCAGCCCGGCCGCCTCGACCCGCGGCGCCACCTCGGGGAGCTGCGCCGGCTCGACGATCCGCCCATCGCGCACCGCGAGGTCGCGCACCGCGTCCTCGCCGCTCGCCGGGTCCACCACCCGCGCCCCCCGGAGCAGGAGGGTGGCCGGCGCGTCGGCCACGCTGCCGAACGTCATGCCACCGCCCCGCTGACGAGCGCCAGGACCGCCATGCGCACCGGCACGCCGTTCTCGACCTGCCGGCCGATGAGGCTGCGCGGCCCGTTGGCGACCTCCGCGGTGAGCTCCACGCCCTCGTTGGTCGGCCCGGGATGCAGGAGCGGGGCACCGGGGCGCGCCCATGCCAGGCGCTCGCTGGAGATGCCCCAGTCGCGGGCGTACGCGGCGACCGAGTCGATGCCGCTCCCGGCGTCCCGCTCCAGCTGGACGCGCAGGGCCATCACCGCGTCGGCGCCCTCGAGCGCCTGGTGCAGCGAGCCTGCCACCTGCACCCCGGGCCACGTCTCGAACCCCGCCACGAAGGCCGGCGGCCCCGCCACGCGCAGCCGCGCGCCGAGCGTCGCGAGCAGGTGCAGGTTCGACCGCGCGACCCGCGAATGCACCACGTCCCCGACGATCGCGACCGTCGCCCCCTCCACCGAGCCGAGCGCCTCGCGCAGCGTCAGCGCATCGAGCAGCGCCTGGGTCGGGTGGGCATGCGCCCCGTCGCCGGCGTTCACCACCCGCAGCCCGGTCTCGCGCGCCACCAGCCACGGCGCGCCGGCCGATGCATGGCGCAGCACCGCGACCGTCGCGCCGGTCCGCTCCAGCGTGCGCATGGTGTCGACCAGCGACTCGCCCTTGCCGACGCTGCTGCCGGCGATCCCCAGGTCGACCGTCGTGGCGCCGAGTGCCCTGGCGGCCAGCTCGAAGCTCACCCGGGTCCGGGTCGAGGCCTCGTAGAAGGCGGTCGCCACCGTCTCGCGCTCCAGCAGGTCACGCCGCTCGCGCGCCACGCGCGCGCCGCGCATCTCGACCGCCAGGTCGAGCAGCCGATCCGCCTCGTCGCGCGACCACCCCTCGACGTCGAGGAGGTGCCTCATCGCGCGATCACCACCTCGTCGTCGCCGGTATCGGTATCGGTATCGGTCTCGGCGAGGCGGACGTGGACGATCTCCTCGCTGGCGGTCGGCAGGTTCTTGCCGACGTGATCGGGCCGGATGGGGAGCTCGCGGTGGCCGCGGTCGACGAGGACGGCGAGCCGCACCGCCCTCGGCCGGCCCTGGTCGGTGATGGCGTCGAGGGCGGCGCGCACCGTGCGGCCGGTGTACAGGACGTCGTCGACCAGGATCACGGTGCGCCCCGTCACCTCCGGCAGCGCCTCGGAGCGCTTGACGATCGGCGCGTGGGCGATCCTGGTCAGGTCGTCGCGGTAGAACGTGATGTCGAGCGACCCGACCGGCACCGATGCCCCCTCGTGCGCTTCCACCAGCTCGGCCAGGCGCCGCGCCAGCGGCACGCCGCGGCTGCGGATGCCGACCAGGACCAGCCCCTCGGTGCCGCCGTTGCGCTCCACGATCTCGTGCGCGATGCGGGTCAGGGCGCGACGGATGCCATCGGCATCCAGGATGCGTCGTTCGGACAAATCGGCTCCTTGGCGGCCTCACCGGACCGCGTTAAAGGTGGTCCGTCCGAGTATACCGATGCCGGACGGGCGGCCTCAGCCTCACCAGGCTGACCGGCCGGACGGGCGGGTCATCGTCCGCCTCTCATCCTGCGCTCCAGCCTCACCGTGCTGAGGCACCGGAGGAGCGGCGCCGGCGGGCGCCGCATCGGTCTGCCCTCCGGCCCGCCAGTCTCACCAGGCTCAGGGAGGGCCTGTGGCGTAGATGGCCGGCCCCACCCACACCTCCGACGGGCCGAGGGTCTGCGTGACGTCCGCCTCGTCACCGTAGTTGCGCGTCACCAGGATCAGCTCGGCAACCGGCTGGGCCAGGTCTCCGGGGATGGGGTAGGCGACCGTCAGGGCCAGGTGCCGCGCATCGGGCGCCAGCGCCACGTCGATCACCCGCCCGCCGTCCGGGACGTCGGCCACGTCGAGCGCGCGCGTGGCGTCGAGCAGGGGGTCGGTGCGCTGCTCGAAGGCGGCGAAGTAGACCCGCGTCTCGTCCGGGTAGGCCGGGTCGTCGGACCCGGACGCGGCCCAGATGGCGTAGGCGTTCGACGAAGGGTTCCAGGTCATGCGCGCCGATGCCAGGCCGTCGGGGTAGCCGGCGAAGACCGGCGTCGAGCGCGCCGCCAGCTGGGCGGTGTCCTCGACCACGCCGAGCTTGGGGACGCCGCCCTCGCCGACGAACTGCCAGCCGAAGGGCGTCGCCTCCATGGCGCCGCTCCAGAAGAGGACCTGGGAGCCGTTCGGGCTCCACAGCGGCGCGAAGACGTCGTCGACCACGAACTGGTCGGTGGTGTCGGTGGCGGGGTTGATGTCGGCGGGCACCGGCTGATCGCGCCGGAGGGTCACGGTGTACGAGGTCGGCCGCGGGCCGGCCGCCAGGCTGACCCACAGCACGGCGGTGTCGCCACCACCGGCGGCCCAGCTGCCGGCGTAGGTGCCACCGGTCGCCGTCAGGCGGGTGATCCGCTCGCTCGGCGGCTCGAAGATGAACACGTCGGCGGCGCCGTTGGCGCCATCCGCCTCGCCGGTGTCGACCAGGGTGTAGGCGAGGTATCGACCGTCCCCCGGCGACCAGTGCATGGCCGCGGCGAACGGGTCGGGCAGCGTCTCGCCGAGGGCGACGACGGCATCGCCGTCCAGCTGCACGGCGTACAGGAGCTCGGTCCCCTTCATCTCCTGGAGGAGGCGCAGGGCCAGCCACGAGCCGTCCGGCGACAGCCTGGCCTCGGTCGGGGTGCCGGCGAAGATCTCGTTGCCCGGCGTCAGGGTGCGCACCGTCTCCCCGGTCGCCTGGTCCACGACCTTCACCGTGGTGCCCCGGGTGATGTCGCCGGGCACGTCGAAGGCGTACTCGACCCGGTAGTCAGGGGGCAGTTGGGCGAGCGGGCGTGCCGGCTCGGTGGCCGACGGCGCCGGGGGCGTCGCCGAGGGGCTGCCCGATGGGCTCTCCGACGGCGACGGGCTGCCCGTGACGCCCGACGGCAGCGGGCTGCTGGAGCCGACCGGCGGCCGACCGTCGGGCATGCCGATGACGATCGCCATCACCAGCGCGGCGGCGGCCAGCGCGCCGACCGACGCCATGGCGAAGGCCGGGCGGCGGTACCAGGGAACGTCCATCAGTCGTCCTCCTTCGACGCCGGCGCGCACCCGCGCGCCGAGGTCACGTGGCGCGGCGACGTGGCGGATCCCGGAGAGGAGACGGCGCGAATCGGCCCAGGCCGCGGCGGTGGCCGTGCAGCGCTCGCAGGCCGCCAGGTGCGCGGCCAGGTCGGCGGACTCGGCATCGGTCAGGTCGCCGGTCAGCGAGGCGCTGATGAGCTCCTCGGCGACGTCGTGCGAGAGGCGGCGCGGACCGGTCATCGGGCCATCCCCTCGGCCGCCAGGGCCGCGCGCATCTCGCCGCGGGCACGGCACAGGAGGGTCCGCACGGCACCGTAGCTCATGCCCATCACCTCCGCGATCTGCTGGGCGCCCATGTCCTCCACGTCGCTGAGGAGCAGGCATTGCCGGTGGTTCGGGCGCAGGCGGCGCAGCGCGCGCTGGATGCGCTCGTCGACCACCCCGCCGAGCACCTGTGCCTCGGGGCCGGGCCGATGGTCGGCGCGATCGTGGCGCCCGCCCTCGTCGCCCATCGGCACCGTGAACTTCCGCCGGCGCATGTCGTCGATGGCGGTGTTGGTCGCGATGCGGTAGATCCACGAGCGGGCGGAGGCGTCATCGGTCAGCTGGTCGAGCTTGCGGTAGGCCTTGATGAAGGTGTCCTGGGCGATGTCGGCCGCGCGATCGGGGTCCCCGACCATGCGGAGCGCGTAGTTGTAGATCGGGGTCGCGTACTCCTCGAAGAGGCTGGCGAAGGTCGCTTCGCGGTCGCCGGCCGTGTCGCGGGCGCTCACCGGCGGGATCTCCACCAGGGAGCGCGTCCAGGCCATGAGCACGTCGTCCTCCGACAGGTCAGTCCTCCCCCGAGGCCCCTCCGACGCATGGACCGCTGCATCTGTTACGGATCAGCTGCGCACGGCGCCGCGGAGCACCTCGGCGGCGTACTCCGGCGCGGCCGGGTTGACGGCCAGGGCCGTCGCGCGCTCGAGGCCCGCGATCACGCGCAGGCGGGGATGCAGCTCCCAGTGCCAGTGGAACGTGCCGTCGTGGCGCTCGCCGGCCGGCGAGGTGTGGAGGAACAGGTTGTAGGGCGGATCGCCGAGCGCGTCGAGGGCGTGGAGGGCGCGCTGCAGGGTGGCCGCCGCACCGGCCAGCGACTCGTCGTCGAGGGTCGTGAAGTCGGCCGCGTGTCGGCGCGGCACGATCATCAGCTCGAACGCGGAGCGGCTCGCCGCCGGGGCGAACACGATCGCGTGCTCGTCGGGGAGCACCAGCCGCTCGCCGGACTCCTCCTCGGCCTGGGCCAGGCCGCACCACACGCAGCCGCGCTGCTTGATGAAGTGGCGCGCACCGCCGCCGATCTCCTCCGCCAGCCAGTGCGGCACCTGCGGGATGGCGTACAGCTCCAGGTTGAGGTGCTGGCTGCGCGAACCGGCCTGGCGGCCGTAGCTCTGCACCACCTGGATGGTCAGCGCCTCCGGGCGCCCCTCCTCGCCGGGGGGTCGTGGCCGGGCGCCGATCTCGCGCATCGTGTCGCGCAGGGTGCGCAGCATGGCGACCGCCAGCTGCGGGCTGGCGTCGGCGAGGCGCTCGTGATGGCCGCGCGGCCCGACCAGGATCTCCCAGGAGCCACGCGACGCCTCGACCTCGGAGAGCGACAGCTGCGCGGCGCTCTCCTTCGACGAGTCGATGCGATGGAAGGCGTTGGCCCGCAGCGTGACGCGGCGCACCGTCTCGGGGGTCTCGTCGGGCGGGGCGTCGTCGCAGTGGCGGCAGTGGGTCCCCTCCACCGGCGCCGCCTCGACGGCGAACGAGCTGTGCTCGAAGGTGCGGTCGGTGACGATCGCCGACCACCAGCCGGTGACCGGGTCGCGACGCAGCTCGAACACGCCGCGGATCGTACTACGCGCCGGCGTCGGTACCGATGAGCGCCGCCCGCATGCTGGCGGCGACCTGGAACGGGTCGGATCCGACCACCGGGGTGGCGAAGAGCTCCATGGCGCCGATGTCCGACGGGCGCACGAACGGCGCGCCGCGGTCCACCAGGCGGACCACGGGGCGCAGCTCCGGCCAGGTCGCACCGAGCGGGGCGCGCCACAGGACGAGGTTGAAGGCGCGCACCTCGAGCGCGTCGCGGTACGCCACCACGACCCGGCCCACGGCGTCGCGGAAGGCGGGATCGTCGTCGTCGATGCCGGGGTCGGCCACCACCCACAGCTCGCGCTCCTTCACCGGGGTGAGGGAGCTGAGCAGCGTCGCGCCGGGCAGCGGGATCGCCAGGCCGAGGTCGCCGTGCGCGGCCAGCAGGTCGTCCAGGTAGGCACTCCCGCTCACCGTCGCGTACACGGCCGCGTCCCGCCGCCAGCGCTCGAGACGGGCGTGGTGCCCGCCGCGACCGAGGAGCACCTGGGCGTGGCCGTGGATGATCGACCCGCCGGCGCGCCACAGGCAGTTCCACAGGAGCAGGTACGCGTCGGCCGACGGGTCCGCGGCGCGCGCCGCCTCGGCCCAGCGCCGGCCGGTCGCGAGCAGGTCGGCGACCGAGCGCGCATCGAAGGCCAGCGGGTCGTGGTGGTCGAACACCAGGACGCCGTGCTCGGCGTCATAGGCGGCGGCGTTGGCGCCGCTCACCGAGCTGCCGCCGCGCACGCGGCCCCAGCTGGCCGCCGGTGTCCCGGTCAGTGGCTCGCAGAACGGGTCGCCGTGCGTCGCCGCGATCTCGCTGGCCAGCCGATCGTCCGCGGTCCCGTTGCCGCCGCCGTCCACCGGACGCCGGGCCCGGAGCGGGGCGAAGACGGTGCCCTCCAGCATCACCCGGTCCACGACGCGGACCACGGTCTGCTCGCGCACTGCCTCGAGCGAGCCGAAGTGCTCCACGAGCCAGGCGGCCATGCTCGGCGGCGGATCGGTGCGGGCAAGGTCGGTCCGCACGTCGTACAGCCGGTCGAAGCGGGCGCGTGCGCCGGGTGGCAGCCGCTCGACCAGCTGCGCGAGCCGCTCGATCGCCGGCGGCGCCGGCGCATCGGTCAGGTGGTCGGGGCCTGGGATGGGAGCTCGTCCCAGCTGCGGGGGCGATCCTGCGCGAGCCACTCGTCGCGCAGCAGCGACATGACGTGGATGTCCCAGAAGTCTCCCTCGGCGAACATGGCGCGGCGCAGCGTTCCCTCCCGGGTGAAGCCGGCCTTCTGGTAGCTCCGCTGCGCGCGCAGGTTGGGAGCGTAGACCTGCAGCTCGATGCGTTCGAGGCGCAGCGCGCCGAATCCGAAATCGCAGATCGCGTTGAGCGCATCGGTCCCCAGACCCTGGTTCCAGTAGCGCTTCTCACCGATGGAGATGCCGAACTCGGCGTTGCCGTCGACGCCATTGATCCCGTGCAGCCCGGCGGTGCCGATGGCGTCGTCGGATTCGGCCAGGCAGATGACGAAGTGGTAGTCGCGCTTGCCCTGCTTCTCCAGCATCTGGTCGAACCAGCGGTCCTCCATGGCGCGGCTGAACGGGGCGCGCGCGGCCAGGTAGCGCGTCGTCTCCGCGTCGGAGAACCAGCGCACGAAGTCGTCGAGGTCGCGGCGCTCGGCGGGACGCAGGTAGATCCGCCCGGCGCGCAGCGTGGGGATGGGTCGCGGCTCAGGGTGCGTCCCGGCGGGAGGCACCGGTCGTGCGGTAGGCTCGGCCATCAGTACCTCGAAGCATACCCAAGGAGCCTTCCCCGTCATGGCTGCATCCCGAACCGCCACCGTCACCTGGAACGGGACCCTCGCCGAGGGGACCGGAACCGTCACCGCCGGCTCGAGCGAGCTCTTCGTCGACCTGCCGATCTCGTGGGGCTCGCGCACCGAGGGCGTGGATGGCCGCACGTCACCCGAGGAGCTGCTCGCCGCGGCACACGCCTCGTGCTTCGCGATGGCCCTCACCGGTGCCCTGGTGCGTGCCGGCGAGCGCCCGGACCACCTCCACGTGGGCGCCACGGTCACCTTCGACAAGGTCGGTGACGCGTGGACGGTGGTCTCCTCCGAGCTCGACGTGGTCGGCGTGGTGCCCGGCATGGACGCCGCCGATTTCGACGCCGCCGCCGAGAACGCCAAGGACAACTGCCCGATGTCGCGCGCCCTCAAGGGCAACGTCGCGCTCAGCGTCTCGGCCACCCTGGAGGACGACCACGCGCACTGACCCGACGGCACGTGGGCCGCGCGGCGGCCAATGGCCGGGCCGGGGCTCGGGGGCGGGGGTCGGGGGTCGGGGCTGCTCAGTCTGGTGAGACTGACCGGCAGGAGGTGCGACCGGATCCTGCGTTGGATCCCTAGCTCCTCCGCCGGGCCAGTCTGGAGAGACTCAAGCGGCGGAGGAGAGCGTCCCCCGCGCGGGTTCCTCCCACCCGTCAGTCTTGGCAGACTGAACGGAGGCTGACCGTCAGACGAACACGATGCCGTTCTGCGACGGCGACCGACCCGCGCGGAGGGCGCCGAGCACCTCACGGGTGGCGAGGGGAAACGCCCCCCGCAGCGAAGGGGCACCGGCTGCGACGGCCCGCCGGTTGTGCTGCGTATCCGGCAGCACCAGGACGATGGCCTCCAATCCCGCGTCGCGCGCCTTGAGCAGGCACCGGCGCGCGACGTCCTGCCCATCGAGGAGGCGGCTTTCCAGCTCGAATCCCGTGGCGATCGCCGGATCGACGATCATCGCGTCGATCGCTCTCTGGTCGCCGGCGATCGGCATCGGCACCTCGGTGCGCCACCGATATTCCGGCGGGAGCAACGTCCTGAGGCGCTGGAAGGCGCGAACGTGGGCGGCATCGCGCAGTGGCGGGCCTCCGGGATACGTCTGCACCCGCAGGTCCAGCCCCAGCACGGCCGCGATGGCAGCCAGCGTCGCGACGCCGGCCTCGGCCTCCCCGCGCTCGACGCGGCCGTAGTGGCTCTGCGAGATCCCCACCGCGTCCGCCACGTCCTGCTGCGCCAGGCCGGCCGACCGGCGGGCGGCGTGGAACTCGCGGCCGAGGCGGGTGCGGTCACGGCGTCCGCGCTGGCGACCCTGCTGCGCGCGGCGCTCGAAGCGAGGCATGGCGACATGCTCGGGGAAGACGCGTTATCGGCCCGTTAGCAACGGCTTAGTCCTGGGAGGCTGACCGGCAGGAGGGCCTCCGGGATGCCCTGGCAAGTGGGCCGCTCCTCCGTCCGGTCAGCCTCGTGAGGCTGAACGGCGGGAACTGCCGGTCAGAGCGCCCGCTCCCTCCCACCCGTCAGCCTGGAGGGACTGACGCGCCGGCAGAGGGGGAGTCAGCGAACCGCGGCGGCGATCTCCGGCCTCAGTCCGGGGTAGCGCTCGAGGAACTCGATGCGCTCGCGCTTGAGGCGCCCGACCATGGCCACGTAATCGTCCAGGCGACCGAGGCGTTCGTACAGCCGGCGGGGCTGGAGCTTCTCGAGGTCCTCGAGGCCGGGCAGCGAGGTCGCCACCTCGTACCCGAAATCGGGATCGCGCTCCCAGCTGATCGTTCCCTCCACGATGCCCTTCACGATGGCCGACGAGTCCTCGATGGCCATCTTCTTCGATGACTGGTCGTCCTCCCCGCCCCCGACGCGTCCGGTGTTGAGCAGGAAGACCTCGAAGTCGCTCGCGTCCAGCAGGTCGTGGAATCGGTTTGCCTGGTCCTCGTCGCGCAGTGGGAAGAAGGGGTTGGTACCCGGCACGCGCAGCGCCTTGCCCTCCTCCGCGGCACCGCCGGCCGAGGTGCCCTGCGTCTCGCCGAGCATGAAGTAGGCGGCGGCCTGCTCGCGCGTGAGGCGCGCCACGCCGGGGATGATGTTGTCGTTGCGGTTGAGGATCAGGAGATGGGTCACCGGGCCGATCTCGCGCGGATCGCGCCAGATGCCGAGCGAGCTCATCGGGAAGGTGGCCCGGCCGTTCTTGGTGTACGACGTATCGAAGAAGTCGACCGGGCCGTCGGGCTCGGCCTGCGAGACGTTCTCCAGGTAGGCGTCGGGCTTGACCACCGCGCCGTGGATGGCGGGCTCGTGGGCCGGATCGAGGCCGAACGTCTTGGCGAAGCAGCCGTTCTCGGTGCCGACCACGCGGCCACCCGGGAAGAGCGCGATGAAGTCGTCCTGGACCGGCTGCGAACCGTTCTGGCGGGTGAAGGTGGTGGTCGTCTTTCCGGTTCCCGAGAGGCCGATGATGAGGACCGTGCGCTCGCCGCCGTCGGTCGGGATCACCTTGCAGCCGGCGTGCATGGCCAGTCCGCCCTTGGCCTGGATGCGCTCGTTCCACATGCGCAGGCCGCCCTTCTTCGACTCGCCGAAGTAGTCGGAGTTGAAGACGCGGCTGATCCCGGCGTCGAGGTCCACGGCGATGAGGCGGTCGTCAGGGTAGCCGGGCATCGGCAGATTGGGCGTGTAGATCATGACCAGCTCCGGCTCCCATGCCTCCCCCGGCGTGTCACCCGGGTCGGGCGCGAAGTAGAGCTGCTGCTGCATGCCCGCGATGTTGGCGTTGGCCTCCTCGATGTAGAGGCGCGCCCGGGACCGATGCTCCGGGTCGTTCCCGATGTAGCCGTCGATGATCACCATCGCCTGGCCGGCGATGTAGGCGTCCTGGAGCTTCGCCACCCGCGCGTACTCCGCCCGGTCGATGACCTTCTTGTCGGTGATCGCCGGGTCATCGGTCACGATGTGGGTCGAGCCCGCCGAGCGGCTGGTGACCCGCGTCTGGACGTTGTAGTTGCCGAAGCTCGTGCGCCGCGCCTGTGGCATGCGGCTCGTCAGCTCCTGGAGCTCGGCCGGGGAGGGGTTGTAGCGGATCGACCGGGCGGTCGGAAGCTGCGTGCCGTTCGGTCCCAGCGGGACGGAGGCCGTCGCCGGGTCGGCGAGCATGCTCATCGGTTTCGTTGATCTCCTTGTGGCGCTCGCGAGCTCACGGAGGTGTGGCTCGGGCGGGTGGCGCCGCGCGCACGCGCGCGAACGGACCGGATGATCTCGGCCCCATCGTACCTGAAACCTTTCGGCGCCCGCCTGCCTCAAGGGAGGAAGAAGCGCCTGAACGACGCTGCCCATCTCAGGAGGTCACCAGTTCACATGCGACCGACACCCATTCGCGCCGCCGTCCTGGCGGTTGCCTCGCTCCTCGTGCTGGCCGGCATCGGCTTCGCCTCCGGCAACGGTGGGTCCGGCACCGATGACGACGCCGACGCGGTGCATGCCTCCGCGACCCTCGCGGGCGAGGCATCGCCGGAGCTCGAGACCGACGACGAGGACGCATCGGAGAGCCCGGAGGCATCGCCGGAGCTCGAGACCGAGGACGAGGACGCGTCGGAGAGCCCCGAGGCATCGCCGGAGCTCGAGGAGGCGGACGACGACGCGTCGGCCAGCCCCGAGGCTTCGGACGACGACGACGATGATGATGATGACGACGACGACGACGAGGAGGAGGACGAGGACGAGGACGAGGAGGAGGACGACGACGAGGACGACGACGACTGACGCGTCGATCCGCCCCTCGATCGCCCGATGGCGGCCGCGTGGCACGATGGGCGCGTGGATGATCGCGCCCTCGTCCGCGCCGTGCTCAACGGCGACCGGGATGCCTTCCGTCCCGTCGTGGAGCGGGAGGCGCTCGCGGTCTATCGCGTGTGCCTGCGCATCCTCGGCCGGTCAGCCGACGCTGAGGATGTCGCGCAGGAGTCGATGGTGATCGGGTACCGATCCCTGCGCACGTACCGCGGTGACGGGCCG
>DASSPJ010000116.1:0-16862 GCA_035699665.1 Candidatus Limnocylindria bacterium
TTGATCAGTACGGGCGACGTCAAGAAGGGCGTCATCATCGAGCTCGACGGGCAGCTCATGAAGGTCCTCGACTGGACCCACATCAAGATGGCCCGTGGATCAGCCCAGGTCCGCATGAAGCTCCAGAACGTCCGCAAGGGCGACATCATCGAGCGCACCTTCCAGGCCGGCACGCGCTGGCCGCGCGCCCGCGTCGAGCAGCGCCGCGTGCAGTACCTGTACAGCGACGGCGGCACGTACCACTTCATGGACAACGAGACCTACGACCAGTTCTCGGTGAACGCCGCGCTGCTCGGCGGCGACGCGAAGTTCCTCAAGGAGAACACCGACGTCTTCGTCTCCAGCCACGAGGGCGAGATCCTGGGCGTGGACCTGCCGGTGACCGTCGACCTGGTGGTGACCCAGACCGATCCGGGCTTCGCCGGTGACACCGCGACCGGCGCCAAGAAGGCCGCGACCGTGGAGACCGGCCTGGTGGTCCAGGTGCCGCTCTTCGTCAACGAGGGCGACACGCTGCGCATCGACACCCGCACCGGCGAGTACGTCACCCGCGTTCAGTAGGCATCCAGACCGATGAGCGCCGAGCAGCCGACCCTCTGGGAATCCTCACGCGCGGCGCCGCGCATCCTGCGCGTCAGCGACCTGAACCGGCGCATCCGGACCCTGCTGGACGGCGACCCCACGCTCACCGACGTGTGGGTCGAGGGCGAGGTCAGCCAGCCGACCTTCCCGCCCTCGGGCCATTGCTTCTTCACCCTCAAGGACGGCGCCTCGCAGGTGCGGGCCGTGCTGTTCCGCGAGGAGCTGGCGCGGGCCACCGTGCGGCCGGTGCACGGGATGAACCTCATCTGCCACGGTCGCGTGCGCGCCTACGAGGCGCAGGGCATCTACCAGCTGTACGTCGAGTCGGTGACCCCGGCCGGCGCCGGAGACCTGCACGCCCAGTACGAGCAGCTGCGCATCCGCCTGGCCGCCGAGGGCCTGTTCGACGAGCGCCTCAAGCGCCCCGTGCCGCGCTGGCCGCGGCGGATCGGGGTCGTGACCTCGCCGGTGGGAGCGGTGTGGCGCGACATCGGCAACGTGCTGCGCCGCCGCTACCCCCTCGCCGAGGTGGTGCTGTCGCCGACGATCGTGCAGGGCGCCACGGCCGCGCCGGCCATCGTGCGGGCGCTCGAGCGGATCTACGCGCGTCCCGAGCTGGACGTGATCATCCTGGCGCGTGGCGGCGGGTCGCTGGAGGACCTCTGGCCGTTCAACGACGAGCGGGTGGTGCGCGCCGTGCGCCGCTCCCCGGTGCCGATCGTGGTGGGCGTCGGGCACGAGTCGGACGTGACGCTCGCCGATTTCGCGGCCGACCTGCGCGCCCCGACGCCCTCCGCGGCCGCGGAGCTGGCGACGCCCGACGCCACCCAGCTGCCGGCCATCCTCGCCCGGCTGCGGGATCGCGCCACCGCCGCGCTGGCCGGGCGGGTCGAGGAGCGTCGCCGGTTCCTCGTCGCCGAGGGACGCGCCCTGGCGGCCGCGGCTCCGGACATCGCCGCAGTGCGGCAACGCACCGCCGACCTGGTCGACCGCTCGGCTCGCGCGCTCGTGGCGCGGACCACCCGCCAGCGCGCCGCCCTCGACGGGCTGCGGGATGCGCTGCGGGCGCTCGGGCCGCAGGCCACGCTCGAGCGCGGCTACGCCATCGCCCAGCGTGACGACGGCAGCGTGGTCCGTGACGCCGGCTCGGTGCCGGTCGACGCGGTCCTCGCCGTCACCGTGGCGCGCGGTACGCTCACCACCCGCGTGACCGGCACGCGGCCGGAGGAGGGGCCATGACCATCGACCTGGCGGCGCTCGAGGCGCTCGATGACGACGCCCTGGCGGCGCGGCCGTTCGACGAGCTGGTGAGCCAGCTCCAGCGCATCGTGCAGGCGCTGGAGGCGGGGAGCGTGGGGCTCGAGGAGAGCATCCGCCTCTACCAGGCGGGGCTGCGGCTGCATGCCGCGTCCGAGGCCCGGCTTCGCGAGGCGGAGCTGACGATCTCGGAGCTCGGTCGACGCGCCGGCGCCGGCCAGCCAGAACCCGAGGCCGAGTGAGCGAGGCTCGCATCCGCCCGGCGCGGCCCGCGGACGCCGGGGCCGTCGCGGAGCTCAGCGGGCAGCTCGGGTATCCGGTCGATGCGAACGAGCAGGCGCGGCGCCTGGCGCCGGTGCTCGCCAGCGAGCGCGACGCGGTGCTCGTGGCGGTCGATGTCGCCGACCGGCCGATCGGCTGGATCCACGTGCAGGAGCGGATGCTGCTGGAGGCGTCCGGCCAGGCCCTCGTGGCCGGCCTGGTGGTCGACGCGGCGCATCGGTCGGATGGCATCGGCAGGGCCCTGCTGGCGGCGGGCGAGGCGTGGGCGCGCGAGCGCGGCCTGGCCACGATGCGCGTGCTGTCGCGCGTCGAGCGGGAGCGGGCGCATCGGTTCTACCAGCGCGAGGGCTACCGGATCATCAAGCGCAGCCTCAACTTCGAAAAGCCGCTGTGACGAGGGGCCGGCCCTCGCAGCCGGGCAGCGTGGGTCAATCCTCGACCGGTATCGGGCGTGCGACAGCGCCAACTGCCCGGCAGCGGGGCGTAACGTGCCGTGCTGTTCGCGCAGGGCCACGCCGCGCGCTCGTTGACCCGCGCCGACCGCGCGCAACGTGCCCAGATCCACGATCGGCGACCGATGTGTCGTGACGGGGGGCCGGCAACGGGAGACATCGGTCAACCGTTCTATACTCCAGCGACGCTGAGCATCTGGAGCCGTATCTGCCCGTGCCCATCCTTCCCACGCTCACCGATCCGGCCGCGCTGCGCGGCATGGACGAGGCGCAGCTCGCCGAGCTCGCCGCCGAGCTGCGCGAGAAGATGATCCGCACCGTCCATGAGACCGGCGGCCATCTCGCGAGCTCGCTCGGGGCGGTCGAGATCACGCTCGCGCTCCACCGCGTGATGGACTCCCCGCGCGATCGGATCGTGTGGGACACCGGGCACCAGGCGTATGCCCACAAGCTGCTGACCGGCCGCTACGAGCAGTTCGGCACGCTGCGCCAGGTCGGCGGCGTCGGCGGCTTCCCGCGGCGCTCGGAGTCCGTGCACGACGTGATGGACGGCGGCCACGCCGGGACCGGGGTGAGCATCGGCGTGGGCCTGGCCGCCGCGCGCGACCTCGCCCCGCGGACGTCGCCGGCGCGCGACCAGCGCATCGCGGTCTGCGTCGGGGACGCGGCGCTCCAGAGCGGCCTGACCCTCGAGGCGCTCAACCATGTCGGCCACATCCGCACGCGCCTGCTCATCGTGCTCAACGACAACGAGATGAGCATCAGCCCGTCGGTCGGCGGCCTGTCGACGCGCCTCAACAAGCTGCGCCTCAGCCGCGCCTACCAGGAGACCAAGGAGGCGAGCAAGCGGGCCCTGCCGCGCATCCCGATCATCGGGCAGGCAGCCTTCGACGCCCTTGCCTGGGCCAAGGAGGGGTTCAAGCGCAGCTGGGCCAAGGTCGGCTTCTTCGAGGACATGGGGATCACCTACATCGGCGTGCTCGACGGACATGACCGGGCCGAGCTGGAGGACGCCTTCGACAAGGCGTTCGCGCTGCCGAACCCGGTCCTCGTGCACGTCAAGACGGTGAAGGGCAAGGGCTACGCGCCGGCCGAGGAGGACAGCGTCAGCTTCCACGGCGCGTCGCTCCCGCCGGTCGACCTGACGCTCATCGACCCCACCGAGGACGCGATCCCGCCGGCACACGCTCCCCGCAAGCCGAAGACGTACACCCAGACCTTCTCCGAGGAGCTCGTCCGGCTGGCGGAGCACGATGACCGGATCTGCGCCATCACCGCCGGCATGCCCACCGGGACGGGCCTGGCGCGCTTCGAGGAGCACTTCCCCGGGCGCCTGTTCGACGTGGGGATCGCCGAGCAGCACGCCATGACCATGGCCGCCGGCCTGGCCCTGGCCGGGAAGCGGCCGGTGGTGGCCCTGTACTCGACGTTCAGCCAGCGGGCGTACGACCAGCTGGTCCACGACGTGTGCCAGAACGACGCGGCGGTGCTGGTGGCGATCGACCGTGCCGGCCTGGTCGGCGAGGACGGCACCAGCCACCAGGGCATGTTCACGCTCTCCGCGCAACGGTCGCTGCCGAACCTGGTGATCGGGTCGCCGAAGGACGAGCAGGAGCTGCGCGACCTGGTGGTGACCGCCTTCGCGCACGACGGGCCGATCTCGCTCCACTACCCGCGCGACGCCGGCGAGGACCTGCCCGATCGCACCGGTGAGCCGCTCGAGATCGGCCGCGGGGAGGTGCTGCGCACCGGCGACGACCTGCTGCTGGTTGGCTTCGGACCGATCGTCCAGCGCCTGCGGCGCGTGGCCGAGACGCTCGCCGCCGAGGACGGCGTCGAGGCGACGGTCGTCAACGCCCGCTGGGCCAAGCCGCTCGACGAGACGCTGATCGCCGAGCATGCCGCCGGCAAGCGGCTGGTGGTGACGGCCGAGGAGTCGGCGGCCATGGGCGGCTTCGGCGACGCGGTGCTCGACGCGCTCAACCGCGCCGGCATCCACGCTCCGCTGCACAAGGTCGCGCTGGCGGAGGGCTTCGTGCACCACGGCGCGGTGGACGACCTGCGGCGCCAGCAGCGCATCGACGAGCCGGGGATCCTGGCGCAGGTCCGTGAGGCCCTCGGCGGGGTGCCGGCGCAGGCACGCGCGGGGTCGCGGGTGACCGCCGCCTCGGGCTGAGAGTCATCGCCACCGGCTCGTCCTGCGGACCGTAGGCATCGGTCCGGCTGATCCGGCGGCCGCTCTGAGCGTGACTGCCGCCACGAGTCCACCGGAATTGGTGCCGTAGGTCCGCAGGACAGGCCGGGGGCGACACGTGCGCCGCCGAGCACCTCTACCATGGGTCGCGTGCCACGCGTCCGCCTCGACCAGCTGCTCGTCGATCGCGGCCTCGCCCGTTCGAGGGCCGAGGCACAGGCGCTCATCCTGGCCGGGCAGGTCGAGCTGGGCGGGGCCCCGAACCGCACCCTCAAGCCGGGCCAGCAGGTCGCCGGCGACGCGTCCCTCTCCCTCGTGGCGCGGCCGCGCTGGGCCAGCCGTGCCGGCGAGAAGCTCGCGGCGGCGCTCGACGCCTTCGAGGTGGACCCGGCGGGACTGGCCTGCCTCGACGCCGGCGCCTCCACCGGCGGCTTCACCGACGTCCTGCTCGCCCGCGGGGCACGAATCGTCTACGCCGTCGACGTCGGTCGCGGCCAGCTCCTGGATCGCCTGCGGCGCGACCCGCGCGTGGTGAGCATGGAGCGCACCAACCTGCGCACCCTCGTCTCGCTGCCGGAGCCGGTGGACCTCGCCACGCTGGATCTGTCGTTCATCGGCCTGGCGCTGGTGCTGCCCGCCGTCGCCCGCCTGCTGTCAGGCGGCGGCCGCGTGGTGGCGCTCGTCAAGCCGCAATTCGAGGCAGGACGAGCGGAGGTGCCGCGCGGCGGGGTGGTGCGCGATCCATCGGTCTGGCGGACCGTCCTGTTCCGGCTGGAGACCGATGCGGCCGCGGCCGGCCTTGGGCCGATGAAGCTCATTCGCTCGCCGATCGCCGGCGGCGACGGCAATGTCGAGTTCCTGGCCCTGCTCGAGCGGGGTGCGCCAGCAGCCGATTGGGAGGCGCGTGTCGACGCCGTGGTGGCCGCGAGCGTCCCGGCGTAGCACGCGCGTATTACGATGCGCCCGAGATGAGACGACGCGGCGGGCGGGGCGGCGAGGTCGAGCAGCTCTCGGTCGGGTTCGAGGGGCTCGAGACGGCCGGCGCGCCGCTCCACGACCCGGCGACCGACACGATGCGGCAGATCGTGAGCCTGCGGATGCCCGACGCGCTCCTCGAGCGCGTCGAGGTGGCGGCGCGGGCGCGCGGCGTGTCGCCCTCGAGCCTGATGCGCGCCCTGATCGCCGCGGGGCTGGACCGCTCGTACGCCGCGGTCCAGGACGCCACGCCGCCGAGCGGTGACGTGGCGGCCGAGCTGGCGGCGCTGCGCGCCGAGATCGGGGCGCTGGCGCGCGCGATCGGTGCCGGGGAGCCCGAGTGACCGAGCTGCGCCGCATCGGCTTCGCCTTCAACCCGTACAACGAGGAGGCGAAAGCCGTCCTGGGGCGCGCGAAAGCGTGGTGCGCGGCGCACGGCGTGTCGGCGTGGGAGGCTCCCGCGGAGGATCGGGCCACGATCGCCCGCCAGTGCGCGGATGCGACCGACCTGGTGTGCGTCCTCGGCGGCGATGGGACCTTCCTGCGCGCGGCCAACGCGCTCGGCGACACCGGGGTCCCGGCGCTCGGCATCAACCTTGGGCGGGTCGGCTTCCTGGCGAAGGTCGAGACGATGGACCTTGAGCGGGCGCTGGACCAGGTGCTGGCCGGTGACTGCACGGTCGAGGAGCGGTTTCGGATCGAGGCGACCATCCGTCGGCAGAACGGGACCGAGGAGCGCCACGCCTGCCTCAACGAGGTGGTCGTGGCCCGCGGCCGCCGGGTGCGCATGATCCGCCTGGAGGTCGAGGTCTCCGAATCGCACCTGGCGACCTACGTCGCCGACGCGGTGGTGGTGGCGACGCCGACCGGCTCGACCGCCTACTCGTTCAGCGCCGGTGGCTCGATCCTCGACCCGCGGCTGCGCAACATGATCATCACCCCCGTGGCGAGCTACCTCTCGCCGCTGCACAGCGTCGTGGCGGGGGAGGACCACGTGGTGCGGCTCATGCTGCGCGAGGCGGCCGACCCGGCGATCGTGAGCATCGACGGGCAGTGGGACGTCGAGCTGGCGGCGGGCGACACGGTCGAGGTGCGCGCCCTCCCCGAGCCGCTGCGCCTGCTGGAGCCGGCCGGGTCGACGCCGTTCTACGACCTGCTGCGCACCAAGGCCGGCCTGCTGCCGTACTGACCTGCATGCCCCTCGTCGAGCTCACCGTCGCCAACCTCGCCGTGCTGGAGCAGGTGCGCTTGCCGCTGTCGCGCGGCTTCACCGTGCTGACCGGCGAGACCGGGGCGGGGAAGTCGCTGGTCGTCGACGCGCTGGCCCTGGCCCTCGGCGCCCGCGCCTCGGCCGACCTCGTCCGGACCGGGACCGATGCGCTGCGCGTCGACGCGGTGTTCGAGAGCGTGCCCGCTGAGCCCGATGCGCCCCTCGACGACCTCGTGGCCGCCGAGGGCGGGGTTGCCATCATCCGGCGCGAGGTGGCGGCCGACGGACGCTCGACCGCGCGCGTCAACGACCGCCCGGTGACCGTCGGCGGGCTGGCGGCGCTCGGGGCGCGGCTGGCCGAGATCCACGGCCAGCACGAGCAGCAGCGCCTCTTCGAGGCCGCTCATCAGCTCGCGCTGCTCGACCGCTTCGGCGGCCACGACACGGCGGCCGTCGCCGAGGCGTGGCGGGCGTGGCGCGCGACGTTGGCCGCCGCGGCCGAGCTGGTGACCGACGAGCGCGAGCTCGAGCGACGGCGCGAGCTGCTCCGCTTCCAGGTGGACGAGATCGGCCGTGCCGGGCTGCGGCCGGGCGAGGAAGCGGAGGTCGAGGCCGCGCTGCGCGTCGCCCAGCACGCCGAGGCGATCGCGGCGAGCGCCCACGAGGCGTCGCGGGCCGTCCGCGACGAGGGCGCCGCGCTGGACGGCCTGCGGACGGCGGTGCGGGCCCTGGAGGCCGCCGCGGCGCACGACCAGCGATTCGCGACGCTCGTGGAGCGTGCCCACGCGCTCGCCGCCGAGACGGAGGAGCTGGGGCGCGACGCCACCGCGCTCGGCGAGTCGGTGAACCTCGATCCCGCCGCGCGGGCGGCGGCCGAGGAGCGCCTCTCGCTCATCCGTGACCTGGAGCGCAAGTACGGCGCGACGGTCGAGGCGGTCATCGCGTTCGGGGAGGAGGCTGCCGCCGGGCTGGCGCGCCTGGACGATGCCGAGGGGCTGCGGGAGCGGCTGCGCTCGGAGGAGGCCGACCGGCGCGCCGCGTACGCGGCCGCGGCCACGGCCCTCGGCGATGTCCGCGCCGCATCCGCCGTACGACTGGCCGCCGCGGTCAACGCTGAGCTCGAGCCGCTCGGCCTGCCGGCCGGTTCGTTCGGCGTGGCGGTCGAGGCGTCCGACCCGGGACCCGGCGGCACCGAGCGCGTGACGTTCACCTTCGCACCCAACCCCGGCGAGCCGGCGCGGCCGCTGGCGCGCATCGCGTCGGGCGGCGAGGCGAGCCGCCTGACGCTGGCGCTCAAGGTCGTGCTCGCCGCGGCCGACGAGACCCCCCTGCTCGTCTTCGACGAGGTCGACGCCGGGATCGGCGGCCGGCACGCCACGGCGCTCGGCGAGCGGCTGCGTGCCCTGGCCACCTACCACCAGGTGGTGTGCGTCACCCACCTGCCGCAGGTGGCCGCCTACGCCGACGCGCACCTCCATGTCGGCAAGCTGGTCGCCGGCGGCCGGACGCTGACCGAGCTGCGCGTCCTCGACGGCGACGAGCGCGAGCGCGAGCTGGCCGCCATGCTGGGCGGGGCGGCGGCCGGGGATGAGGCGCACGCCGCGGCGGCGGCGCTGCTCGCCTCGGGGCGGCGCCGGTGAGCGGCGGCCTGCGCATGCTGCGGCGCCACCCGGCGGGCGTGCTGCTCGGCGCCCAGCTCATCGGGGTGGTGGTCTTCCCGTTCATGAGCGGGCCGGCCGGTCGCGCGGCGATCTCGCTGTTCGGCCTCGTGGTCCTGTCGCTGGCGGTGTGGGCGATCCGGACCACCCCGGCGCTGTCGTGGGTCGCCGTGCTCATCGGTCTCCCGACCGCCGTCCTGACCATCGCCGAGGCGGTGGATCCGGCCAACACCGCGATCGCCCTCGCGTCGGCGGTGCTGCACGCGCTCTTCTACGCCTACACCAGTTCCGGGCTCATTCGGTACATGTTCCAGGACCGGCGCGTGACCCGCGACGAGCTGCTGGCGACCGGGGCGACGTTCACCGTCGTGGCGTGGGCCTTCGCCTACCTCTACGCGGCGGCGCAGATCATCTGGCCCGGGTCGTTCATCTCCGCCGTGGATTCCGATGCGCCCCGGACGTGGGTCGAGCTGCTCTTCCTGTCGTTCACCAACCTCACCAGCACGGGCCTGTCGGACATCGTGCCGGTCGTCGAGCAGGCCCGGGCGCTGGTCATGATCGAGCAGGTCGCCGGGGTCATGTACCTGGCGCTGGTGGTGTCGCGGATCGTCGGCCTCACCCTCCCGCGCGACGAGCGAGCCGATGCCGCATGAGCTCCTCGCGGCGATCGACGCGTTCCTGCTCGAGCTGCGCGTCGAGCGGGGCCTCGCCCCGCTGACGATCAGCGCCTACCGGCGCGACCTGGCGCAGTTCGCGGCGGCGGCCACGGACCGCTGGCGCTCCGACCCCGACGTCGCCCGCGACTGGATCGCCGGCCAGCGGCGCGCCGGCCGCCGGGCGACGACCCTGGCGCGCAAGGTCGCCGCCCTGCGCAGCTTCTACGGCTTCGCGTTGCGCGAGGGGATCGTGGAGCGCGACGTTGCCTCGCTCCTCGATGCGCCGAAGCCCGGCAGCTACCTGCCCGACGTGCTGACCATCGGCGAGGTGGAGCGCATCCTGGAGGCGCCGCCGGCGGATGACCCGGTCGGGATCCGTGACCGGGCGATGCTCGAGCTGCTCTATGCCTGCGGCCTGCGGGTCAGCGAGCTGACCGGGCTGGATCGGCATCGGGTGGACCTGCCGAACCTCCAGGTGCGGGTGATCGGCAAGGGCAACAAGGAGCGGCGCGTGCCGATGGGGGAGGAGGCGCGCGAGCGCCTGCATCGGTACCTGGAGGGGCCCTACCGGGAGTGGACCGCCAAACGGCCGACCGAGGCGGTCTTCGTGGGGATCCGCGGCGCGCGCCTGAGCCGCGAAGCGGTGTGGCGCCTGGTGCGCCGCTGGGCCGAGGCGGCGGGGGTCACGGCGCGCGTCTCGCCGCACACGTTCCGCCACAGCTTCGCGACTCACCTGCTGGAGGGGGGAGCCGATCTGCGGGCCGTTCAGACGCTGCTGGGCCATGCTAGCATCAGCACGACCCAGCTCTATACGCACCTCACCGGGGAGCGCCTGCGCGAGGTCTACGCCCGCGCCCACCCCCGCGCCTGACCGATATCCCGCCGAGCACGGAGCATGTGACCGCCGATGGGCTACGCCGAAAAGCTTCTCTCCCGCGGCGAGGAGATCGTCTACGCGAGCCGCCAGCACTGGTTCGCCGTCGTCGCCGAGACGTTCTGGTGGATCGTCGGCGCGGTGGTGCTCCTGGCGCTGGCGATCTTCCTGGCGTCCAACCAGGCGCCGGTCGTCAACGACGGGATCGACGGCGTGCTCACCGTGGCCACCCTGCTCGGCCTGCTGCTGGCGGTGGGCCGCATCGCGCTCAAGGTGTGGGACTGGCGGAACCAGGAGTGGCTCATCACCAACCGGCGCGTGATCCGCTCGGAGGGCATCTTCAACAAGGCGATGTCCGACTCGAACCTGGAGAAGATCAACGACGCGATGCTCACCCAGAGCTGGGTCGGCCGCATCTTCAACTACGGCACGCTCGACATCCTCACCGCGGCCGAGGAGACCGGCGCGCATGCCGGGATCGGCGACTTCCCGATGATCGCCGAGCCGGTGGCCTTCAAGATCGCGATGCTCAACCAGAAGGAGCTGCTCGAGCGGCCGGACCTGGCACCCGCCCGCCGGCCGCAGGGGCGCGAGGCCGCGCCCGAGTATCGCCGCGAGCCGCTCCCGCCGCGAGCGGGCAGCGATCGCGTGTCGCAGGTGGCGCAGGGGGCGCAGGAGCTCGACGATGCCGTCCCCGCTCCGGCTCCAGTGGCGCCTCCGCCGGCCCCCGCCGAGCCGTCGCGCGCGGCCGACGACCCCGCCGCCACGCTCGAGCGGCTGGCCACGCTGCGCGACAAGGGCCTCATCACCCCCGAGGAGTACGAGACCAAGAAGCAGCAGATCCTGGAGCGGTTCTGATGCAGGAGCGAGCGGCTCTGATGCCGGCCGGCGTATATACTGATATACGCTCCACCCCGGCCTGTGAGTATATCCGTATATACTGCGCCACCCACACGTGACCGATCACCGGCTGGGTGCGCTGCCGGACGGCATCTACGGCGCGGAGCTCCAGCGGCGGATCGACGAGGCGGCTGCCGCCATCCGCACCGCGCTCGTCGACCAGCCGGAGCTCGCCGCGCCGCGGCTCGTCTTCGTCCTGGGGTCCGGGCTGGGCGGGGTGGTCGACCTGCTCGACGCCGAGCCGCGCGTCCGACTGTCGTACGCCGAGATCCCGCATGTGCCCACCGGGTCGGTGGCAGGGCATGCCGGCGAGCTGGTGGCGGGGATGGCGCACGGCATCCCGATCGTCGTCCTCTCGGGGCGGGCACACCCGTACGAGGGCTACTCGCACCGCGAGGCGACCCTGCTGCTCCGCGCGACGCTCACCCTCGGGCCGTCGGTGGTGGTGCTCACCAATGCCGCGGGCGGCATCGACCCGGCGTTCGCGGCGGGTGACGTGATGCTCATCCGCGACACGATCAACCTGTCCGGCGAGAACCCGCTGCTGGGCCCCAACCTCGACGCCCTCGGGCCGCGCTTCCCCGCCATGACCGACGCCTTCGACCCCGCCCTGCGCGACCGGGCACGCGCCGCCGCCGAGCGTGCCGGGGTGCCGCTGCGCGAGGGCGTGTACCTCATGCTCTCCGGACCGGCGTACGAGACGCGGGCCGAGCTGCGGATGCTGCGCATCATCGGCGCGGACGCGGTCGGCATGAGCACCGTCCACGAGGCGATCGTGGTGCGCCACGCGGATCGGCGCCTGGTCGGCTTCAGCCTCATCACCAACGAGGCGACCGAGGACGTCGAGGCCGGGCCGACGCACGAGGAGGTCATGGCGATGGGCAAGGTCGGCGGGGAGCGCCTGCTGGCCATCCTGCGCGAGCTGCTGCCGGACCTCGGATAAGTGCTCTTCCTCCGCGACCTCGACCCGCTGACCATCGCCGCCGTCCTGCTGGCGCTGGTGGTGGGCATCACGTTCCACGAGTTCAGCCACGCGTTCACCGCCGACCAGCTCGGCGACCAACGGCCGCGCGCCATGGGTCGCGTGAGCCTGAACCCGGCGGCCCACATCGACCCGATGGGCGCGCTGATGTTCGCCCTGGTCGGCTTCGGCTGGGGCAGGCCGGTGGCGGTGAATCCCGCCGCGCTGCGCCCGGGGCGCATCGGGATGACCTGGGTGGCGGCGGCCGGCCCGATCGCCAACGTGGCCGTCGCGCTGGTGCTGGCGATCGCCTACCGCGTGCTCGACATGGCCGACGTGGACCCGGCGGTCGGCCGCTTCCTGACGCTCGGCGCCTTCTTCAACCTGGCGCTGGCCCTCTTCAACCTGCTGCCGATCCCGCCCCTCGACGGGTACAACGCGGCCCTCGGCCTGCTGCCGGGACGGCTTGCGATGCAGCTGCGGCAGTACGCCCAGTACGGGATGATGGCGCTGCTGGGGCTGGTGCTGGCGAGCTACGTCCTGCCCGGCGGCGGGCCGCTCGGCTGGCTCTTCGGCCTGGCGCAGCTGCTGGCCAACCTGCTCCTCGGCCGTGCATAGGGTCGCCCAGTTCGTCGGCCACCTCACCGCGCGCGTCCATCCGCGCGAGATGGCCCTGGTGCGGCGGGTCCTGCCGCCGTCAGCCGTGGCGCTCTTCGACGCCATGCCGGTGGCGGACCGGCGTCACGGGCTCGACGTGGCGCAGCGCCTGGTGCGGGAGGGAGTCGATGACCCCGACCTCCTTGCCGCCGCGCTCCTGCACGACGCGGCCAAGGGCCGTGCCATGCGCCTCTGGCATCGCGTCGCGGGCGTGCTCCTGGAGGCGGTGCGGCCCTCGCTGCTCGAGCGCCTGGCCACGCCGGACACGCGATCCTGGCGCCACGGGTTCCACCTGTACCTGCATCATGGACCGATGTCCGCCGACGCCGCCCTCGCGGCCGGCTGCCCGCCCCGCGTGGCCGCCTTCATCCGGGGCACCCCCGCCGCGTCCGATGCCGCCCTGGCGGCCGCGCTGCGCGCCGCCGACGATGCGAGCTGACCCGATGACCCTCCAGCCAATCCCCGTCGACGCCGAGGTGGCCGCCGTGCCGGTGGGGGAGGCACCACCGTTCACGGTGCAGCTGGAGGTCTTCGAAGGGCCGCTCCAGCTGCTGCTGCACCTCATCGAGTCTCGACAGCTCGACATCCTGACCGTCCCCCTCGCCGACCTCGCCGAAGGCTACGTGACGCACCTTGCCCGGCACGCGGTGGACGCCGACAACCTCGCCGAGTTCGTGGCCATCGCCGCGCAGCTGATCTACCTCAAGTCGCGACGCATGCTGCCGACCGAGCCGCTCCCCGCCGTGCCGGAGGGGGACGACGAGCCGACCGAGGAGGAGCTGCGCCGCCGCCTGCTCGAGTACCGGGCCCTGCGCGACGCCGCTCGCCAGCTGGGCGAGCGGGACCTGGTGAGCCCCGCCATGCGGCGCGAGCCGCGCGAGGCGGACCTGCCCGCCGCGCCCGTCCCGGTGCTGCCGGTCTCCCTCCTCGTCCATGCGCTCGACCGCCTGGTCCGCGTCGCCGAGCCGCCGGCTCCGCCGCCGCAGGTGCTGGTCCGCGAGATCACCATCGGCATGCAGATCGAGGCGCTGCGCCGGGCGATGGGGCAGCGCGGCCGCGTGGTGCTCCAGGCGATGCTGGCCACGTGCCGGACGCGCACCGAGGCGGCGGTGACGCTGCTCGCCGCGCTGGAGCTGGTGCGACGACGCCAGGTGACCGCGGAGCAGGACGAGCTGTTCGGGCCGATCACCCTGCGCGCGGCCGACGGCGCATGAGCGACCAGCCGCTGGCCGCCGACGGCCCGCTCGACCCCGACGCGCTGGAGGCGTTCCTCGAGGCGGTCCTCTTCATCGCCGAGCGCCCGCTCGCGACCGATGAGCTCGCGACGCTCGCGGGCGTGGCCCCGCTCCAGGCGGAGGGCGCCCTGGCCAACCTGGCCGGCGAGCTCGAGGAACGCCGGCGCGGGATTCGCCTCCAGCACCACGACGGTGCCTGGCAGCTCGCCACCGCGCCGACGCTCGGGGCGCGCCTGGCCGCCTACGCGGCGCGCGAGGAGGCGCGCCTCACCCCGGCGGCCCTCGAGGCGCTGGCGATCATCGCCTACCGCCAGCCGTGCACCCGCGGGGAGGTGGAGCGGGTCCGCGGCGTGGACAGCGACTACGTCATCCGCTCCCTCGTCCATCGGCGCCTGATCGCCGAGGTCGGACGCCGCGACACGCCCGGCCGCCCCGTCCTGTTCGGCACCACCTTCACCTTCCTCGAGCGGTTCGGCCTTACCGGCACCGATGAGCTTCCGCCGCTGGTCACCGCCGCCGCCGAGGCGCTCGCCGCACCCGACGCCGATGCTGCCGCCGAGCCCGATGCCGGCTGAGCGGCTCCAGAAGCTGCTCGCCGCCGCCGGCGTCACCTCGCGCCGGGGGGCGGAGGAGCTGATCGCCGCCGGGCGCGTCCGTCTCAACGGCCGCGTCGCCACCCTCGGGGAGCGGGCCGACCCGGCGATCGACCGCGTCGAGCTCGACGGCAGGCCGATCGGGGCTGCCGAGGCATCGGTCCATTTCGCGGTCCACAAGCCGCGCGAGCTGCTGTCGTCGAGCCGGGCGGAGCGCGGGCGGCGGTCGGTGGTCGACCTGGTGCCGGCACGCGAGCATGCCGGGCGGCTGTGGCCGGCGGGACGCCTCGACGCCGACTCGGAAGGGCTGATGCTGCTCACCAACGACGGGGAGTGGGCCAACCGGGTGCTCCATCCGCGCTATGGGGTGGAGCGCGAGTACGCGGTGCTGCTGGCCGAGCTGCCCACCCAGGATGAGATCGACGTGCTGCTCGGCGGCGTCGAGCTCGAGGACGGGCCGGCTCGCCTGCTGGCCGCCGAGCGACGCCCGCCGCCGCGCGAGGTGGCGCGCGGCCACGGCGAGCGGGGGACGTGGGTGCGGGTGCGCGTCGGGGAGGGGCGCAAGCGCGAGGTGCGCCGCCTCTTCCACCACGTCGGGCACCGGGTGCTGCGCCTGGTGCGGACGCGCGTGGGCACGCTCGGGCTGGCGGGCCTGCGCGTCGGGGAGTGGCGCACGCTGCGCTCCGACGAGGTGGAGGCGCTTGCCGGGGGCGGGCCGGCCCCGCGTACCGCTTCGCGCCGCAGCGGGCCGCTGACGGTCGCCATCGACGGGCCGTCGGGGAGCGGCAAGAGCACCGTCGGCCACGCGGTCGCGCAGCGCCTGGGTGCCACGTTCGTGGACACCGGCCTCATGTATCGCGCCCTGACCCTCGCAGCGCTGGAGGCCGACGCCGCCCTTGACGACGGCGCGGCGCTGGGCGACCTGGCGCGGCGGGTCCAGATCGCCGTCCGGCGGCCGCGCCCCTCGCAGGCGGATCGGCTGGAGACGGTGCTCCTCAACCGCCGCGACGTGACCGATCTCGTCCGCACGCCGCGCGTCGACCGGGCGGTGAGCACGGTCTCGGCCCACCCCGAGGTGCGCGACGCGATGCTCTCTGTCCAGCGCGCCGCCGCCCGCCGCGGCGACACGGTGATGGTCGGGCGGGACATCGCCACCGTGGTGCTGCCGGATGCCACGCTCAAGGTGTTCCTCACCGCCTCGGCACGCGTCCGGGCCGCGCGCCGCGCGGCGGAGATGGGCCGGCCGGATCGGGTGGACGCCTACCTCGAGGAGATCGAGCGCCGCGACGCCGCCGACTCCGGGCGGGCGGTGGCCCCGCTGCGGCGCGCCGCCGACGCGATCGTGCTCGATACCGGCGACCACGACGTGGAAGCCTGCGTGGACGCCATCGTCGCCGCCCTGCCGGAGCGCCGCAGGCGATGAGCGACTGGTTCTTCGCGCCCGGCGCCACCATCACCGGCTGGCTCGTCTCGCTGGTCGGCGGGGCGACCATCGTCGGCGACGAGCACGTGCCGCGCGAGGGTGCCTACATCCTGGTCTCGAACCACACCTCGCTCGCCGATCCGCCGATGCTCGGCTGGGCGCTCGGCCAGCGCCGCGGGCGGGTGATCCACTTCATGGCCAAGGCCGAGATGCGCCGCTGGCCGATCATCGGCTGGCTGGCCTCGCAGTCGGGCACCTTCTTCGTGCGGCGCGGCGAGGGCGACCGCGCCTCGCAGCGCATGGCCCTCGAGACAATTGCCCGCGGTGAGCCGATCGCCGTCTTCCCGGAGGGGACCCGCTCCCGCGACGGGCAGCTCAAGGAGGGCAAGGCCGGTGCCGCGCTGCTCGCCCTGCGCTCTGGCGCGCCGCTCCTCCCGGTCGGGATCGCCGGCAGCCAGCACCTCTTCCCGGGGAGGTCGCGCGTGCCGCATCGGTCGCACATGACGATCCGGGTCGGCGCGCCCTTCACCCTCGGCCATCAGCCCGACGGCCGCCTCGACCGCGAGGCGCTCGCCGCGGGCACGGATCGGATCATGCGCGAGATCGCCGCGCTCCTGCCGCCGTCGCAGCGGGGCCGCTGGGGCTGATTGCCGAGGCATCGGTCCCGGCCTCTCGCACGTTTCCCTCCTAGAATGAAGCCGATGACCACCGCAGCGCCCACGCGTCCCGAGGTCCGCATCGCCGAGCGGGCCGGCTTCTGCTACGGCGTGCGCCTCGCCATCGACAAGGCCAAGCACGCCCGCGAGGAGGGGAAGGAGGTCACCACCCTCGGGCAGCTGGTCCACAACCCCGGCATCAAGGCCGACCTCTCCGACCGCGGCATCCGCACCGCCGACCTGGCCGACCAGGTGGAGGGCGGCACCCTCGTCATCCGGGCCCACGGCGTGCCGCGC
>DASSPJ010000117.1:0-22961 GCA_035699665.1 Candidatus Limnocylindria bacterium
GATGAGCTGGTCGCCCTCCTCGAGGAGCAGGCCGAACGCCGCCGCGCTGATCAGCTCGAGGAACGGGAGCCGGCCGCGGCGCAGGGCCAGCCCCGCGAACGCGACGAAGCAGACGGCGACCCCGACCTCCAGGCCGAGGTAGAGGGGATCCATGCCCGCATGGTACGGGGGACGGCGGCCGCGGGATCAACCCGCGACCGCCGCGTGGCGCCGAAATTCGGTGCGCTCGATGCGGCCTATTCGAAGACGATGGAGTCGGCGACGCTTCGCAGCTCCGCCAGGTCAGCCGCCGGTGTGCCGGGGAAGTAGCCCAGGTCGATGACCACGAGCTTCCCGTTCACATCGACCACCCACACCTCGTCGATCTGGCCGGGGTCCTGGTGGTAGCGGGCCGCGTCGACGCCGGCCACGAAGCTGCGGAACTCGCCGCGCTGGCAGTCGTCGAACACGGCGTCGTCCGGGACGTGGAGGGTGATCGACTTGCCCGCGTAGCCGCCGACCGTGATGCCAACCGGCTGGGTGGCATCCCGGGAGGGCTGCGCCGCCAGCGCGGCGACGAAGTCATCCACCGTCGATGCGGGAGTGTCCGGCCGGCTGGACGTCCACTGGCAGGGGTCCCCGTAGACGAACAGGTCACCGATGCCCGGGAAGACGACGATCCCGGCGCCGTCCGGTGCGCCGGACGTGTCGTCCTTGGTGATGAACCCGTTCCCTGGTTCCCCGTACCAACCTGGCCCGGGGATCGTGACCGTCATCGGTACCCCGGCAGAATCCCACAGCACGTGGGTCCCCGGGGGCAGCAGTCCGGCCGGTGCGGCGGTCGCAGTCGGAGCCAGCGTGGGCGAAGATGTCGCCGACGGACTGGAGGTGGGCGTCGGGTTGGTCCCGACGCCGGACCTGGGAAGGGCCTGGTACCCAATGAAGGCAGCGGCCGCCACGGCCGCGGCCGCCAGGACGATGCGCATGGTGGTGCTCATGACAGGAGACCTCCGCGCCAGCCACGAGACTCGGCGCTGTGGGGTCGCGGGCAGGGCGTCGAGCACGGCATCGAGGACGCGGTCCGCCGATTCGTGCGCATCGACCTTCAGCCACGACCGGACGATGCGCGTGACGTCTCGCTGGGTGCTCATGACGAAACCTCCCGGGCCGTCGGGCGAGCGTCGGCGTCGAGCGCCGCGCGCAGCCCGCGCATCGCGTGGTGGAGTCGAGATTGGGCCGTACCGACCGGGACGCCGAGCAGGTCGGCCACCCGGTCGAGAGGCAGGTCGAGGTAGTGGTGCAGGACCACCACCGCACGGTGATTCAGGGAGAGCCGCCGGAAGCCACGTTCCAGCTGGTCGTGGTCGACGACGGCGCGGTAGCCATCGGTCTCCATCGGCTCGTCAGCCGGCAGGAGGCGAAGGTTGGGCGCCCAGCGGCGGCGCCTGCGGCCCTCGGCGAAGCATGCGTGCACGAGGAGCCGGTACGACCAGGCCTCGAAGCGGGCCGGATCACGAAGCTGCGGGAGGTCCTGCCAGATGCTCAGCAGCGCCTGCTGCGTCGCATCCTCGGCCAGGTCGAGGTCGCGCAGGATCCTGCGCGCCACGGCGAGGAAACGATCCGCGATCCCGGCGGCCAGGAGCGCGAACGCATCCTGGTCACCCCGCTGGGCTCGGACCACCAGATCGGTATCCATCGTCCTCGTCCGCATGATGGCACCGGATTCGACCGATGCTCACCGTGTATGGGTCGCCGGCGAGGCGCTGGCTTCAATCTTGGCGCTGGTGGCCGCAGATTTCACCCGATGGAGGTAACGGCCAACCAGCCCCCGTCCGCGCAGCGGCTGGCCGATGTCCTGACCGATTCCTGACCGATTCCGCCGTTTTCGGGCTCGTTTCGCGCTCGACGCGTGCACCTGTTGGCCAGTTCAGCCGATCTGGCGACGCTCCTTGGCCGGTACCTCCACCCGATGCAACGTCGGGGAGCGCGGCCCGTCATCGCCGCCGGCGGGAACAGGCGACCAGCACGGCGCAGCCGGCGGGGCAACGGTGCCCCACCGGCGAAGCGGCAGAAACGAACGATGGGGCGGAGCCCCTTACGAGCAGCTGACCTCCGGGTTCCAGTGCGCGAACATGCCGGCCGGGTTGTGACCCCAGATCCAGGCATGGAGCGTGTGGAAGCCGACCGCCGGGACGAGGATGTGCATGGCCTGTCCGAAGATCGTGGGCGGCTGCGCGATCCCTGCCGGGTTGGAGGCCAGACCCGGCACTACGTACTCGACCGCGACCAGCTTGAGGCCGCCGTCTGCGCCCGGCGCGTAGACCAGGCCCTCCGGCGTCAGGGGATCGACCACCAGGTCGTCGATGAGCGCCTTGTTGAAGTAGTGGTAGCCCATCGCCCCTGCCGTGGGATGAGCGATGCAGCCGGTGATGATCCGGATTCCGGCACCATTGACGTAGCCGAGCTCGTACCCGGCGGCGGTGGCGGCCTCGACGTTGTGGAAGCGGGCGGTGGCGCGGCGAACCTGCGCCAGCTCATCCTCGGCACCGGACGTCGCCTTCACGCTCCCGCCGAGGGCGGCGATGACAACGATGGCGGCGATCACGGCAACCTGAACGCGTGCATGCATGGGGTAATGCTCCTCTCCGGATGCACCGGCGGGGCCGTCGGGCGACCCCCCGGAACCTCGGGCTGGCCGGCAGGGCCGGCCGATGGTGGCGAATGGCTAGGGCTGGATGGCGATCGACTGCACCATTCGTTCGATCTGCGAGCGGTGCAGCGGGGTGACCGCCGTGTAATCGGCCAGCAGCACGACGGGCGTCCCGTCGACGTCGATGATCCAGAGGGACCAGCGGTTGGCAGTGCCGGAGACAGGCGGGCCGTCCCACACCCAGTAGTTGCCGCCCGTACAGGTTGTGTAGTCGAGGTCGGACGGCATCACCAGATCAAGCCGCTGCACGGGGTAGCCGCCGACATCGGTGGGGGTGTCGATCCGCGTGACCTCGTAGGCGGTCTGGGCCAGGAGGGCTGCCACCAGCTCGTCCGCGCTCGACCCCACCGACACATCCGGCGGGCCGGTCGCACCACGGCACGGATCGCTGTAGAGGCCGCCGACCTGGAGGAACAGCAGCGCAGATCCGTCCGCTTGCTCACCGGCGACGTCCTTGGGTGTCACCAGCCACTCGTCTTGGGCGATCCAGCCCGCTGGCAGGTCGAACGTGAACCGGATCGACGTATCGTCGAACGGGGCAGTGGTGAAGGGGCCGGGGCCTTCGGCTCCCTGCAGCAACGCGGCTGGCGAGCTGGCGGCGCTCGGTGAGGCGGTCGGATCGGCGGCTGGTCCGCCCACGTTGGGGGGACGGAACAGGTACACGCCGACGAGCGCCATGGCCACGACGGCGACGGCCGCCATGGCCATCCGTATGGAGTTGTTCATCTCGGGGAACCTCTGCGCCGGCCACCAGGCGGGGCGCTGTCGAGTCAAAGGAAGCTGGGCACGGATGGCGTCGCGAACGTCCGCGGGGAGCGGCGTGGCTCCGTCGTAGCCGTCGAGGTAGTCCTCGAGGTGCTCGATGAGCTGGTCGTTGCGGGTCATGCCGTGCCTCGCGTGGGGAGGCGCCGCGCATCGGCCTCGAGGGCCCCGCGCAGTCGTTCGAGTGCGTAGTGGAGGCGCGAGCGCGCCGTGCCGACCGGGATGCCGATCATCGCGGCGGCTTCGCTCGGCGTGCGGTCCAGGTAATGGACCAGCACGACCACGGTCCGATGCTCGACGCTGAGCTGTCGGAACACCTGGTCGAGCTGCTCCTGGATCGCGATGCGGGATGTCGAATCGGGTTCGCTCGGTGCGTCGTGCGGCAGCAGGCGAAGGTTGCCGCGATGGCGTCGCTCGCGGCGTGCTTCAGCATGGCAGGCCCGTACGAGGAGCCGATAGACCCAGGCTTCGAAGCGGTCCGGGTCGCGCAGCTGGGGGAGGTGGCGCCACGCGTCGAGCAGCGTCTGCTGCGTGGCGTCCTCGGCCAGCGAGGTGTCACGCAGGATCCTGCGCGCCACCGAGTGCAGCGAGTCACCGAAGCGATCGATCAACGCGTCGAATGCCGCTTCGTCGCCATGCATGGCCTGCCTGACGAGCTCTCGCTCCATGCGTCACCTGGACGGTGTTGCGAAGACCGCGAACCGCGGCCAATCGGTGAGTATGAGGGAGTCACCTCAGCGCGCGTTCAATCGCCGCCAGCCGCGAGGCTCGCGAACGCCTGCCTGACGAGCACACCGATCGCGAACATCGCGATCCCGGCCAGGACCGCCTCGAGCGGCAACGTGGCCACCAGCACGACGCACCCGACGAGCCCGATGACGCTGACGCCCCGCGGCCAGCGGCGCTCCTCCGCGGAGAGCGTGAGGGCGGCGGCGTTGGCAACCGCGTAGTAGGTGAGCACGCCGAACGAGCTGAACCCGATGGCGCCGCGCAGGTCGACCAGCGCCACCAGCACGACCACCGCCGCCGCGACGGCGAGCTCGGCGTGATGGGGGACGCTGCGGCGGGGCTCGACGGCGGCGAATGTCCGCGGGAGGTCGCCCTCGCGGGCCATGGCCAGCGTGGTGCGCCCAACCCCGGCGATGAGCGCCAGAAGCGACCCGAGGCTCGCGACGACCGCGCCGGCCCTCACCACCGGCTCCGCCCACGCGCCCCCCACGGCGCCGACCGCGGAGGCCAGTGGCGCCGACGACGAGGCGAGCGCCGCCGGCCCCAGGGCGGCCAGCGCGGCCGCCCCCACCGCGAGGTAGACCGCGACCGTGATGCCGAGCGCCATCGGGATGGCCCGCGGGATCGTGCGCTCCGGATCGCGCACCTCCTCGCCGAGCGTCGCGATCCGCGCGTACCCGGCGAAGGCGAAGAAGAGGAGGCCGGCCGCCTGGAGGACGCCGTACGGGCCGCCCGGAAGCTGCGTGACCGCCAGGTTCGCCGGGTCGGCGCGCCCCGAGACGAGCACCACCCCGACGACGACCGCCAGGGCGGTCAGCGAGCCCCCGACGAGCCAGCGCGCCGTGCCGGCCGTACGGGAGATGCCGCGCAGGTTCACGGCGGTCAGCGCCAGCACCGCCACGATGGCCACCACGCGCTGCGCCACACCGCCACCCGGCAGCGCGTATGCGGCGACGGTGAGCGCCATCGCGGCGCACGAGGCGGTCTTGCCGATGACGAAGCCCCAGCCGGCGAGGAAGCCCCACCACGGCCCGAGGCGCTCGCGCCCGTAGACGTAGGCGCCACCCGAGGTCGGATGCCGCGCGGCGAGCTGGGCGGAGGAGGCCGCGTTGCCGTAGGCCACCACGGCCGCCAGGGCCAGACCGATGAGCAGGCCGCTGCCCGCCGCTGCGGCCGCGGGCGCGAAGGCGGCGAAGACCCCCGCCCCGATCATCGACGACAGACCGATGACGACCGCATCGGTCATCCCGAGGCGTCGAGCGAGCGTGGCGGGGCGAGGCATGTCGCCACGGTACGCCGGGCGAGGTGCCTAGCGGTCGTCGAAGCGGACGGAGTCCATGGCCTGCTGCAGCACCGACGTGTCGCTCGCCGAATGCGGCAGGGCCGGCCGCCGCGGTGCGACGACCGGCCCGGTGGGTCTGCGCGCGCTCAGTCGCCGGTGACCTTGGTGCGCGTGCTGACGTAGACGTCGCCGAGGCGGCCGAAGTGCAGCCGCTCGCCGTCGCCGGAGAGCGACGGCCGGGTCTCGGACGCGGCGGTGTTGACATTCGCCCCGAGGGGCCACGGCGCCGACCACGGATCGGACGCGGAGGCCCGAGTCGAGGTGTAGATGTCGAAGTTCCCCGCCGCGTCGCGGGCGAACACGATCTCGCGTCCGTCGCGACTGACGTTCGGCATCTGGTCGTTGGCGGCCGTGTTCAGCTCGGCGACCGCCGTCGCCGGCGCAAACGTCCCGTCGGCGCGCATGGCGCTGACGTAGATGTTCTGGTCGCCGCCGAAGCCACTGCTGGAGAAGTAGAGGAACGTGCCGGCGTCGGTCTCGACCAGCGATGGGCTGAACTCGCCGCCGGGGAAGTTGGGACCGGCGCCCGTGGCTGCGCAGCCCAGGTTCTGCGGCGCGGACCAGCCGTGGACCGGGTTGCGGCGGGTGAAGTACATGTCTCCGGCGCCGCACGATCCCGTTCCGCCGCGGTTCGACACGAAGAGGAGCCCGTTGCCGTTGAGCGGCGTCGGGCAGAAGTCGGCGGCCGCCGAGTTCACCGGCGCGGGCAGGTGGACAGGTGCGCTCCACGGCGCGTCGATCGACGCGCGCTCCGCGTACCAGATGTCGTTCGGATCCGAGGTGCCACCGACGGCGCCAGGGCGCGTCGAGGCGATGAAGAGCTGCAGACCGTTGGACGACTCGATCGGGCAGCCGTCCGCCTGGGCGCTGTTGATGCCCACCTCGGCGGCGGCAGCGCCCCACGCGGTGAACTGCTTGCCGACCACGCCGGCCGGGATCGCGGCGAGCAGCAGTGCGAGGCTCACGCCCGTGAGCCGCACGCTGAGCCGGGATCGGGAATGGGTAGCCATGATCGAACCCTCCGCGCACGCGTTGGCCGCGAGACCGGCCTTCTACGGTATTGGGCGCTCGCGCGCGCCGTTTGATGCAAAAAAACCCCGGTGCCCCACGCCCCGTGTTGCCTCCCGGCAACGAACCAGGCGCTCGCCCGGTCGGATGTCGCGCGGGCCATGCCATGCGGGGGAGTCGAGACCTCGGGCGGCAGGCGGGGGGCAACGCAGACAGGTGCCGGCCCCTCGTTGGTCGCGTGGCCCGGACATGCGACCATCCGCCCGAGCCGGGCGTGCGGCCGAATGCCGCAGCGCGCGTAGAATCGCGGTCATGACGACCGAGGTCCGAGCGCCCACCGTCCCGATCTACCTGGCCGGCGAGTTCGTGACCGCCGGCACGCCGCTCGAGGTGCGCAACCCCGCCACCGACGAGCTGGTGGCGACCACGTTCCAGGCAGGTCCCGAGCAGCTCGAACGGGCGACCGTGGCGGCGGTCGAGGCGTTCGACCGGACCCGCCGCCTGGCGAGCTTCGAGCGCCGCGACGCCCTGGCGCACGTCGCGCAGCGGATCACCGAGCATGCCGACGAGCTGACCGAGCTGCTGAGCCGCGAATCGGGGAAGCCGGTCAAGGATGCCCGCGGCGAGGTGCTGCGCGGCGCACTGACGTTCCGCACCGCAGCCGAGGAAGCGCTGCGCATCACCGGTGAGTGGCTGCCGCTCGACTGGAACGCCGCCAACCGGGGACGGAGCGGGATCGTGCGGCGCTATCCCATCGGGCCGGTGGCGGGGATCAGCCCGTTCAACTTCCCGCTCAACCTGGCGGCGCACAAGGTGGCTCCGGCGATCGCCGCCGGATGCAGCATCGTCCTCAAGCCGCCGAGCGTGGACCCCCTGGTCATGCTGCGCATCGCCGAGTTCATCGACGAGACCGATCTGCCGAAGGGCGCCGTCAGCATCCTCCCCATGGACCGGCCGACCGGCGACCGCATGGTCGCGGACGATCGGTTCAAGCTCCTCAGCTTCACCGGGTCGCCATCGGTCGGATGGAAGATGAAGGCCGAGGCCGGCAAGAAGAAGGTGGTCCTCGAGCTCGGTGGCAACGCCGGCGCCATCGTCGACGAGACCGCGGACCTCGACTGGGCGGTCGAGCGGCTGGTGTACGGCGCCTTCGCCTACGCCGGCCAGGTGTGCATCAGCGTGCAGCGCATCTACGTGGTGCGCGAGATCTTCGACGAGTTCCAGCGCCGCTTCACGCAGCGCGTGCGCAGCGTCAAGATCGGGGATCCGCTCGACCCGTCGACCGATCTCGGACCGATGGTCGACGACAGGGCGGTGACGCGCACGCACGAGTGGGTGAGCGAGGCGCTGGCGGACGGTGCCCGGGCCCTGACCGGCGGAGCGCCGGACGGTCGGACGTACCCGCCCACCGTCCTCGTCGACGTGCCGCGCGACGCGCGGATCTGCGGCGAGGAGGCCTTCGCGCCGGTGGTCAACCTCTTCGGGGTCGACGACTTCGATGCCGCCCTGCGCGAGATCAACGATTCGCGCTTCGGCCTCCAGTGCGGCCTCTTCACCTCCGACCTCGAGCGGACGCTGCGCGCCCACGACGAGCTCGAGGTCGGCGGGGTGATCGTCAACGACGTCCCGACCTGGCGCATCGACCCGATGCCGTACGGCGGGGTGAAGGACTCGGGACTCGGGCGCGAGGGGCTGCGCTGGAGCATCGAGGACATGACCGAGCCGCGCCTGCTCGCCTTCGCCCGCCCCCTGTGACCGCCACCGCGACCCGCTACACCCGCGTGCTGCGCGCCGAGGAGCTGCGCGACGGTGAGCTGATCCCGGTCGAGATCGACGGCACGCCGGTGGTGCTGGTGCGCCACGCCGGCGCGTTCTTCGCGGTCCAGAACAACTGCAGCCACCGCGACTTCCCGCTCTCCGAGGCGGGCTTCGACCCGCGCGACGGCGTCCTGGTGTGCGCGTGGCACGGCGGCTGTTTCGACGTCCGGACCGGCGAGGCGGTGATCCCGCCGGCCACCGAGCCGGTCGAGACCTTCCCGGTCCGCGTCAGCCCCGAGGGCTGGGTGGAGATCGGGCTGACCGGCTCCCTCGCCCGCTGAGGCGTCGGACGTCGCTCGCGGAGCGGGTGGCATGTCGCCTTGCACCTGGTGGTGGCAACCGGAGAACAAGGGGCCAGGATCAGGCTCCAGCGGCTCGTTTCGCCCCGAATCGTTGCGTCACATGCACGGAATCCAGGCGGAATCGGTCCTTCTCCTCCAGTTACCTCCACCGGATGCACGGTGGAGGCACGCAAGGCCCCGGCTCCCTCGCCCGCTGAGGAACGAGCGGGCTGGCTGCCGCCGTTGCACCGGGTGGTGGCAACTGGAGGAGCTGAGCTCGGAATCACGCTCCAGATGGCCGTTTCACCCCAGAACGTTGCGCCACATGCACAGGACCGAGGTTGAAGCGGTCCATCTCCTCGGGTTGCCTCCACCACACGCAAATCGGCATACGTCCACGCCCGCGGAGGCGCACGTATACTCGGCCCGGTGTCGATCGAGGCGCTCCCCTTCGTCAACTGGGCCTTCTGGGCCGCGCTGGGCGCCGGGACGCTGCTGGTGGTGGGGCTGGCCGAGGTGGCCGGCGGCACCACGCGCGGCTATCGGCTCCTCATGGCCTGGCTGGTCCTCGCCTGCGCCGCGATCCTGCTGGCCAGCGACCTGAACCTGCCGGCCGATGTCGTCGCCGCCACCACCGCCGCCTGGCGCCGCCCGCTGGTGCTGCTGTTCGCCGCGGGCAGCCTCGCCTACGTCGTGGCGTCGCACGCCGCCTGGCCGCGCGCCTGGCTGGCGATCGGGGCGGCCGCGGCGGGGCTCGCGGCGCTCCTCGCGCTGGCGCTCGCCGGCGGGACGCGCGCGCCCGGCCTGTTCGCCGTCCAGCTGCTCATCGCGGCGGTGGCGCTGGGTGCGGTGAACGCGGCCATGCTGCTGGGGCACTGGTACCTCGTCACGCCGAAGCTCTCGCCGGCGCCCCTGCGGCGGATGATGTGGATCCACGCCGCTGCGCTGGTGGCGCAGGGGGTCGCCTTCGCCGCCGCGCTGCTGGTCGTCGGGGCCGACCCGGTGCGCGGCGGGATCGCCTGGATCACCTGGCTGCGCCTGGCGGCGGGGATCCTGCTGCCGATCGTGATCACCGGCCTCGCCTACCTCGCCAGCCGCGCGGCATCGCTCCAGGCGAGCACGGGGCTGCTGTACGTCGGCCTGGCGCTGGTGATGGCCGGCTCGATCGCCGGGGTCAGCCTCAGCTACCTGACCGGCGTGCCGGTCTGAGCCGGGCCGGACCGATGCGCGTGCGACTCCGGACGTTTGCCTCGCTGCGCGAGCTGTCGGTGGACCGATGCGAGATCGACCTCCCCGCAGGCGCCGACGCGGCGGCGGCGTGGGACGCCCTGGCGGGCCGCTACCCGGGCCTCGTTCCGCATCGGCCATTCGTGCGCGTCGCCCGCAACGGCGTCTACGCAGCGTGGACCGATGCGCTCGCCGACGATGACGAGATCGCCTTCCTGCCACCGGTCTCCGGCGGCGCGACGACCGGCCTCACCGATGGGCCGATCGACGTGGCCGCCCTCGAGCGAGCCGTCGCGACCGCGGGGCACGGTGCGGTGGTGACGTTCGTGGGGCGCGCCCGCGACCACGCCGACGACGGGCGGACCGTGGTCGAGCTGGACTACGAGGCGTTCGCCCCGATGGCCGAGTCGGTGCTGGCCGAGATCGCGGCCGAGGTGGAGGCATCGCACGGCGTCGCGGTCGCGGTGGTGCATCGGACCGGTGTGGTGCCGCTCGGCGAGGCGGCGGTGGTCATCGTGACCGCCGCACCGCACCGTGGCGCCGCGTACGAGGCCAATCGGTTCATCATCGAGGAGATCAAGGAGCGGCTGCCGATCTGGAAGCGCGAGCGCTTCGCGGACGGCAGCGCCTGGAAGCGACCCGGCGCGTGAGGCGGGGGATCCTGCGGGCGCTGGTGCTGGCGCCGCTCGCGTTCGCGGCGCTCATCGGCGCGCAGCTGCTGCTCCTGTCGCGCCGCAGGTACTTGCCCGCCGACCCGGGGTACCGCGTCGACCGTCTGGTCAGGCCGGCCGGCGGCGAACGATCGGAACCGGCGCTCGAGCTGGTGGTGCTCGGGGACTCGACGGTCGCCGGGGTCGGCGCCCCGAGCGAGGCGGAGTCGCTGCCGGTGCTCGTGGCGCAGCGGGTGGCCGACGCGACCGGACGCGGGGTGCACGTCGTGGGGCACGGGGTGTCGGGGACGCGGACTGCGTCGCTGGTCGACTTGCAGCTGCCCCTGGTGACGGTCGCGCCGGACGTCCTGCTGCTGGTGGTCGGCGCCAACGACGCCACGCACGCCACCCCGCCACCCGCCTTCCGCCACGCGACGCAGCGGATGCTGGCACGCGCCACGGCGACCGGGGCGCCGGTCGTGCTCGGCAGCACGCCGCGCTTCATCGGCACGGAGTTCATCCCACAGCCGCTGCGCTGGATGCTGGACGCGTATTCCGAGCTCCTGCGCAACGAGCAGCGGGCGGCGGTCGCCGCAGCGCCGGGCACGCGGCTGGTGGACCTCGCCGCGGTCGCGCCGCGATTCGCCGGCGTGCCGGAGGCGACGAGCAGCGACGGCTTCCATCCGTCGCCGATCGGCTATGGCTTCTGGGCCGATGCCCTGGCGTCCGGCGTGGTGGCGGCGCTCGCCGCGGCCTGAGGGAGGGAGCGCAGCCAACGCTCGGCGGCCGCGGGGGAGCGGAGCCGGACGACATCCAGCTGCGGGTGCGCGGCGATGAGCGCGGGGTACTCGCGTCGTCGCCGCGCATAGGTGCTCACCGACCACCACACGATCGAGTCGCGGCTCAGCAGCTTGCGCAGCGTCTCCCGGTTGCCGGCCCACATCTCGGTGCGGCGCACGAGGCGCGAGATCGACCGCGTCACGATCCGCCAGGTCACCACCGTGCGCGAGTAGTCCAGCCAGACGAGCGTGTCCGCGCGCGGCCAGATGAGGTCGCGCACGGCGCGGTAGTTGCCGTCCAGGACCCATCCGTCGCCGGCCAGGGCCCGCCTCACCCGGGCCCGAAACTCGGCCGGCGCGGCCTCGCTCCAGTTCGGGCCCCAGTTCAGCTCGTCGAGCTCGACGTGGCGGTGGCCGAGCCGCTCGGCCAGGGCCGCGGCGAAGGTCGTCTTGCCCGACCCGCTGGTGCCGACGACGTTGATCCGCAGCGGCGGCCCGCCCATCAGGCCCGTCGCGAACGAGGGCGGCAGGGGGTCGGCGGGGGCGCTCTCATCCATGGTGCGGGCGATTCTAGAACGGCCGGCGGCGTGCACGACGCGGCCGGGGAGGGCACAATGGCCGGCGATGTCGACCCCCAAGCCGGGGCAGATCCGCTGCCCGACCTGTCACCGCTCGACAGCGCCCGCCGCCTACTGCACGCACTGCGGCTCGGCGATCCCCTCGAGCGCCGTGGTGCGACCGCGGGGCATGGACCGCGACGAGCTCGACGCACGGATCCGCTCGCGCCGCGTCGAGACACCGTACCGACGCGGCGGCTATGCCGACGAGTGGGGTGACACCCCGGGCGGCTACGCGCCGTTCGCGCCGGAGCCGGAGGACGCCCTGGCGCAGCGCCGCGAGGCCGAGCCCGCCGCGCCGGCCCACGTGGATCACATGGCCGACCAGCAGGTCGACGCCTGGGTCCCGCCGCCCGCGCCGCCCGCGTCCGAGCCGCCCGCGGCGGCGGATCGGCCCGACCCGTGGCGTCGCGGCCGCGAGGTCGAGGAGCCGCAGCGGGTCGACGAGCCCGAGCCCGAGGAGCCACGCGCGCCCGGGGCGCTCGTGCCGCCGCTTCCGCCGCTGATCATCGACCCGACCCCGGTCCAGACCGAGGCCGAGCCGGAGCCGCTCCCCGCCGCGCCACAGGCGCACCCCGACCCGTGGGCCGCGCGCCCGGTCGAGGCGCCCCCTCCGGCCGAGGAGGCTCCCTACGCCGCCGCCCCCGCGGACGACGACGAGGGATGGCCGGCCGACGAGGCGTACTACGTCCCCGCCGACGAGGGCTACCAGCGCCGGGGCGGCGGCTCGGCCCTGCCGATCATCGGGTTCGGAGCGCTCGGCCTGCTCGCCATCCTGTTCGGGGCCTTCTTCTCCAACCTGATGGGCGGCGATCCCGCGGCCCGCGCGTCGGCCACGCCGAGCGCGACGGTCAGCGCCTCGATCGAGGCCACGCCCAGCGAGACCGCGGTCAGCTCCGGCTCCGCCGGCCCGTCCCAGAGCGGCCAGCCGAACGCCAGCGAGGGACCGCCGATCACGTTCCCGGACGGCTTCACCGCCACCACCGAGCCGTGCGTCAGCCAACCCAACGCCAGCGGCTGCGAGTCGGACGGCGCCACGAACAGCGGCAGCATCTGGGTCTACATCGGGTTCAACGCCGGGCGTCGCGACGACGTGCTGGGGATGACCATCCTCGACGACGCCGGGGCCGTCGTCGCCCAGGCGAGCATCGAGCTCGCCGAGGTCAACTGCCCGGCCAACGTCCCGTGCAACGGCTGGCTCCTGTTCCCCGGCTTCGGCACGCCGTACACCGGGCTCGACCCGGGCGACTACACGATCCGCATCAACCGCAACGGGCTCCCGGCGGCGGAGGCTGACTTCACGGTCACCTAGACCGTCGGCTGCGTCCCGTGACCTCCCGTACCGCCCGCCCCACCCCGCCGGTCGCCGCGCTCAGCGTGGGCGCCCTGGTCTTCCTGGCGGTGGCGGGCCTGGCGATCAGCGCGCTCGGCGACACATCGCCATCGGGCACCCCGATGCCCAGCGCCACGCAGTCACCGGACCTGGTGCCGGGCGGGATCACGCCCGGCGGATCGGCCTGGCCGGCCGCGACGCCAACTCCGACGACGACCGCATCGCCCACCCCGACGCCGACCCCCTCGCCGACGCCGACCCCCTCGCCGACCCCGACCCCGCCGCCCGCGCTCGACATCGAGGCCCGGGTCCAGGTGTGCCGCCAGGTCGAGGGCGGGCGTTGCATCGACGAGGTGGACCGCGTGCGCGAGCCGGGCTTTTCCGTGCTGGTCACGTTCAGCGACTCGAACGCCGGCGACCGGTTCGGGGTGCGCCTGGAGGGTCCCCGCGGCCAGGTCGTCGACGGGGGCAGCTATCCGGTGCGCGGCGGCGCCGGCGCGGCGTGGTCGACCTTCACCCGCCCCCTGGAGCGTGGCGACTGGATCGCCATCGGGACCCGCAACGGCGAGGAGATCGCCCGCACCCGGTTCGAGGTGCGCTGACCGCCCTAGGCGCCGAGGCGCTGGGGATGCGGCGCCGCTCCCTGCGAACGCCGCCGCGCGGCAAGCGCGCTGATCGCCTCCAGCACGGCCCGATGGGCGGCCATGGCGGTCACCTCGGCCGCATCGAAGGGCGGTGACACCTCGACCACGTCCATCCCCGCCAGCTCGACCGCGCCGACCACCTGGCGCACCGCGCGCAGGACCTCGCGGGTCAGCAGCCCGCCCGGCTCGGGAGTGCCGGTCCCGGGCGCCATGCCCGGGTCCAGCACGTCGATGTCCAGCGACAGGTACACGACCTCCGGCCCGTCGAGCGCCTCGGCGATCGCGTCGGCGACCACCGCCTCGGCGCCGCGCTCCTCGATCTCGGTCATGAAATGGCTGCGCATCTCGTGCTCGCGCATCCAGGCCAGCGTCTCGGGACCGGGCCAGTAGCCACGCAGGCCGACCTGGACGAAGTTGCGTCCCGCGACGTGGCCCTCCTCGATCAGCCGGCGCATCGGCGTGCCGTGCGAGCGAAGGTTGCCCCACGTCGCATGGGCCGCATCGGCGTGGGCGTCGAAGTGGACGATGCCCAGGCGGCGCGGCGCGACCGCGGCCGCCACCGCCGCCGCGGACGGGAAGGTGATCGAGTGGTCGCCGCCGAGGACGATCGGGACGGCGCCGCTGGCCGCCACGTCGGCCACCTTGCGCTTGATGACCGCGTGGGCGCGGTCGATGTCCATCGGTGTCACCGGGGCGTCACCCGCGTCGACGACGTCGAGCCAGTCGAACGGCTCGATGCCGAGCTGGAGCGAGTTGAGCGAACCGGCGTGGTAGGTCGCCTGGCGGATGGCGCGGGGCCCGAACCGGGCACCCGGCCGGTGGCTCACCGCGTCGTCGAACGGCGCGCCGACGATCGCCACGTCGGGGCGGCGCGCCGCCAGGGCCGCCGCATCGGTCACCAGCGGCAGCTTCTGGAACGTGGGGAGCCCGACGTAGGCGGGCAGGTTGAACTCGTCGTAGGCGGTGTACGGGTCGGCGCCGGGCGCGGCCTCGTCGTTCATGCCGTGCGTGCGGCGATCGTGCTGGTCGGACATCGGTGTGGTGCGAACCTCACCTCGGCTCGGACACGAGCGCCGTCGCGATGCGGAGCAGGCCCGTCGAGCGGAGCCGATCCTAGCAAAGGTGCGCGCTACCATCACCCGCGAGATGGCGGCCAGGCGTGAGCGGACCTACACCCTCGACGAGGCGCGCGCCCTCGTCCCGCAGCTGCGGGCGCTGATCGTCCAGCTGGCGGTCGAGCAGGGGCGCCTGGAGACGGCCCACGCCGCGCTGCACGACCACCTGCGCGGCAACGGCAGCTCCGACCACGCCACCGAGACGGCGCGGCACGAGCGGCAGGTGACCGACATCCGGGCCGGCATGGCGGCCCTCCTCCAGCACCTCGAGCAGCTCGGCGTCGTGCTGCGTGACCTCGACAGCGGCCTGTGCGACATCCCCGCCGAACGTGACGGCCAGCGCATCTGGCTCTGCTGGCGCCTCGCCGATCCGGAGCTCGGATGGTGGCACGGCACCGACGAGGGGTTCGGCAACCGCCGACCACTGGACCGGTGAGACGCGCCGCCCACCTGCGGCCGGTCGTCGTGCTCGGCGACGCCCTCCTGGACGTGACGGTGCGACCGTCGCGCGTGCCGGCGGGCGGCGCCGACGTGCCCGCCACCATCCGCCTCGCCACCGGCGGACAGGGCGCCAACGTGGCGGTGCGTCTGGCGCGCCGCGGCCTGGCCGTCGAGCTGCACTGCGCGCTCGGCGACGACCCGGCCGGCGGCCTCGTGCGCGCCGCATTGGCCGCGGACGGCGTCCGCGCGGCCGCGGTGAACGCGGCGGCCACCGGTACCGTGGTGCTCCTCCTCGCCGCCGACGGTGAGCGAACCATGCTGAGCCAGCGACAGGCCTTTGCGGCCGAGGTGACGGTGCCCGGTGACGCGGGCTGGGTCGTCGTGTCCGGCTACCTTCTCGCCGAGGACGCCGGCCCGCGGCTCGCGGGACGCGTCGCGGCCGTCGCAGCGCGGCGCGTCGTGCTCGGCTGCGCCCTCGACGGACCGGCGGCCGCCGAACGATGGCTGGCCGCCGCGCGTGCGGCCCGACCGGAGCTGCTGGTGCTCAACGCGCGCGAGGCGGCGCTGCTCGCCTCGGCCGACGGTGGCCCGGGCGACCTCGCCGCGCGCCTCGCCGGCGACCTCTCGGCAACGGTCGTGGTCACCGACGCCTCGGGCGCCCATGCGGCGACGGCCGGCGGCGAGCTCTCGCGGGCCGGCGCCACGGGGGGAGCGGTCGTCGACACGACCGGCGCCGGCGACGCCGTCGCGGCGGGGATGATCGCCGCGCTCGCTGCCGGCGACGACCTCGGCTCGGCCCTCGCGGCGGGCGTGTCGCTGGGCGCAGCGGTCGCGGGCGTGGATGGCGCGCAGGGCCGCGTCGCCGGCGAGCCGCCGCTCTCGTAGGCTGCACCGCATGCACACCGACACGCCCGCGTGGCTCGCCGTCTCCGACGAGGTCGCCGCCGCGCTCGCCGCCCGCGGCGCGGTGGTGGCGCTCGAGTCGAGCCTCATCGCCCAGGGCCTGCCCGCGCCGCACAACCTCGAGACGGCGCGCGCCGCCGAGGCCGCGGTGCGCGAGGAGGGGGCGGTGCCGGCCACCGTGGCGGTCGACGCCGGACGGGTCGTGGTGGGTGCCGCCGCGGACCTGCTGGAGCGTCTCGGCGACCCGTCCCATGCGCCGGCCAAGGCCGCCTCGCGCGACCTGGGGCCGCTGCTCGCGGCGCGACGCCTGGCCGCCACCACGGTGAGCTCCACCATGCGCGCCGCGCACGCCGCGGGGATCGCCTGCTTCGCCACCGGCGGGATCGGCGGGGTGCACCGCGGGGCAGCGACCTCGTGGGACGTGAGCAGCGACATCGACGAGCTGGCGGCGACGCCGGTGGCCGTGGTGTGCAGCGGCGCGAAGTCGATCCTCGACCTGCCCGCCACGCTCGAGCTGCTCGAGACGCGACGCGTGCCGGTGGTCGGCTACGGCACCGACCGCCTGCCCGCCTTCCTGAGCCCGGACGCCGGCCTCGCGGTGCAGCATCGCGTCGACGACGCGCAAGCGGCCGCCGCCGTCGTGAGCGCTCACCTCGCCCTGCCCGGCGCAGGAGGCCTCCTCATCGTCCAGCCGCCGCCGCGCGATGTCGCGATCCCCGCCGATGAGGTCGACGCGTGGATCGGTGAGGCGGTGGCGGCCGCCGCGCGGGCCGGCGTGAGCGGTGGCGCGGTGACGCCCTACGTGCTCGCGCACGTCGCCGCGGCGTCGCAGGGGCGGACGCTGCGCGCGAACGTGGCGCTCATCGTCAACAACGCCCGCACCGCTGCCCGCATCGCCGTCGCGCTGGCTGGTCGCGCATCGGCCTGAGGGTGGCGGACGCCCGGGCGGCGTGCGCTATCCTGCCGGTCCAACCCCCGCGCGCCGAGGCGGCGGCGGGCGCCGACGGAGGGTGCGATGCGGATCTACGAGGGCAGTCCCCGCAGCAACTGGGAGGAGGTCCTGCGCAGCATCGGCGCGTATGCCGACCACGAGCAGCTCAAGGAGATCCTCTTCCTTGAGCTTGACCAGGGCTTCATCCTCCAGGGTCTGGCACCGCCGCACACCGGGGCGTGGGCCGAGGGTTCCGGGATGCTCGTCAAGCGCACCTTCGAGCTGGTCGAGGACCAGGTGGCGCAGCTGGTCGACGAGGCCGTGGCGCAGCGCGGCGACACGCCGGTCGCCGACCACCCGCAGCTCGGCATCGCCAACTACTACGAGCAGGCGCTGCGCGTCATCGGCAAGTACGTCGACACGCAGCATCCGCGGGATCTCTTCTTCTTCGAGCAGGATGGGTCGTTCGTGCTCCGCCTGCTCATCGCCACCCCGACCGGGGTCGGACACCACCTGGCCGAGTTCACCCGCGACGAGATAGTGGCTATGATCGACGTCGCACCACAGCAACGCAGCGCCACGCCGGACACGCCCGCCGGCGGGTGACGCGACCCGCACGCTCCGGGGAGGCCCACATGAAGGCAGTGAAAGTCCTGTTCATCGGCATCGGCGCCCTGCTCGCCGCGATGATCATCATCCCGCTCACCATCCTCGCGGGGCTCTTCGTCTGGCTGAAGCTGACCGAGGAGACCGACGACGAGGAGATGGAGCTCGAGGACACCATCTAGACCGATGCGGGCGCCCATGCGGCGCCCGTCGGGTCACGCCCGGGTGCTGAGCGCCCAGGCGATCGTCCAGGCCACCGCCGCCACGAGCTGCGCGCGCCACAGCCATGCCTCGCGCCGCATCCCGATGGCAACCGCCGCCAGCCCGATGAACCCGGCCGCGGCGACCACCGGCGTGAGCCGTCCGTCCACCAGCAGCCCGCCTCCGACCCCCACCCCCACGCCCAGGCTCAGGCTGCCCGCCACCAGGCGGCTGGCGCGGCGGCCCAGGACCTGGGCCAGCGACCGTGAGCCGCCGGCCGCGTCGAGCTCCCAGTCGCGGAGCGTGTTGGCCAGGTGCGCCGAGGCGGCAAACCCGGCGGCCAGCGGCATCGCCGGCAGCACCCGCTCCGGCGCCACGCCCATCCCGGTCGCCACCCAGAGGGGCAGCGTTCCGAAGGCGACCAGGTAGGGGACCACGCTCGCCGGGGTCCGCGACAGCCACAGGTCGTAGGCCACGGCGGCGGCCGACGCCACGATCCCGAGCAGCGTGACCGCCGCGCCGAGCGGCAGCGACGCCGCCACCTGGACGAGGGCGCCGGCGACCGCCAGCCGCAGCGCGCCGGCCGGCGTGACCTCCCCGGCCGGGATCGGCTTGGCCTGTCCGGTGGCCGCGTCCCGGTCGCGATCGGCCCAGTCGTTGAGCGCGCCGGTGAGCACCTGCGAGCCGGTCACGGCCGCGACGACCAGCGCCACGCGCCACACCTCGACGTGGCCCTGCTCCCCGCCGAGGAGCACCGCCAGCGCCGCGGTGAGCAGGATCACCGCGGCTGCCGGAGCCGGGTGGATGAGACGAACGAGCGGCGGCATGGGACGATGGTGCTCCTGCGGCGGCGCGCGTGTCGTGCATGATGTCGCCGCCGTGCCCGCTCAGAGACCACATTCCATGACCTTCGTTCGACTCCGGCTGACCGGCGCGCTCGTCGCGCTCCTCATCGTCGCTGCCGCCTGCTCGTCGACGGAGTCGACGTCCGTCTCGGCATCGGCGAGCGCACTGGCGGGCGCCAGCACCGGCGCCTCCGGCGCGGCGGCCGAGTCCGCGCGGACGAGCCCCGAGGGGAGGCTCACCAGCGCCTTCGATCTCGAGGTCGGCGACTGCTTCAATACCGAGCAGCTCAGCAGCGTCGACGAGGTCGCCGTGGTCGACTGCGCGTCGCCGCACGTGTACGAGGTCTTCGGTCTCGCCGAGTACGACGCCGCCCCCGGCGACGCATTCCCCGGCGACGAGGACCTCAACAGGGCCGCCAACGATGCCTGCCGTCCGGCGTTCGAGGACTACGTGGGCGTCGCCTACGACGAATCGGAAGACTGGTATGCCACCTTCATCAACCCTTCCGAGGAGACGTGGGCCGAGGGAGATCGCGAGATCCTCTGCGTGCTGCACACACGGGACGAGACCGAGATCACCGGCAGCGCCGAGGGCAGCGCCCGCTGACGGCGCCGCCGAATTGCATCTGCTGTCGGCAACCGGAGGAGAAACCGTCCGACGGAGCCGCTCGGAGGTCGTTCTCCCCCGATTCGTTGCGTCCCACGCACGAAACAAGGGCATTCCGGCCCGAAGTTCTCCGGTTGCCACCACCCGGTGCACGCCGCCCGGGTCGGGGTCGGGGATCGTGACGCGCCGGCGCCACGCCGCGCATCGGTCCACCTGCTAAGATCGGCTCCCGAGTAGGCCACGGCGTCCTGCTCGCGTGCCGCACCGCTTCCGCCACGCTCGAAGCCGCCAGCGGAGGATCCCGATTCGTGCCGAAGTACGTCTTCGTCACCGGCGGCGTCACGAGCTCGCTGGGCAAGGGGATCACCGCCGCCAGCATCGGGCGCATCCTCAAGGCCCGCGGCATCCCGGTCAGCATCCTGAAGCTCGACCCGTACATCAACATCGATCCCGGGACGATGTCGCCGTACCAGCACGGCGAGGTGTTCGTCACCGACGACGGCGCCGAGACCGATCTCGACCTCGGCCACTACGAGCGCTTCATCGACGAGAATCTGTCGCAGGCCTCGAACGTCACCACCGGGCGGATCTACTCCGCGGTGATCGCCAAGGAACGTCGCGGCGACTACCTCGGCGGCACGGTGCAGGTGATCCCGCACATCACCAACGAGATCAAGGAGCGCATCGCGCGCGTCGCCCGCGAGGGGACCGGCAGCGTGGCGACCAGCGGCCTGGCGGCGCATGGCGTGGTGGTCGTCGAGGTCGGCGGCACGGTGGGTGACATCGAGTCGCTGCCGTTCCTCGAGGCGATCCGCCAGATGCGCAAGGACGTCGGCCGGCGCAACGTGCTGTACGTCCACGTCACGTGGCTGCCGCAGATCGGCGCCACCGGCGAGCTGAAGACCAAGCCGACCCAGCACAGCGTCAAGGAGCTGCGCGGCATCGGCATCCAGCCGGACGTCATCGTCCTGCGCTCCGACGAGCCGATCGAGGACGAGGTCCTCGACAAGGTCGCCCTGTTCACCGACGTCGACGCGCCCGCGGTCGTCCCGCTGCGCACCGCCGGCAGCATCTACGAGGTGCCGCTCCAGCTCGAGCGCGCCGGCCTCGGCAAGCTGATCACCCGCGAGCTCGACCTGCCCGGCGGGGAGCCGGACCTGGCCGACTGGCAGGAGCTGGTGAGCCGCATCCGCGCGCCACGGCCACCGCTCGAGGTGGCGATCGTCGGCAAGTACACCGAGCTGCCGGACGCCTACATCAGCGTCACCGAGGCGCTCAAGCACGCATCGGTCCATCACGGGGTCGACGTGCGCGTGCGCTGGATCCGCTCCGAGCAGCTGGAGCGCATGGAGCCCGACGAGGTCGCCGCCGCCCTCGAGGGGGTGGCCGGGGTGCTCGTGCCGGGTGGCTTCGGCTACCGCGGCGTGGAGGGCAAGATCCGCGCGATCCGCTGGGCGCGCGAGCGCAGCGTCCCGTTCCTGGGCCTGTGCCTGGGCCTCCAGTGCGCGGTCATCGAGTTCGCGCGCTTCGCGCTCGACACCGACGACGCCAACTCCAGCGAGTTCAACGTCTTCACCGCCAACCCGGTCATCGACCTCATGCCCGACCAGGCCGATGTCACCGAGAAGGGCGGCACCATGCGCCTCGGCCTCTACCCGGCCAAGCTGGACGAGGGCTCGAGGGTGCGAGCCGCCTACGGCGCCGAGATCGCGTACGAGCGGCACCGGCATCGCTTCGAGGTCAACAACGCCTACCGCGAGCAGCTCGCGGCGGCCGGCATGTGGTTCAGCGGCTGCTCGCCCGACGGCCGGCTGGTCGAGTACATCGAGCTGCGCGATCACCCGTGGTTCGTCGCCACGCAGGCCCATCCGGAGCTGAAGAGCCGCCCCAACCGGCCGCATCCGCTGTTCCGGGACTTCGTCGGCGCGGCGGTCGAGCGGGCCGGGCTGGCGGGCAGCCCCGTCGAGGCCAGATCCGTCACCCCGCCCGCGAAGGCGGTGGCCGTCGAGCAGCGCGAGCCGGCATGACCACCACCACCCGCCGGGCCCGCACCATCGACCTCGCCGCGTACGGCGAGCGGCTCGAGGCGTTCGTCGCCGAGGCCAACGCGGAGCTGTACCGTGGCCTCTCCGGCCAGTCCGACGCCATGGCCGTGGCACCCATCCACGAGCGCCACGCCGACCTGTCCGACCGAAAGGCGATCAGCGGCCTGACGAAGCTCGCGGCCGGCACCGGCGAGGAGGCACGCCAGGCCGGGCGCCTGCGGTCGTGGGCCCTCGAGGCCCATGCGCAGCGAGCCGTTGCCGACCTCACCGACCGCATCGTTGCCGCCGAGGCGACCGCGGTGGTGGAGTGGAAGGGGGAGCGGATCCCGTACCGGGCCGCGCCGACGCGCATCGCCGAGCTGTCCGACCGTGCCGAGCGCAACATCCTCGACGGCTCGTACCGCGAGGCGGTCGAGGCCATCAACCCGCTGCGCATGGCGCGCATGGCGCGCCTGCGCGACGTCGCCGTGGAGCTCGGCTTCGACGACCTGGTCGGCCTGGCCGATGCGATCAACGGCTTCAGCGCCGCGGGCGTGGCGGCGGAGATGCAACGCTTCCTGAACGCGTCGGAGACCGTCTACTTCGCGGCCCTGCGCCGCTACCTTGCCGAGATCGACATCGAGGCGGGCGACGGGTCATCGGTCGACCTCGCCTACCTGCTGCGCGGCAGCGCGTGGGACGCGTGGTTCGAGTCGCGCCGGCTCAGCAGCGTGGTGCGCGAGACGCTCGCCACGCTCGGCCTGGATCTGGCGGCCCTGCCCAACGTGCAGCTCGACTGGGAGGCGCGTCCCAACAAGGTGGCGCGGGCGATGTGCATCCCCGTCCGGATTCCCGGCGACGTGCGCCTGCTCATGCAGCCGCGCGGCGGCTACGACGACTACCTTGCCGCATTCCACGAGCTGGGCCACGTCGGGCACATGGCGCTCAGCGACGCCGGGCTGCCCGCCGCCGACCGACTCACCGGTGACGGGAGTGTGACCGAGGCTTACGCCGCGCTCCTCGAGTTCGTGGCCACCGAGCCGGCGTGGCTTGCCGAGCGGCTGCGGATGCCCGAGGGGGAGGTTGCCGGCTTCGTCGACTTCGCCGCCTTCTGGCGGCTCTACCAGCTTCGCCGCATGGCGGCGAAGCTGCTCTACGAGCTGCGGCTGCTGCGCGACCCGGACCCTGCGGTGGGGCGCGCCACGTACGGCGGGATGCTCAGCCTGCTGACCGGGGTGCAGACCGCCGAGGCAGACTGGCTGGCCGATGTCGACGACCATCTCTACGCCGCCCGCTACCTGCGCGCGTGGATGCTCGAGGGCAGCCTGTCGGGCGCGTTGCGCGCCGCGCACGGCGCCGCGTGGTGGACCGAGCCCGCGGCGGGGGACCGGCTCCGCTCGCTGTGGGCC
>DASSPJ010000118.1:0-12360 GCA_035699665.1 Candidatus Limnocylindria bacterium
TCCGGTATGCGGTACCAGATCTCATCTTCCAAGCCCGATCTGATCTCAGATCGGGCTTCTTCGCGTCCCGCACCCCTGGGCCGAGGTACCCATATTGGATCGCGTCGTGCGGGCGAGATGTCCATGCATCGAGCGCAACAAGGAGATTCTCGAGCGCCTAGCGCGATGATCGCGTACCTCCAGCTCGCGGACTATCTCCTCATCGCCGAGCGTGTGCTCGGGCTTCCGGCCGGAGACGATCGCGAACTTCGATCGGATCGGCCTGGCCGAAACGGCGCTGGCGGCGCCACAGGCCGGCTTCGGCGGCGTCGAGGCCTATCCCGACTTCGAGACCAAGGCCGCCGTCCTGTGCTGGCACCTGCTGAAAAACCATCCGCTGCCCGACGGCAACAAGCGCTGCGCGTTTCCTGGCGACCGTGGAATTCGTCGAGCGCAGCGGACGAGCCTGGCTGTCGGCGCCAAACGACCCCGATGAGACCGATGAGGTCATTCGTGCCGCGGCCAGCGGCGAGGTGAGCGAAGCCGATCTCCGCGACCCGGATCGCCGCGCGCTGCGGGTAGCTCTACCATCCGCTCAGTAGAGGCGGCGCCCAACGCCCCTGAACCCCTTGCCCAAGCTCGCGCTGATTTCGCCTGGACCCAGGGTGAGTGGCCAAGGGTAACGCCATTGCGCCTTCCTCCTGCCGCCCTTCACCCTATGGCGGTTTTGTGGCGCCTGTCACCTATTTCCCTCAAACAGTCCCTGTAGGGGCATAGTGACGACGATCGTGGCGCATGTTGGGGCTGCTGGCGATGTCGAAGCCGTCTATCGGACCGACGGCGATCGGCTGTGGCGAGCGTTGTACGCGTTCGCCGGCGACGAGGACGTCGCCTCCGATGCCGTCGCCGAGGCCTTTGCCCAGGCGCTGCGCCGCGGCTCGGCGATCCGGGACGTGCGCAGCTGGGTGTGGCGATCGGCCTTCAACCTGGCCAAGGGCGACCTCAAGCGCGGCTCCCTGCTCCTGCGCGGACCAGTGCCGGAGGGCGCCTTTCACGACGTCCGGCCCGACGAGCAGCTGCTCACGGCGCTCCGGCAGCTCACGCCGCAGCAGCGAGCGGTAGTCGTGCTGCACTACTACGCCGACTGCCCCGTGCGCGACATCTCGCGCCGCACGGGCATCAACCCGCTCGCCGTGCGCGCGCATCTAAGCCGCGGGCGGAAGCGCCTGCGCGTCCTGCTGGGGGAAGACCGATGACTGACCTGCACGCCCGCTTCCGCGCGCTCGACAGGCTGAGCGCTCCGGACCTGTGGAATGAGATCGAGGAGCGAGCCATGACCATGCAACCGACGACCCGCCGCAACGCGTGGGTGCTGATCGCGGTGGCGCTGCTGCTGCTCGTGGCCATCGCCGGGGTCGCCCTGGTCGGGTCGGGTCTCATCGACCCGCCCATCAGCGTCGACGCCTCGCCGACACCGTCGTCCACGGCGCCATCGGCCGCCGCCAGCGCGACGTCCTCGGCGTCTCCTGTCGCAGTAACCCAGGGGACATGGGCCGCCACGGGAGCCATGATCGAGGCCCACTCCGGGACGGCAACGCTCCTGGCGGACGGCAGAGTGCTGGTGGCGGGAGGCACGACCGCCGAAGGAAGCCTGTCGGGCACGGCTGAGGTGTACGACCCGGCCACCGGCGAGTGGACCGCCACTGGATCCCTTATCGAGGCGCGCGCCGGCCACACGGCCACCCTGCTTCCCGATGGCAGGGTCCTGGTCGCCGGTGGCATCATGGACCGGGTAGGCAACTCCTCGGCTGAGCTGTACGACCCCGCCAGCGAGACCTGGACCGCCGCCGGGGGGATGGCCGGGTTCCGCCAGGGCCACATCGCCGTGCTGCTGCCCGATGGCACCGTGCTAGTCGCCGGCGGCGATAACGTGCCCGGCGGCGACAGCCCGGTCCCTCTGGCTTCGGCGGAGCTGTTCGACCCCGCCAGCGGGACGTGGACCGCCACCGGCGACATGGTCGAAGCTCGCATCGCTCCGACGGCCACGCTGCTGAACGACGGTAGGGTCCTTCTGGTGGGCGGCCACGGCGGCCTCGACAGCGAGCTCGTCGTGTCGGCCCAGTTGTACGACCCCGATACCGGGGTGTGGACCGCCACCGGAAGCCTGATCGAGGACCGCACGGGTCACACGGCCACGCTGCTGCCCGACGGCATGGTGCTCGTGGCCGGCGGCATCGAGTTCGGGGTCGGTCCGTTGGCCTCCGCCGAACTATACGACCCCGCCTCCGGATCCTGGGCCGCCGCCGGAAGCATGATCGACGCCCTCCTTCGCCCTGCAACGCTGCTGGCGGACGGCACGGTGCTCGCGGCAGGCGGCAGTGACCCCAGCGGCGAAGGCATCTCAGCCTCGACCGAGCTGTACGACCCGACCACCGGGTCGTGGACCGCGACCGCCGGCATGGCCGCGGCCCGCAGCGGCCACACCGCAACGTTGCTGCCCGACGGCACCGTCCTGGTGGCGGGCGGCAACGATGAGAACGGAGCCCTGACCTCTGCCGAGCTGTACCAGCCGGGCAGCGGATCGTGAGAGACTCCCGACCTGGATTTCGAGCACCGCCGGCCGTTCCGAGCCGGCCGAGTCAGGAACCGCGATTGCGTCCTCGCCCTGCGCATCCAGGCTGTGGAAGGACATCGGCTGGCACCAGAAAACCTGCTCGACGTGTAGGACCCAGTCGACCACGAACAGGAGGTCCATGGGCCCGCTGCCGACAACTCTGCTGGCAAGCCGCGGCCAGACGGACGACATCTACATCCTGGACCTTGATGGAGAGCGCCAGACAATCGTCGTCTCGCACACTCCGGACGGTTCGACTGACATCGCCCAACAGCTCGAAGAGCTGCTGATCTCACTGGAGATCTCACCGATCAGCTGACGTCCCAGCCCAGCAGCCAGCCCGCCGTATCTCTGTACCATCATTTGTACGCTCAAGCCGGTCGGAATTCACCGGAACAGGCGAGAGCCCACCGTAGTAACCGTACTGCGAGTGGCTTGACGGGTGCCCGACTCAACCCCGTCCATCGGCAATGGTGTCGAGCGGTCGTGGTGCCGTAATCGGGTCAGCGTGCCGGTGCGCGATCCTCCAGCCTTCGCCCTCCTGCCGGATGATCATCGTGACGCGCAGCGCATAGGGCACCGGCTCCGGGCTGCCGTCGATATGGGTCTGCCCGCGCTCGATCCGGACTACGTAGCCGAGGTCGTCGGTGACGAAACGGGAGATCTCTTCGTATCCGCTGACCGCGCCATCGGAGAAGTGCGAGCTCGGTTCGGCTCCGGCGCGATCGACCATCTCGGGGCCGCGGCAGGGAGGTCCGACAGGATTGCAGAGCGTGACGTCGTCGCGGCGGGAGAAGAGGGCGCGGGCGGGCCGCGGGTCGCCGTTCAGGTAGTGGTGTTGCGCTTCGTTGAACGCATTCAGTACGTCGTCGAACGTGGCGGACATTCCAGCTCCTACGTGCACTGGTGTGCACTGACTGCACATAGGTATACTGCGGACATGGCCAGCGCGTCAACCCCCGACACGATTGGGCGTCCGGCCCAGCGTCGGCGCACCCGCCGCGCGATCATCGCTGCGACGATGCGGCTCCTGTCCGAAGGCAGAGCGCCAACGATCGACGAGATTGCGGCTGCAGCGGAGGTGGCGCGTCGCACGGTGTACACGCACTTTCCGACGCTGGACCAGCTGATCTTGGACGCGACAATGGGGGCGCTGGCCGACAGCGAGGTCGAGGCGGAGTTCGAGCCCGACGCCGACGCCGCGGATCGCGTCGACACTATCGTCGAAACCCTGTACAGGCATGCCGACGAGTGGCTTCCCCTCGGCCGCCGCGCGGTCGCTCTGACCGCAGCAGCCCCGCCGACAGACGGACCACGCCGGGGCCACCGTCGAGTCGACTGGATCGAACGAGCCGTCGAACCGCTGCGCGACCGCCTCAGCGACGAGCAGTACGACCGCCTGGTGTCGTCGCTCTGCATCGTCCTGGGTTGGGAGGCGATGATCGTCCTCCAAGACATCCGAGGTCACGATCGGCTACGAGGGCGTGAGGTCAACGCCTGGGCGGCCCAGGCCATTGTGCGCGCGATGTTGGAGGAAGCCGGGAGCTAACGGAGCCTGCCGCATCCCTAGAGACAGGCCATCTGCCGCGAGTCGCGTCGTCGCATGCCGCTCCTCGATCGCCCGGGGGCAGGACAGTTGAGACTCAGCGGCCAGGCGCGTCACAGAAAACAGCGAGTCATCCCCACGAAGGAGAGAATCCGACCTTCAGGAGTCCTTCGTGAGCGAACTGACTTCTGCGATTGGGGTCCGCGGCGCGCTGCGGGTGAGCCCGCCGATCCGGCCGCACGTCGCCTGAGCCGGGAGCCCCTTATTGGAGCCCCTAAGGGCTTGTTCCGGCTTGCATCCTCGCGACGAATGTACGACACTTGCACGTGCAATTCGAGATCGGAGCAGGTCATGCCGACAATCAGCATCCGTGACTTAGGGCGGCGTCCCAGCCAGGTCGTCGACGAAGTGGTCCGCACCGGGCGCCCGGCGATCGTCACGCGCCACGGACGGCCGGTGACCGCGATGGTGGCCCTCGATCCCGATGAGCTGGAGGATTACGTGCTGGCCCACGCGCCGGAGTTCGTGCGGGCGACACGCGCCGCCGACGCCGATCTGCGGGACGGGCGGGCGCGGCCCGCGGCGGAGGTCTTTGCCGAGCTCGAGCGAGACTGACGCTACCGGATGCGTGGCCTCGTCCTCTCGCGGCGCGCCGAGCGCGACCTGCGCCGCATCGGCGCGGGGGTGGATCTCGCTCGACTCCGAAGGGCGCTGGAGGCGTTGGCCGGCGGCGCAACGAACCTGGACGCCAAGCCGCTCGCGGGATCCGCGCCCTGGTGTCGGTTGCGGGTCGGCGACTACCGGATCCTGTACCGCGCGGTCGACTCCGGCGAGGCTGCGGATGCGGACGCCCGATGGCTGGTGGCACGGGTCGTCCATCGTCGCGATCTCGAACGCGCTGTCTCCACGCTGGCCTGACGGTAGGCGGTAACGTCGCGGCAGTCGATCGCGGCCCCGGTCCCTTATCTGGACCCTTTCGGTCCTGTCTCATGCGTCTCATGCGTCTCTTGGAGGTACTGGATGTACGCGGCTGAGACACATGAGACGTTTCACCGGGAATCCGGTATGCGGTACCAATGTCGCCGTCGAGCCCCGATTCTGAGCTCGAATCGGGGCCTTTCTGTGGCCGCGGAATCCGCCGCACCCTCATGTGTACCCTCAAACGTCCCCTCAGCACGCCGTCGAGCCGGCGAAGCGCCTCGGCCGTGGTCTCGAAGCGGGCGGGGTCGCGGAGCCGCGGAAGGTCCTGCCAGACGCTGAGCAGCGCGCCTGCTGCGTGGCGTCCTTGGTCAGGTCGATGTCGCTCAAGATCCGGTGCCCCACCGACAGGAACCGATGCGCATCGGCATAGACCAGGTCGGCGAACGGCTCCTGGCCGCCGCCCTCTGCACGTAGCACGAGATCGGTGTCCATGCCCTTCCGACGTTTGCGCGTCAATTCGGACCGACGCTACATCCGGTACGGGCGACATCGGGCGTACTGTTCCAGATCCGATTCGCGCGAGCGACCTTACGCAACGGCGGAGACGCTTGGCCGGCACGCTATCCTGCCGGCCTTGCTGACGGGCCGTGGCGCGTGTGCGGTCCACCCGAGCACGAGGAGTCATGCCGTGATGTCAGGTCGCCGTACGGTGTCCCTCGCCGTCACGCTGCCAGTGGCGCTGCTGATCGCGGGTTGTGGGGCCACGCCCGAGAGCTCGCCGCCGGACGACGGCTCCCTGTCGTCGCCTTCGCCCTCCTCTTCGAGCGGAGACGGCGCGGCGGCCACCGATCTCTCTGTGATCGGATGCGCCAGGGACGATCCCGCAGACGAGGGCGAGCTGACGGGTGTCTGGGCGGGGAACGACAACGGGGTGTACTACGTCCGCCAGGTGGGCGGCTGCGTGTGGTGGTTCGGCACCGAGGTGAGGGACATCGAACTAGGTACAGCCGGCCAGCGCGGGTTTGCGAACGTCGCCAGCGGACGCATCGTTGGGACCCACGTCGACCTCGAATGGGCCGACGTGCCACTCGGGGACACGGTCAACGGCGGCGGCCTGACGTTCACCTACGACGCGGCGAACGATCAGCTGACGCTCGTCGAGCAACGAGGGGGACGGCTACCGTTCGGCGGCACGGTGCTCACTCGCATCCAACCTGACGCAACGTCCTCCTCGGCGCCGAGCGCCACGCCGACTCCGTGAACGACACGAGCGGCCATGCGCCGTTCTCGCATCGGACCGTTGTGGCACGGAACCCGCCTCACGTGCCTACCGGGCCGGGGAGGATACGTGGCTGGGTAGATTGTGCAATCGAGGCCCCGAGTAGTCCCGTATGGGTAGCGCGCCGGAGTGGCCGACGCGTCCAATGCGCGGAGGAACCGTGGACAGCGGGCTGGTGGAACGGGCTCAGCAGGGTGACCGGGAGGCCTTCGGGCTGCTCGCGGTGCCGCTGGGCGACCGCCTGTTCGCGGTGGCCACCCGGATTCTCCGTGACGATGACCTCGCCGCCGATGCGACCCAGCAGGCGCTGGTGAGTATCTGGCGAGACCTTCGCCAGCTGCGCGACCTGGCACGCTTCGATGCCTGGTCGTACCGGGTGCTCGTGCGCGCCTGCTACGCCGAGCGCCGCCGGGAACGTCGCTGGTCCCCGGCCCTTCATGTCCTACCCGGTGCACCGGTCGGGGACGCGGCGGACGGGACGTCATTCGTGATCGATCGCGACCAGCTGGAACGAGCGGCGCGGCGACTGTCGATCGACCATCGCGCTGTCGTCGTGCTGCGCTATTACCTCGATCTCCCGCACGTGGAGATCGCCGAGCTGCTCGGGATCCCCATCGGGACGGTTCGCTCGCGCCTGCGCTATGCGCTCCAGGGCCTGCGCGCCGCTCTCGACGCCGATGCCGTGCCAGCTCGAACGGAGGCGCTGCGATGAGAACCGATCACGACCTCGAGCGGACAGTCCGCCTGTGGGTCGCGCAGGGATCGGATCAGCTGCCTGAGCCCGCGCTGGACGCGGCCCTGGATCAGATTGCGAGAACCAAGCAGCGCCACGCCGGCTGGCTGGCGCGGAGGATCAACCTGATGAGCGGCAACGCACTAAAGTTCGGGGCCGCCGCGGTGGTGATCATCGCCGCTGCGATCCTGGGAGTGAGGTTCCTGCCGGGAGCGGTCGGCGGGCCGTCTGACCCGACCCCGTCCCCGACCCCGGTCGCGGTCACCCTCGCATCGGGCAGCTTCACCGTCCCCCTCGGTGAGTTCGGCGAGGCGGTCGACATCGAAGCCGTCCGGACGGGCGACGACGTCTCCGGCACGATGGAGATCTCCAACCCTGCAGGCGGGGAAGGCGCCTACTCGGTCGACGTGCAATGTGCCCGAACCACCGACAACGGCTTCCTCTTGGTCGGCGGCGAGGTGACCGAGTCCACATACCAGGAGTTCATCGAGGATGGCGCATACGTGGTGATCGCGCTCGCGCCCGGCACACCGGTGCAGATGCTGTGGGCGGCCGACGTGCTCGTGACCGACGAAGTCCCGGCGCCCGCGGAAAGCTGCTCGGCGTTCGTCGACAGCATGCTCAGCGACCCAGGGTTCATCGATGCGGTCGATGTCCATGGCAGGCCGGTCGAGGGGGACCTCGTGCTCAATCCGTGACCCTTGCCCGGGGAGGTCCGGTCATCCGGCCTCCCCGGCCGGATCGCTGCTCATGGTCGTCCCGGATCATGTCGAGTCCGTCTGCCCAGGACGAACGCCGGCGCGCGCTGGGGTGTCCCAGCGGCCTGGTGATGTGGCCGGAGACCCTCACCGTCCCTGGCGAGGCGGGTGTCGACCGCAGCCAGCTGCGCAGCGAGGGTCTCGAGGAATTCGATGGCCAACGCTTCGACTGGGTTGTCCTGATCGGCCACGAGGAAAGCAAGAATCGGCCGCCGGTCGAGGGTGACAGCGAGACCGGCGCCCGCGGGACGTGAGAGACTGGCCGCGATGGTAGAAGCGTTCGGGCAGGTCAACTGGCTCGCGGTTGCGGCGGGGACGCTCGCCTATTACCTCCTGGGAGCTCTGTGGTTCACGCCGCTGTTCGGCGCCGCCTGGGATCGCGCGGTGGGGTTCGAGCGCCCGACGGGGTACCGGTTCCCGCCGATCTACTACGTCGTCCCACTCATCACGGCCTTGCTTGCCTCGACCGCGACAGGTTTTCTGATGGCAGCGCTCGAGATCACCGACCTGACGGAGGCTCTGGTTCTTGCCGTGGTGGTCGGTGTCGGCTACGCCGCGGCGGTGTCACTCACCAACGCCGTGACGCCGACCACGCCGAGACCCGTCCTGCTCGGCGCGGTGGCCGGCGGCTACCACGTCGTGGGCATCCTGGTCGTGGCAGTGATCCTCGCCGTGTGGCGCTAACGTGACTCGCTGGTCACCGGGATTGGGCATCGCTGCCGGTCTGGCCGGTACCTAGGTACGGTCCGCCGAGCAACCGAAAGGACCCGATCCAGATCGCCACGCGGCCCATATAACCGACATGACCGAGCGTCCAGCCCGGTCTGTTCGCTTCAGTGGAGCCCTGCGCCTCATGGAAGACCACGCTCTCAGCCCGCGCTGGATGGCGGTCGGACGCTCGGACCGGCGCGACGCTGGTGAAGCAGGCGCCGATGCTGCCCGGCAGGCACTGGCGGGCGGCGACGATCCACGGCTCTTGATCGTCTTCGCCGCCGACCGGTTCGATGCGCCCGCCCTGCTGGCCGGCATCCGCTCGGTTGCGCCGACGGTGCCGCTCATCGGCTGCTCGACGGCCGGCGAGATTGCCAGTTCCGGGCCGGGAGAGGCAGGAGTCGTCGTCACCGCCCTGGGCGGGGCCGGCTTCCGAGTCGCCACCCGCGCCGCAGCCCGCCTCTCGGCCGGTCTGCGCGCCGGGGGCGCCGCCGCCGCCCAGGCGCTCGACGAGGTGGCCGGCATGCCGTACCGGGTGCTCCTCCTCCTGGCCGACGGGCTTGCGGGCGACCAGCAGGAGATTGTGCGCGGCGCCTATGGCGTGGCCGGCGCCGCCGTGCCTCTCGTCGGTGGTTGCGCGGGCGACGATCTGCGCATGGTGGCCACTCGCCAATTTCACGATGACCGGGTGCTGACCGATGCGGTCGTGGCGGCGGCCGTCGGCTCCGAGGCGCCGTTCGGTATCGGCGTTCGCCATGGATGGCGTCGGGTCGGCGAGCCGATGCTGGTCAGCGCCAGCAGCGGCAGCCGGGTCATGCTGCTCGACGATCGGCCGGCACTCGACGCCTACCTCATGCGCCTCGACGCACCGGACGCCGCAAGGACCGACGCGGCCGCCTTCACGGCCTTCGCCCAGACGCACCCGCTCGGGCTCGCCCGCCGCTCGGGGGAGGAGCATGTGCGGTTCGTGGCCGAAGCCGACTTCGAGCGCCGCGAGCTGGTGTGCATCGCCGAGGTTCCGACCGGCGGGCTGGCGTGGCTGATGGAGGGCGACGCCAGCTCGGTGCTTGACGCCACCGACGCAGCGTGCATCGAGGCCCTGTCCGCCCTCGGCGGCCGGCCGCCGCTCGGTCTGCTGACCTTTGACTGCATCGCCCGTAAGAGCGTATTGGGCGTCGGGGTCGGGGACGAAGTGGCCCGCGTGGCGAGCCACGCCGGTGAAGCGCCCGTGGCCGGCTTCTACACGTATGGCGAGATTGCCCGCACCCGGGGCGTCACCGGCTTCCACAACCAGACGCTCGTCGTCCTGGCGCTGAGCTGAGGCCTCGGCGATCATGAACGGCTGGTCCACACAGCAGCTGACCGAGTTTCTGGCCGCCATCGGCGCGACCGGCAGCCGGGCCGCCGCCCTGCGGCTGGCGGTCGAGCGGGTTGCGGAGGCGGTCGAGGCCGAGGTGGCGGCGGTCATGGTCGACGGTCGGGTGGCGGCGCAGGTAGGTTTCGCCTCCACAGGCGTGCCAGGCTCTTCGCTGCGTCGCATCGCAGCGGGGGATGATCCGGTCGAGCTGCCGGGGCTGGGGCGCTGCCGTTCCGCGGCTGGACGGTTGGACGGGGAGGGTGACGCGTGGTTGGTGGTCGCCCGCGCCGGCGACGACGCCTTCAACAGTGAGGACCGCGCCCTGCTCCGCGGGATGGCCCGCATCCTGACCCTGGCCCTGCGCAACCTGCGCCTGCTGACCGATGAACGCCGAACCCGGCGCACCAGCCAGCGCCAGGCGCGCGAAACCCGCCAGCGGCAGCGCCTGCTCGAGGCACTGGCTCGGGTGCAGCGTCTCATCGTCGACCGTGCCCCGCAGCAGCAGATCCTCGACCGGCTGGTGAGCGATGTCGGGCGATTGGTCGGCGACCCGGTGGTCGGCCTACGCCTCCTGGAGCCCGATGGCACGCTTCGCGTGGTGGCCGCCCATGGCATCGACCCGAGCACGTTTCGAGTCGTGGTGGGTGGGACGCCGGGCAGCGGGGCCGGCGGGCTTGCGCTGGCCGAGGACCGGCTGGTGGTGATCGAGGACTATCCCCGCCATCCGATGGCGACACCGACCCTGGTGGAGCGCGGCCTGCAGGCCGCCGCGGCGGCCCCCATCCGAGCCGATGGGCGGCCGATCGGCAGCCTGGTGGTCGCCTCGACGCTGCGTGGCCGGCAGTACGGTGACACCGAGCTCGAGGCGCTGACCGCCTTCGCGGAGCTCGCCAGCCTCGCGATCACCGACGCCGAGCGGACGGAGCACATGCTGCACTCGGCGCTGCACGACGCCCTCACCGGCCTGCCCAATCGCAGCCTCTTCAGCGATCGGCTCGCGCAGCGCCTGATGCCGACGCGTCGCCGGCGGTCTCCGGCCGCGGTGCTGTTCATCGATATCGACGATCTCAAGCGGGTCAACGACACGCTTGGCCACCTGGCAGGCGACATGGCTCTGGTCGAGGTCGGCCGACGCCTCACGTCGAGCATCCGGGTCGGCGACACCGTGGCCCGCATGGCCGGAGACGAGTTCACCGTGCTCATGGATGGCGTTGAGGACGAACAGGACGCGCTGGCCGCGGCCGACCGGCTGGCGGCCGTGCTTCGGCGACCGTTGCAGGTGGCCGATCGGTCGCTGACGTTGACGGCCAGCATCGGTGTCCGCCTGGCCCAGGCGGGCCAGGACCGCACGGACGACGTGCTGCGCGGCGCCGATCTGGCCATGTACGAGGCCAAGGCCCGCGGCGGTGGCGGCGTGAGCCTGTTTCACCCCGAGCTCGACCAGCGCGCCGCGCGCCGCCTCGAGCTTGAGAGCGACCTGCGCACCGCACTCGACGGTGGCCAGTTCCGGGTGCTGTACCAGCCGATCGTCAGCCTCTGTGACGGCAGCCTGCGCGGGGTCGAGGCCCTCGTGCGCTGGGACCGCGGCACGCTCGGCCTCGTGTCGCCGGTCGAGTTCATCCCGCTGGCCGAGGAGACCGGGCTGATCGTGGAGCTCGGAGCCTGGGTCCTCGGCGAAGCCTGCCGCGCAGCAGCAGAGCTCACTCCGGCCGCACGGGGTGACGTCGCGCTGAGCGTCAACCTGTCCGCGCGCCAGCTGCTCGAGCCCGGCCTGGAGGCCACCGTGGCAGCCGCCCTTGCAGCCAGCGGGCTCGCGCCCGAGCGCCTGACTCTCGAGATCACCGAGAGCGTGCTTCTCAGCGACGCCGCAACAACATTGGAGCGCCTCGAGGCCCTGCGGCGCCTTGGGGTGCGCGTGGCGATCGACGACTTCGGCACCGGCTACTCGTCGCTGAGCTACCTGCGTCGCCTGCCGCTGGATGCCGTGAAGATCGATCGCTCGTTCGTCGAGCAGGTGACCCTCGACCCCCGCCAGGCGGCCCTGGTGCGCGGCATCGTCGAGCTGTGCCATGCCCTGTCACTCGACACGGTGGCGGAGGGGGTCGAAACAGCCGAGCAGGCGCGCGCGCTGGTGGGCCTCGGCTGCGACCTGGCACAGGGATACCACTTCGGACGTCCGACTGGGATCGGCGAGATTGCGGCCAGGCATGTGCTTCGCCCGAACCCAGTGAAGGCAGGGCGGACGACGGGGGGCCTCATCGTCGGCCCAGACGACCATCCCGATCCGACTCCGTTGGCGCTCTAGCCACAAGGCTCGCGGGGGGTCCGCTACCGAGGCGCCTCCACCCTAGCGCCGGACGACGAGCGTCTTCGCCAGCTTGTCGTGCCACCCCTGCTTTCGGCTGTCGAACGCGACCCAGATCACGCCAAGCAGGATCACGACGAACGAGATGATCAGGCCG